>JAPYTP010000003.1:47652-93588 GCA_029941885.1 Myxococcota bacterium
TCGGCATCGGCATCGGCATCGGCATCGGCGCGGGGGCGACTCCCGACATCGATTCGGGGTGCTCCACGAAGGAGGTCTGCATCGGGTCCAACCGGCCGAGATCGGCGAATGGCTCCGTTTCCGTCCATTCTGCCAGATGCGTCGAGATGCCCTCCTGCGACTCGAGAAGCCCTGAGAGCAGGGGGTATTGGACGCCGATCGAGACCGCAGCGACGAGGAGTGCGATCACGGGGCCGAGCTTGTGGGGGCCGGCCCAACCGTCGTGGAACGCCATGATCGGATAGACGAAGAAACTGATTCCGGGCACGCCGACCAGCAATCCGAACCAGCCCGGGAGATTCCTTGCGGCAGCGGTGTTCCAGGAGATTCGAGCCAGATAGACAGAACACAGCACGACCGAAAAGACGAGGCCGCAGGCGAAGAGGACCCCGCCGAGACCGTCCCCGAGAAATTGAGCGCTGAAATAGAGCACGGCATTCGCGACCACGAGCGCGAGGGTCCCGACGAGGCAACGCAGCAGGGAGCTGCCACCGACAGCCAGGACCGGGATGACCTGGAGAATCGGAATCCAGGCGAGGATCTCCATCGTGTTGCCATGGCCCGTCTTGCGAGCGACTACGGAGACGGAATGGGCCGCGATCGCGTAGGCGAGGCCCGAGACGATGAAGATTCCGAGCATGATGAGGCCGATTGCTTCCATGGCGACTGCATCGGAGGATCGGAGACTGGAGTTAAATCACCCCACAATAGATCGAGAATCGTCTGAAGTGCTCTCCAAATCTGTTGAAAATGAAAACTGTTTTCGTTAAAACCTGATTCTTATTGAAAATCATTTTCATTTGAAACTTGATTGAAAGCGAATGCGGGAGAGATCGATGAAGAGCGCAATGAGGGTCCGGGTCGGTGCGGCATGGGCCGTCTTGATGGTGTGTGTCTTCCTGGCAGGCACCGCGACCAAGGCTGCGGCGGAGGAGCGGGAGCAAAGCGATTCCGAACGCCTCGCAGAGGTCGAGGAGAAAGTCGAGATCCTCGCCGATGAGGTCGGCCGTTTGGAATCGATCTTCGCGGTGCCGGAAGAGGTCGCACTCGATTCGTTCAGCGGCTTGGGGCCCGCCGCATCGAAGGTCTACAAGCGCGATCAGGGTCTCTCCCTCGGCGGCTATGGCGAGGTTCGACTGCGGAGCTTCCACAACCAGAACGAAGACAACGAGGACGACGTCTTCGACGCACTGCGCGCCGTGATCTACGCCGGCTACAAGTTCGATGACAAATGGGTCGTCAACACCGAAATGGAATTCGAGCACGGGGGCACGGGTGGGAGCGGTTCCGTTTCGACGGAATTCGCGACCGTCGACTATCTCTGGCGCGAAGAGGTCAACGTGCGAGCCGGACTCGTGCTCGTGCCGATGGGTTTCGTGAACGAGATTCACGAGCCGACCTTCTTCTACGGCGCGGAGCGACCGGAGGTCGAACGTCAGATCCTCCCCTCTACGTGGCGAGAGAACGGCGCCGGCCTCTTCGGCCGCATCGCGGATCGAATCGACTATCGCTTCTACGTGATCAATGGATTCGACGGCTCTGACTTCAGCAACAAGGGTCTCCGCGGAGGCCGCCAGAAGGGTAGCAAGGCGCTCTCCAACGATTTTGCCTTCGTGGGTCGAATCGACGTCGACGTCGCTCCGGGATTGCTGGTCGGTGGCTCGGTGTATACGGGCCAGTCGGGCCAGGAGCAGGACTACACGAGTGAGATCGACGAGTTCGCCCGAGACCTGCCCGATGCGCATACGACGATCTACGAATTTCACGCGCAGTACAAGGGACAGGGACTGAGCCTGCGCGGCCTCTTCACGGAAGCCTTCATCGACGAGGCCGCGAGGCTCTCGCGCAACCTGGACAAGGGATTCACGGATACCGACATGGGAATGCCCGTCGTACGAGGATTCACGGCCGGCAGCACCGAAGGGATCGCGAACCGAATGCGCGGCTGGTATGTAGAGGGCGCCTACGACATCCTGCCGCTCTTCTGTGACACGAAAGCGACGCTCGAGCCCTATTTCCGATACGAGTACTACAATACTCAGCAGGACGTTTCGGGCGGCTACGCGAAAGACAAGAGCAAGGAAGTCGATCTCTACACGGCCGGACTCCAGTTCAAGCCGATCCCGAACGTCGTGTTCAAACTCGACTATCGACATTTCGATCCGACGAATAACGACAAGGCCGATCAGGTTCAGGCGCTCGTTGGGTACGTCTTCTAGGGGCGAAGGTGACGCGTCTTCGGTTCGCGATCTCGAGCATTCTTGCACTCATCGCCCTTCTGGGCGCGGAGGATGCGAGTGCCAAGGTATTCGCGAGCCAGAAGGCGGCCCTTGAGGAGGCCTTCCCGGGCGCGACCCGGATCGACCGGGAGACCCGGATTCTGCTCTCGAGGGATCTCGCGAAGATCGAGGCGATCACCCGGGATTCGAATCCACCCAAGGTCGTGGTTCTGCATACCGCCTGGCGGGATGACGAGCTGCTCGGTTACGCCCATGTCGATGTCCACAACGTTCGCACGAAGCCCGAGGCCTGCTTGATCGTGCTGACTCCGCAGGGTGTCGTTCGAAGCGTTCGGATCCTCGCCTTTCATGAGCCTCTCGAATATCTGCCAACCGAGCGCTGGTACGGCCAGTTCATCGGCAAGACCACAGGAGACCGGCTTCGCGTCGGCAGGGACGTACACGGTGTCGCCGGGGCGACGCTTTCAGCGAGGGCGGCAGCGGATGGGGTGCGTCGGATGCTGGCGTATTGGGAGGTGCTCCTCCGGACGGCTGAAGTCGAAGAGCAGGCCCCCTAGACTCTGCGCCGGAGTCGATTCATGTCGATCCGGAAACACGAAGCCACCGGGACAGCACCGAGAGGGATTCCGACTTGCGATTCACCGTCACCGGGGAGTGGGACCAGAACCGTCTGCTCCAGGTCGTTGTCGTGCTCTACTGCTTCTTCGTGATCCTCTTGTGGGCGACCAACTGGATGCTGTATTTCGACTCGATGAACCTGACGACGGCATCGGTCGTCGACCACTATCTTGGCAACGAAGAAGAGTTTCGCGCGCCGCGCACCTATCGGGGGATGGTCGAACTCGCGCATTTCCATCTCTTCGCGATGGGGATGCTGATGATGGTGCTTACCCATCTCGCCCTCTTCGTGCCCGTGCGCACGGAGTGGAAGATCGCACTCATCGTCGTGCCCTTCTTTTCGGCGCTGGCTTCCGAAGGCGCCGGGTGGCTGGTGCGCTGGGGGGGCGCGGGCTTCGCCTGGACCAAGATCGCGGGGATCCTGCTGCTGCAGGGGAGTCTCGCGGCTCTGGTCGCGATTGCGCTCTGGTCCGTCTTCGCGGGTCGGCAGGCTGAGAACTACAGCGGCCAATCCGAAGAGGACGGTTCCGACGAGGATTGGGGTTGAGCCCGAGCGGAGGGGGCCCGCTTACGCGAGTCGGTTCGCTCGCGATGATGCTCGTCGTCACGTCGATCTCGGGATGCGCTCTCTTTGGGCTTTCCTGGGACAGGGTTCCGACCCCCGCTGCTCGGGTCGTCGTCTCCGACGGCTGGCTCGCCATGGGCACGTTCTTCGAAGTCGAGTTCCGCGTCCGGCCCGACGAGGTCGAGGAGGCAAAGGCCTTTCTCGAATGGGCGCGACACGAGATCGTGCGGCTCGAGAAGATCTACTCGCGTCACGATCCCGATTCCGAACTGTCCGCACTCAATCGCGACCTCGACCGTGCGGATATCCTGCTTCGCAGCGCGAGGGTGGGCTCGGAGCTCGAGGATGTGCTCTTCAGTTCGATCGAAGTCTGGGAGAGCAGTGGGGGTGCCTTCGATGTCACGGTCGGTCCTCTGATCGATGTCTTTACCCGCGCAGCGCAGCGGGGAGCGTGGCCGCCGGTGGAAGAGCTGCGCCGTGCGAAGCGACGCATCGGCAGTGGTCGCCTTCTGATGCCCGGTGATGGGGAACTCGGGATCACCGCCCAGGGAATGCGGATCGATCTCGACGGCATCTCGAAAGGGGCCGTGCTCGATCGTCTGCGCGCCCGGCTGAGCGCGGAGCTACCCGGGGTCCCCGCGCTTCTCAGTTTCGGCGAGAGCAGCATCATCGCGCTGGGCGATCCGGAGCAAACCGAGGGCGATCGGGACGGCGGATGGCTGCTCGAAATCCTCTCCCGAGATCCCCAGCGCTCTCGGCTCGGAACCATCCGGCTGCGCGACCGGGCCCTGTCGGTCAGCTCGAGTCTCGGCTCGCTACGGGAGATCGCGGGCCAGACGATTTCGCACGTCGTCGATCCGCGCACCGGGACCGCTGTCGAAGGGACGGTCGAGGCCGTCGTGGTTGCGGATCGAGCTGCGATCGCAGACGGCTGGAGTACCGCGCTGCTCGTGCTCGGGGCGGAGCGAAATGCGATTCGACTGGTCGAAAAGGCGGGTCTCGAAGCGACCGCCTTCGAGTCCACGGGCCGCATCGCATTCAGCGAGGGTTGGGATGCACTCACCGCGGCCGCCGAGCGCTAACTCCGCCTGCCACCCGCGGATCCAGCCCCCCGGTCGAATTCGATTCGACCGCTAGTGTGCGCCGTGCTCACCCGCGAGGGCGCAATCCCGGCGGGCCTCTTCGTCACAAGCGCACTCGCGTCCGGTCCCCCCGCAGGAGCCCTTGAGTCGCCGGTCGGAGAAGATGACACCGACCGCCATCGCGACCATCGCGAGTCCGAAGATCAGGGCTGTGACGAGGAAGGTCTGCATGGGTCTCCGAGGCTGCCCGAGAGGGGCGGGGCGGGGCGGGCGTGATACAGGCTATCGCGGAACCTCACCTCTCGCCGTGGCCCGGAACCGCTTCACCTGGAACGCTCTTCGAGGTAATCGACCAGGGCCCGGGCGTTGTTGAGTCGCTCTTCCTTGGATGCGAAAAGGATCGTCGTGACGCCCCGTCCGAGTTCGCTTCGAAGTCGTGCAACGCCTTTCGGGGCCGCGTCGAGTTCCGCGAAATATCTGCTTCGGAACTCGATCTACTTGTCGGGGTCGTGTCGGTAGCACTTCCGCAATTCGGTTGATGGCGTGATGTCCCGGGCCCAATGGTCGATGGCAACCGTCTCTTTGGTTAGGCCGCGGGGCCACAGTCGATCGATCAGGATCCTTCGACCGTCCGAACGGCCCGCAGGCTCATGGATTCGCTTGATCTCGAGACGCAGATTTTCCTCCTTCCCGATGCTCGGTCGCGGAGGCATCTGGCTGGGAGGCACCACGGGGAAGGGTGGGAAGCGCGCTCCCGAGTTCGAACCACGCTGCTCGCTCCTCCGTCCAGATATGCACGACGGGTCGAGTCCCTGGATCATCGAAGAGGCTTCCCAGCCGAAGGATGAGTTCGTCGTCTCCGTCCCAGGCCGCCAGGATGGGCGAGCCGCAAGCGCCGCAGAAAGATCGCTGTTTGCCCGGGCTCGACTCGTAGCTTTGAATCGATTCTCGGCCAGCGAGCCACTCGAAGTCGCTCCATGCGACCCGCGCCGTCGTAGCGAAAGCGGCGGCGTGGGATTTTCGGCATGTCCCACAATGACAATGACCGAGGGGGCCGAGCACACCGGTGATCTGATATCGCACCGCGTTACACAGGCAGCCGCCCCGAAGCGGGCCCCCTCGCAACGGGGTCCGGTCTCGTGGGTTGGGAGCGGGCATGAGAACTCCCTTGCCTTCTTGAAACGATTCCGTCTTGCGGCGGACCGACCCCGCGCGTTCTCTACGAGATCGGGTCGGAGGATTAGAAGACGGAGATCGCCCAGATCGCGGAGACGACAGTGGCGAGCATGCTGCCCATCGTGCCGACCGTTCGCAGGATTCCAAGCGCGCCTTCCCTTCCGAAGCCATAGGCGTGACACCCGCGCGCAACGACGAGGAGCGCTCCCAGGCAGTGGATCGCGGTCCCCGAAACCTTGTTCATCTCGAGGAGCGCGAGCAGGATCAGGACCAGTGGCACGGTCTCGACGAAGTTCGCGTGTCGTCGCATCGCGAGGATCAGCTCAGGCTTTCCGCCATCTCCGATCGAGACCCCGTCCGGCCCGCCTCGCAATCGTCCGGCCATGAACGCGATTACGATGGACATCAATCCCAGTAGGCCAGCGTAGAGTGCGGTGATCGTCGGGATGGGAGTGAACTCGGGCATCGGTGGGATCTCCTCGGCACTCGAAACAGAGTGCGTTGCGGGTATCCCCGCGAGAGTAGGGCCCCCCGTGCCCTCGGCGCCATGGTGAGATTGGGCGGGGTCAACTCAACATGAGTCTGACTCCCAACGAAGATCACTCCTGGCTATGTGTCCGCACGCACGTCAGCGGGTGACGAGGTCGAGGATTCGCGGTCCGAAGATGAGCACGGCGACGACAAGGGCGGCGATCGCTGCGATCAAGACGGCGCCCGCCGCGATGTCCTTGGCGCGCTCGACCTCGGGATGATGTTCGGGAGAGGCGACGTCGCAGAGGGCCTCGAAAGCGGTGTTGATCGCTTCGAGGCTCCACACGACTGCGATCGTGAGGGTCACGATCAGCCACTCGATCCGGCCGATCTCGAGGGCGACCCCCGAGAGAACGACGAGGATCGACGCGAGCGCATGGAAGCGGGCATTGGCCTCCGTTCGGAGCATCCGACCGATTCCGCGGAAGGCGAATCGGAAGCTTCGGAGTCGCTCCGCTAGTCGGACTGGGTCAGCCATGTTCCTGACACTCTCTCGTTCGTGTGCGTGTCACTGTAGCCGAGCCGGGGTTCGTGAGGGTGGAATCGGGCGTGTCCTATTCGTCGAGCGCGATGCTGGATCCGACACGCTCGCTGCGGTGGTGTTCGGGGTGTTGTGTCTCTGGAAAGAGGTCGTTCCGAAGTTCGAGGATCGAACCGTCCTCGCCTCGGAGGAGGAGCATCGCCGCGATATTCCACTGCTGCGCGAGCGCGAGTCCCTCCGGATCGCCCAACACCATCATCGTCGTCGCCCAGGCATCGGCCTCGGTCGCCGAATTCGCGATGACGGTCGCTGCGGCGGGGCCGTTCTCGACGGGGTAGCCCGAGCGTGGATCGATGGTGTGGGCGATGCGGCGATCCCCCTCGCGATAGAAGATTCGGTAGTCGCCGGAGGTCGCCATCGCCTGGTCGGAGAGTTCGACGATCGCCTGGATCGCGCGCCCCTCCTCGAGTGGTTTCTCGATCGCGATGCGCCACGGCCCCCCGCCCGGTCTCTCGCCCGACGCGTAGATCTCGCCGCCGATCTCGACGAGGAAGTCCTCGCGCTCGAGTTCGAAGAGTCCGCCGGCGACGTGGTCGACCCCATAACCCTTCGCGATCGCGGAGAGGTCGATCTCGAGTTCCGGATCCTCCTTTCGAAGGAAGCCCATCGAATGCGGTGCGCCTCGACCGACTCGCAGAAGTCGTGCGCCCATATGGCTCAGGGCCTCACGGATTTCGGCCTCCGCCGGCGGCTCGCCGATCCGAGCCTCGTTTCCGAATCCCCAGAGCGCGACGAGCGGTCCGACGGAGATGTCGAATGCGCCCCCCGACCATTTCCCGAGTTCGATCGCGAAAGCAACGACCGCCGCGGTATCGTGCGCGACCGTGAATCCGGTCGTTTCGTGGTGGGCATTGAAGCGGGAGACGTCGGAATCCGGATTCCAGCTGGACATCCAGCCGTCGATCTCCTGGAGGCGACGATCGGTCTCCTGTTGAATCCGCTGCCGCAGCCGATCGCTGAGCCCGCTACCCGCGACACGGATCTCATAGGTCGTGCCCATCGTCTCGCCCTCGAGGATGAGCACCTCCGGCGCGTTCGGATCGTCGGCGAACCACAGCCGATGGATCGTGAGGCCGGCGAGCAGCACGAAGGAGATCGCGATCATTCGAATCGTCCTTCGATCGATTTCGAGTCGCGGGGCCATGGCGTCCTCGGGTTCTGCGCGTTGGGCGGATCCGCGAAGGGGATCACGCCGGAAAAGACGCCGGGCGAGACCGACTCACGTCGAGACTCGCCCGGAGGTCATTGTGTCGGGAACTCCGCGACGATTCAGCGAGCGCCGTGCGTACTCGGGCTACCCGCCAAAGTCGTCGAAGAGAATATTCTCCGGTTCGACACCCAGGTCGGTCAGCATCTTGATGACCGCATCGTTCATCATCGGTGGGCCGCAGATATAGTATTCGCAGTCCTCGGGCGCGGGATGATCCGCTAGGTAGTTGTCGAAAAGCACCTGATGAATGAAACCCGTATAGCCCTCGAAATGATCCTCGGGTTGGGGCTCGGAGAGTGCGAGGTGCCACACGAAATTCTCGTTCTCCGTCTGGATCGAATCGAAGTCCTCGATGTAGAACGCCTCCCGCAGACTCCGAGCGCCATACCAGAAGCTCACCTTTCGGTCGGAACCGATTCGGCGGAACTGATCGAAGATGTGTGAGCGCATCGGGGCCATGCCCGCTCCACCCCCGATGAAGATCATTTCGCTCTTCGTCTCCTTGGCAAAGAACTCACCGAAGGGGCCCGAGATCGTGACTTCGTCACCAGAAGTCAGGTTGAAGATGTAGGACGACATCTGGCCCGGCGGGATGCCTTCGGGGCCGCGGGGCGGCGGCGATGCGATGCGGACGTTGAGCATGATGATGCCCTCTTCCTCCGGATAATTTGCCATCGAATAGGCTCGGTTCACGGTCTCGGTCACCGTCGAGGTGTATCGCCAGACATCGAAATTGTCCCAGTCACCCTTGTACTCGTCCTCGATGTTGAAATCGCGGTAGGTCACCGTGTGCGGCGGGCACTCGATCTGGATATATCCGCCGGCGCGGAACGGAACGCTCTCCCCGGCCGGGAGCTCGAGCACGAGCTCTTTGATGAATGTCGCCACATTGTGATTCGAGCGAACCGTGCAGTTCCACCGCCGCACCCCGAAGATCTCTTCCGGGATCTCGATCTCCATATCCTGCTTGACCTTGACCTGGCAGGACAGACGGCAGCCCGCGCGCGCGTCGCCACGGGTGATGTGGCCGGTTTCGGTCGGGAGAATCGATCCGCCCCCGTCGTTGACCGTGACCCGACAGACGCCGCAGGTTCCCTGGCCACCGCACGCCGACGGGATGAAGATCTGATTGTCGGCCAGGGTATTGAGCAGGGTCGAGCCGGCCCCGGCAGTCAACGCCTTGTCCGGATCGCCGTTGATCAGGATCGTGACGTTCCCGCTCTGGACCAGCTGGCTCCGCGCCGCCATCAAGATGAGAACGAGCCCGAGGATCACAACGGTAAAGCCGGCCACGCCGACACCGATGGTTATCAACTCCATCTATCGAAACTCCTGGGATCGCCCGGTCAAAGCTGGATTCCAGCAAAGGCCATGAATCCGACGGACATCAGTCCGACGGTGATGAACGTGATGCCGAGTCCGCGTAGCGGCCCCGGAACGTTGCTGTATCGCATCTTTTCCCGAATCGCGGCAAGTGCGACGACGGCGAGCATCCAACCGATGCCGGACCCAGCGCCGAACACCGTCGCCTCGCCGAGCGAATAGTCTCGTTCTTGCATGAAGAGAGAAGCTCCGAGGATCGCGCAGTTCACCGCAATCAGAGGCAGGAATACGCCGAGTGCGTTGTAGAGCTCGGGCGAATAGCGATCGAGGATCATCTCGACGATCTGGACGGCGGCCGCGATCGTGCCGATCAAGGTCAAGAAACTCAGGAAGCCCACGTTGACATTGGGCAAGCCCGCCCAGGCGAGTGCTCCGGGCTTCAGCAGTACCGAGATCAACATCTGGTTGAGCGGACAGGTGATGCCCAAGACGAAGATTACGGCGAAGCCAAGACCGATTGCGGTTTCGACCTTCTTGGAGACGGCTAGGAAAGAGCACATCCCCAGGAAGAAGGCCAAGGCCATGTTCTCAACGAAGATTGCCTTCGTTGCTAAGCTCAAGTAGTGCTCCAACGTGGAACTCCTCTTCGATTTGTTCCGGTTTCCATGCGCGCACGGCCCAGATGAAACATCCGATCAAGAAAAATGCGGCCGGTGCCAGAAGCATCAGGCCGTTCGGGACGTACCAGCCACCCTGGTTGACCGGTGTGAGAATCGTGAATCCGAAGAGCGACCCCGAGCCGAAGAGCTCGCGGAAGAACGCGACCGCCATCAAGACGATCGAATAGCCGAGGCCGTTCGCGATGCCGTCGATGAAGGCGAGCTTCGGAGTGTTCTGCATCGCGAAGGCTTCGGCGCGACCCATGACGATGCAGTTCGTGATGATGAGACCGACGAAGACCGAGAGTTCCTTGGCTGTTGCGTAGACGAAGGCCTGGAGCACCTGGTCGACGATGATCACGAGAGAGGCGATGACCGTCAGCTGCACGATGATCCGGATGCTGCTCGGGATGTGATTGCGCAGTAGCGAGATCGTCACGTTCGAGAGAGCCGTCACCGCGACCACCGCCGCGCACATCACGAGCGCGGTCGACATCTTCGTCGTGACGGCGAGCGCGGAACAGATCCCGAGGACCTGCAGCGAGATCGGGTTGTTGTTGAAGAGCGGGTCGATGAACGCTTCGCGTGTCGAGATTTCTGCCATGGAGAGCTTCCTCTGCTTCTCTAGATTCCTGCCCGGACGCGATAACTCGCCAGGTAGGGTCCGAAACCATCTTCACCGAGCCAGAAGCGCAACAAGGCAGTCACGCCACGGCTCGTAATCGTCGCGCCCGAGAGGCCATCGACGTTGTAGGGGTCCTTTTCAGGCGAGCCCGCGACTCCCTTCTTGACGCCGATCCTGGTGTTGCCGCGGTCATCGAAGGCCAGTCGACCAGGCCAGAGTGCCTTCCAGCGCGGGTTGTCGACCTCGCCACCGAGTCCGGGGGTCTCTTTGTGCTTATAGAAGGTGATGCCCAGGATCGTGCGCGCGTCGGGCTCGAGCGCGATGTAGCCATAGAGCGTCCCCCACAAGCCGTACCCCTCGATGGGGAGGATCAAGGCCGTGAGCTCGCCTTTCTCGAAGACATCGAAGACCAGTGCGTTGTTCGGCAGTCGCCGGACCTTGGATGCATTCGGAGGCGCCCTGAAGCTTCGATCGGGATCGCTCGCTGCGGCCTGTTGATCGAAGGTGGCGACGTCGATCTCGGCGTTCGCGGCGCCCGTCTTGAGATCGATCACCTTCTGCTGGATCGTGGCCTCGAAGAGCGCAGTGATTTCTTCGCGCGGGAGACCTGCACCCTCCTCGATCAGACCGGCGACGGTCAGGACCTTGGTCTGCCGATCCAGGAGCTTGTTCGCCTCCTGTCGTGGGGCGAGTCCGACTGCGGAACTCGCGACCAGGATGGCGCAAACGAGACAGATCGCGACGGCAAAACCGACGATGTAGCCGGTACTATGCTGCATAACGTGCTTCCCTCCGGCGGATATTCGCCTGGACGAAGAAGTGGTCGATGAGCGGCGCGAACATGTTCATGAACAGGATCGCGAGCATCATGCCTTCGGGATAGGCGGGGTTCACGACCCGGATCAGGACGACGAGCACCCCGATCAGCGCGCCATAGATCAGCTTGCCCTTGTGGGTGAAGGCGGAGGAAACCGGATCCGTCGCCATGAAGACCATTCCGAAGGCCCAGCCGCCGAGGACCGCGTGCCAATACCACGGTACGCCGAACATCGGGTTCGTCTCCGAGCCGACGATATTCAGGAAGCCGGACATCACGATCGTGCCGCCGACCACGCCCGCCATCGTCCGCCAGGAGCCGATTCCGGTCCAGAGCAAGAGCAGTGCGCCCATCAAACAGGCCAGCGCGGAGGTCTCGCCCATCGAGCCCGGGACGAAGCCGAGGAACGCATCGGTGAAGCTCGCCGCGGCCAGCGCGCTCTCGCCCGAGACGGCCGCCTGGGCCAGAAGTGTCGCGCCGGTGAAGCCGTCGGCGTTCGCGAAGTCCGCGGCGATCCAGGCGGCATCCCCGCTCATGGCGGCGGGGTAGGCGAAGAAAAGGAAGGCGCGGGTCGTGAGCGCCGGATTCAGGAAATTCATCCCGGTTCCGCCGAAGATCTCCTTCGCGAAGATCGTTCCGAAGGCCGTTCCGACTACGACCATCCAGAGCGGAATCGTCGGCGGAAGCGTCAGTGGAATCAGCAGGCCCGTTACGAGGAAGCCTTCGTTGATCTCATGCTTGCGGATCATCGCGACCAGCGGCTCGATGATTCCGCCCGTCAACATCGAAGCACCCAGGATCGGTAGATAGTGAAGCGCGCCGAAGACGACGCAGTTGAACGGGTTCTTGAAGTCGAAGGAGAGCCCGAGCGCCTGGTACAGCGAGGCCTGCCAGCTATCGAGGGGTACCGCGCCCTGAGCGATCGCAAGCAGCGCCTGGTAGCCCGTATTGAACATCGCCATGCCCATGCAGGGCAGGAGGGCGATCACGACTGTGAACATCAACCGCTTGTTGTCGATCCCGTCGCGCACGTGAGAGGCAGTTCTCGTCACTTCTCCGGGCGTGAAGAGCCCCGTAAACTGGGCCTCCCACAGCGGATAGAAGAATTCGAGCTTGCCGCCCTTTTCGAAATGGTGCTTGACGTTGAGGTGAGCGTCCTTCAGGAACTGCATGGTCCCCTCAGCCCTCCTTCTGAATAATTTCGAGGTTCTGTCGGAGAAGGGGCCCGTAGTTGACCTTGCCCGGACAGACGTAGGTACAAAGCGCGAGGTCTTCTTCGTCGAGTTCGAGTACGCCGAGGCTCTCCGCCCGCTCGACATCGCCTACCAGAAGGGCGCGCAGCAAGAAGGTCGGAAGGATGTCCATCGACATGACTTTTTCGTATTGCCCGATCGGCACCATGGCTCGCAGGGACCCGTTCGTATTCGTCGTGAATCGGAAGCGATCGGGCGTCACGAGCTTCGACAGATAGATCCCGGTCGTCGAGTGGCTGTCGGCGCCAGGGGTGAGCCACCCCATGAAGGCCTGTTCACGGTCCTCTTCGAGAAGGCTGATCTGTCGCTCGTAGCGGCCCAGGAAGTCGAAGATCTCACCGTGGGTGCGCTTGCCCGAGAGGACCGAGCCCGAGATGGCCCGTATTTCCTTGGCTTGCGTCCCCCCGGTTTCGCCCTCGGAGGCCTGAGCGATGTCCGAGGAAACAGCCTCGCTCACGCATGCGCCGAGTCGCGATCGTTCGAGCCGGGGATCTTCGACATTCGGTCCCGCGATGGAGATTACGCGCGAGACGTCGAGACGTCCGCTCGTGAAGAGCCGGCCGATCGCCGCCACATCCTGGTAGCCCAGGTGCCATACCGACTTCGCCCGGCTGACGGGGCGGAGCGTATGGATGTGGACGCCAACGGTCCCCGACGGGTGCGGGCCGCCAAACCTTTCTACTTTCACGCCGGATGGATCTCCCGAGGTGAAGGGGTCTCCGAGTTCGGAATGTTCGCCGACACAGAGATAGGTGGGTCCGTCGAGCAGCTTTGCCACGAGCGAGGCGCCCAACCGGAAGTCGTCGAGCCGGTCGGCGAGGACGACCTCGGGAAGCGGTGCGAGCGGGTTGGTGTCGGTCGCCGTGATGAAGAGTGCTTCCGCGCTGCTTGCTGGGGAAGGCACTTGGCCGAACGGTCGAATGCGAATCGCGGTCCAGAGACCGGACTCGACGAGTAGTGATCGAATCTGGTCACCGGAGAGCGAGTCGGGCGTAGCCCCGGTGTAGCTCGCGAAGGCCTCGAACTCGTCGTCTCCCGGGGAGCCGTTTCGCTCTCCATCGGACAGATCGATCACGACCGCCTGCAGCGCTCGCTTGTCCCCACGATGGATTCCGAGGATTCGCCCGGCGCCCGGGGCGGTGTGGAGCACGCCCGGTTGCTTGCGATCCTCGAAGAGGACCTGGCCGCGCTTCACCGCGTCGCCTTCCTCGACATGCATCCGTGGCTTCATTCCGGGAAAGTCGTCGGCCATGACCGCGACACGGCTGCAGGGGGACGAACCTCGAATGACTTGAAGAGGCTTCCCGGGAATCGGGAGGTCGAGGCCCTTCTCGAACTTGTGCATTGCCATGCTTGCTCTGTTTCAGCCGCTCTTTGTCGGACTTCCATCGTCGACAAGAGCAGTGCTAGTCCGCGGGGCCTCATCGATGGGTTCGACGATTCTCCAGCGCGGCCGAAATCGGATCTGTGCATCCGCTGACACAACCCCCCCGTCTGCTGGTCTCCCAATCCCACCCCGGGCTCGTCGGCGACGACGACTCGGATGGCGACCGCGTGGCAGTCGACCGAATGGTCCTGTGGGGAAAGTGAAAAACAGCGATCTCGGTCTGGCTCTGCCTGCTGGAACGGGCCAGAGAGTAGAGTCCCGGCGGGGTACTTTCAACTGAATTGCGTAGGGATGAGGGGGGCAAGATCGTCTTCGCGACCGGCTCGTCGCCGCGCCTTCGGGGTCGGTCGGACGCGAAGAATCCGGACGAACCCGAACCGATCCGGGGAGCTAGGGATCCTCCCTGCGCGTGTGTTTCCGCTCTCAGGGAAAAGCCCCAGGTAGCTGGAATCGGCCCGCAGGGAGCTTGTGGAGGGCACTGCGAAAAATGATGTTAGGTGGGGTCGAGAGGACGGCACCCGTGGGTGTCGGACAGGTGTGAGACAGAAGCGGAGGGCAGGAAGACCCCGGGTCCAGCCGGCAAGGACGATTTCGGCTGTCGATGCTTCTCGTCACAGGGTACGATAAGAGGACGCCCGATTCGCTGCAAGCAAGAGTTGGCTTGGCGGGTGATGACGAGAAACGAGAGAAGAAAGAGGACGGGAGGTCAGAGAGACAGCGCGATTCCATTCACCACGAACCCCGCCGCTCCCTCTTATCTCCGGGCATCCGTTGGGATGTCCGGATCCCCAATAGTCCTCCGGATCGGAGGTCGCAATGAGAGAAAGCAATCGAATCCTGTCAGCTCGGGATCTGATGTGCACCAGCCTGCTTACGTTCAGGCCGGATCAAACCATCCTCGAGGCCACTCAATCCCTGATGAAACATGGGGTATCGGGTGGGCCCGTCGTAGACGAAGACGAGCAGCTGGTCGGCGTTCTTTCGGAACTCGACTGCTTGCGAATGCTGGCTTCGGACGAGTTCTACCAGGAACAGCAGGAAGAGGGCGCGCTCGTGTCCCAGATCATGACGAGCGGCGGCAAGACGATTCCGCCCGATCTAGGCATTTACGCGATCTCACACTATTTCTTGACCATGCCGATTCGCCGCTTGCCCGTGATCGAGGGCGGCCGGCTCATGGGACAGATCAGTCGACGCGATGTCCTCCGCGGGATGGAGGAGATGAGTAGAAAGCAGTTGGTCCGAAAGCGCTACCCGGACTATCTGCAGCCTGCCTGAGTCGCCGCGCCTCGCGATCCGTCCGCGCCCGGTGCGAATCGAGCGCTGTCCGTCCGATTCCGCCGCGTTGGGCGGCGTCGTGAGCGCTCAGCAAGAGATTTCCATTGAGGTTGTGAAAAGATCCCATTTCTTACTCAATGAGGAGGATTGTAGTATTTCTTGAATTATAAATGGGTAATTTGCCCATTTTAATCGAGTTGGGCCTCACGATGACCGAGCGATCACGCCCTCTGCGACGGGGAACCGTCCAAGCCACGGAAATCTCTCTCTGCAGCCCTCCTTCCATGCACACCGGCCCATCCTCAGTGCCGGAGTCCTGCTTCTCGATCGGTCTATGGACGGGTTTCGGCGTGGTCGCGATTTTCACGCATCGGGGCGCGCGGGCCCGTGTCAGTCGGCGCCGAGAATGATGCCGCTGGTCGGGACGCCGGTACCGGCCGTAACGAGTACATGCTCTATGGCCGGCACCTGATTCGCGGCCGTCCCGCGAACCTGGCGAACGCCTTCCGCTACGCCGTTCATCCCGTGGATATAGGCCTCGCCGAGCTGGCCACCGTGGGTATTGATCGGCAGGGCACCCCCGAACTCGATCCGACCGTCGCGGATGAAATCCTTGGCCTCGCCCTTCTTGCAGAAACCGAACTCCTCGAGCTGGGCGAGTACGAAGGGGGTGAAGTGGTCGTAGAGGACGGCGGTTTGGATATCCTCCGGACCGATCTCCGATGTTTCGAAGAGCTGTTGAGCGACGAGACCCATCTCGGGGATTCCCGAAATATCCTCACGGTAATAGCTCGTCATCATCTTCTGATCGGACGCCATCGCCTGAGCCGCGGCGCGGATCACTGCCGGTTTCTGCTTCAAGTCCTTGGCGCGTTCTGCGGAGGTCACGATGACGGCGACGGCCCCATCGCTCTCCTGACAACAGTCGAGGAGTCGCATTGGCTCGACGACCCAGCGTGAGTTCTGATGATCCTCGAGCGTGATCGGCTTCTCGTAGAACCACGCCGCGGGGTTCGTTGCCGCGTGCTTTCGGTCGGCTACCGCCACGCGCCCGAAATCCTCGGTCGTTGCGCCAAAAGTATGCAGGTAGCGTTGAGCGAACATCGCGACCCAGGCCGCCGGGGTGAGCAGACCGTAGGGCGCATACCAACCGAACCCGACCTGCTCGACCGTCGGAGCGCTGGGTCTGTCCTGAATGCCCGCGCCGAAGCGTTGCTCCGAGCGTTCGTTCATGGCGCGATAACAGACGACGACCTCCGCCGCCCCTGTCGCGATGGCCATCGCCGCCTGGTGGATCGGTGCGCAGGCCGCTCCCCCGCCATAATGCACCCGACTGAAGAATCGAAGATCGCCGCCGCCAAGGCTTCGGATGACCTCGTTCTCGGGATTGTTCTCCATCGTGAAGATGCTCATCCCATCGACATCTCTGGGGGAGAGCCCACAATCGTCGAGGGCAGCCCCGATTGCTTCGATCGCCAGCTTGAGTTCGGTGCGACCCGAGCGTTTGCTGAACTCCGTCTGGCCGATGCCGGCGATCGCAGCCTTGTTCTTGAGACCGTTCTTCATTTTCATGGGAAAGCCCTCTTAAGGCAGAGATTCGATTCGAGGAGTCGTAATTGCGAGCGATGGGCCCGTCAGACCGGAGAAGATTCTTCGGTTCCTCAAGCAGGAAGCGAGACGAGAACCTTGCCTGTTACGTGGTCACCGATGCCGTTGTGGCCTCTGAGGGAGATTTCGATCGTGCCGGCCTCCTCATCCTTGGCGGTCACGGCGCCTTCGAGGGTCATCGTGTCACCCGGATAATTGGGTGCGCCCAATCGGATGTCGACCTTGCGCAGGCTCGCACCGGGTCCGGTCCAGTCCGTCACGAAGCGCCCCACGAAGCCATTCGTCGTCAGGATATTCATGAAGATGTCCGGAGAACCGCGCTCCTGCGCCAGGCTCGGATCGTGATGCACGTCCTGATAGTCCCGCGATGCGATCGCGGTCGAAACGATCAGGGTACGGGTGAGCGGAATCTCGAGGGGGGCTAGAGCATCCCCGACTGCGACCGATGAGAGGGATCGAGTTTGTGGCGTGCTGACCGACTCGGCGGCGCTCATTGGAGGATCGCTCCCGGCTCGATGCCCGCACGCGCTTCTGCGGCGATCGTGCCCCCGAGACTCGAGAGCTGCTCGTTGGCGCCACCGAGGGTCATCGCGATGTGCTTGAGACGAAGGAAGTGGCGATGGATCGGGTAGTCGACGTCGGCTCCGATGCCGCCGTGAAGGTGCTGACAGGTATGAGACACGCGATGTCCACCGATGCAGGCCCACCACTTCGCCACGGCTGCCGCCTTGATGGCGGTATCGCCGTTGTCGAGTCGCCAAGCGGCCTGCCACATCGTCGAGCGCATCGCCTCGACGTCGATATACGCGTCCGCGGCACGCAGTGACACGCCCTGGAAAGAGCCGATCTCACGACCGAATTGTTTGCGCTCGCTGGTGTAGACCGCGGTCTGACGCAGACCCTCGGCCGCCACACCGACGGCAATCGCGGCGAGCGCCGTTGCGGCGCGGGGTTCGAGCCAGTCGATGATCTCTTCGCCGCGGCCGGGGACGGCAAGAACGTCGTCCGCGTCAACGTTCACGCCATCGAGTTTTACGACGAATTGCCGCTCGTGCGCCGTCGTCTCCTGCCGCTCGAGGGAGACACCGGCGGCGGTCGGTTCGATCAGGAAGAGGCCGAGACCGTCTGCACTCGAAGCGCTCACGAGAATACGGTCCGCCGCTCCCGCGTAGGGCACACAGACTTTTTCACCAGAGAGTGTGAAGCCGTCGCCGGAAGCCGTGGTCTGGGTGCGGGCCTTGCGGGAGAGCGCGGGGGCGCCGATCTCGAAGAATGCAGCGGTGAGGATGGATTGCCCCGAGATCACCTTGGGGAGGAGCCGCTTCTTGAGGCTGTCACTGCCGAATCGTTCGATCGGGAGCGCGGTATAGACGACCGACTCGACGAGGGGAACCGGCGCGAGATTTCGGCCCGCCTGCTCGAGGAGCAGGCAGAGCGCCAGATTGCTGAAACCCTGACCGCCGAGGTCTTCCGAGATCGCGAGCCCGATCAGGTTCGCCTCCGCCAGGCTGGCCCACAGTTCCCGATCGAAGCCCGGCCCGTCGTCGTCTCTTTCCACTTCCCGTAGTCGGTCGAAGCTGGTCGATTCGCCCAGAATCTGTCCGGCAAGTTCCTTGACTGCTTCTTCTTCTTCACTGAAATCGAAGTTCATGTCGGTCTCCGTTTCTCTCGATCTTTCGCGACGAGTCCGAGTCGCGCTCTTTCATTTCGAATCATCTCGTGCTGTGCGCAGCAGAAATCAACCGTTGGTCCGGAGGTACGTGCCGGCGTGGAGGCGTACCGCCTAACTTTCGACGATCCTGAACCGGGGCAGAATCAGCCGCTCTTCCAGTTCGTCGAACTGGACTTCGACGCGCATCCCGATCTCGATCTCCGCATCCTGTCCGTCCACGAGATCCGAGATCAACCGCGGCCCCTCATCCAGCTGGACCAGGATTACGGGATGCCCGGTTTCGAAGGGCGGGATGTGGGGGTGGTGATGTCGGACGAAGCTGTAGATTTCGCCTCGGCCTGACATCTCGACCGGTTCCCATTCCATCGAGGAGCAGGATGGACAGCCAGGGCCGGGCGGGTGGCGCAGGATCTCACAGCCGCTGCAGCGTTGGACGAGCAGCTTGCCTGCAGCCGCCCCCTCCCAGAAGAACGCCACGTCCTGATTCAGGCTGGGACGCGGACGCCCCCCCGCGATGCGTGGCCCGATCACCGCCTCGTCTTCCGCCTGGCCTGCTTTCTTGTCCGCCTCGTCCACATTGACAGCGCCGGAAGGAGACGGGGGTCGGAATTTCAGGATTCGGAAGCGCATCGTGCCGACGACTTCGCCCTCGGCATCCTTGAACGAGTAGAGCTGCGTGACGAAATGTCCTACGCCGAGTCCGGTCTTCTTCTCGGGAGAAACGGTCTCCAGTTCGACCTCGTGAGTCAGCTGATCACCCGGAACGAGGTCGCGGAAATATTCCTGTTCACAGTTGGTGGCGACGACGGAAGTGAAGCCCGCCTCGTCGAGGATCTGCATCGCCGACTTCTTGTCGCCGGCCGTTTTGGCAAAAGTCCTTTCCTCGGCCGTGCTCGGGCGGAGCCCGCGCATCGTCCATGCCTGCAACATGACCGGCGGCGCCACGATGCCACCCCGCTCAGTGCCGGCTGCATATTCCTCGTCGAGATAGGCCGGATTACGGTCGCCCATCGCATCACACCATTGATGGATCATCGGCAGGTTGACGGGGTAGGGGCAGCTTCCGGGCGCGCCGTCCGAAGTACCTTCAAAGGCCTGGAGGGTCTTCAAGAGCTCTTCGACTTCCGGGTCTCGACTCTCATTCGTGCTGGATTCGCTCATTGTGGGCCAGACCTAACGCGGTACGCGCGGCATGCGAAGGCCGGCCATCGATACGATCTCACGCTGGATCTCGTTCACGCCGCCTCCGAATGTGTTGATCGTTCCGAGGCGCGATTCGTGCTCGATCTCGCCGTTGAGCTGAGCGGCAGGCGAGCCGGTCTGGACGAGCGCGCTCGGGCCGACGATCTCCTGGAGCAGTCGATAGACGTCGAGGACGACCTCCGTCCCGTATATCTTGACCGCGGAGGCGTCCGCGGGATTCACGAAGCCGGATTCGAGCTGCGCGGCCATGCGCCAGTTGAGCAATTTCATCGCCTCGATGCGTGCGAAGACCTCGGCGAGATTCTGTTGGACCCAAGGGATGTCGAGCATCTTGCCCCCATCCGGAGTCTCCGTGTCCCGGGCCCAGGCGATGACGCCTTCGGTTCGGGCGTAGGCGGCCGATCCGAAGGCAGCGAGGCCCACTCGCTCGTGATTGAGCTGTGTCGTGATCAGTTTCCAGCCTCCATTGACGCCGCCGACGATGTTCTCCTTCGGGACACGAACGTTGTCGTAGTAGGACATCGCCGTCGCTGAACCGCTGAGGGTATGGATCGGTGCTGCGCTGAAGCCGGGGGTGTCGGCGGGCACGATGAACATCGTTATGCCCTTGTGTTTCTTGGCTACTGGGTCTGTCCGGGCGGCGAGCCAGATATAGTCAGTGTCGGTTGCGCCGCTCGTGAACATCTTGGTGCCGTTGATGACCCAATCGTCGCCGTCCTGGACAGCGGTCGTTGTCAGGCTCGCCAGGTCGGTTCCGGCGTTTGGCTCGCTGTAGCCGATCGAGAAGTGACATTCGCCGGCGAGAATCCGCGGGAGGTATTCCGCCTTTTGTTCGGGGTTGCCGAAATCCATCAGTGCGGGACCGACGGTCGACACGGTGACGAACGGGAAGGGCGCCCCCGACCGGCGCTGCTCCTCGAGGAAGATCATCTGTTCGACCATCGTCATTCCGCCACCGCCGAATTCCTTCGGCCAGCCGACACCGAGCCATCCGTCCTTCCCGATCTGACGAATCATCTCGCGGTATTTCTCACCGCCTTCCATCCCGCTGACCGTGGCGCGGATTTCGGGAGTCATGAGGTCATCGAAATAGCTGCGAAGTGTCGCGCGAAGGGCCTTCTGCTCGGGAGTCAGGTCGATATACATGTGGTTCTGCGCCCTCCGGAGGGAACTCTTGCCTCTCGCGGCGATCGTGCGCGCGGTGAGTGAAGACGAGAGTGCTGGAAAATGACTGGCGTTCGGGATCCGGACGCCGCGTTGCCCAGAGACTATAACGGCGAGATTCGTGGGGTGAAACACGTTCTACTGCCTCGATACGCGAACCCTTGGGGGCAATCCGGGTGTGGATGATCTTCGAATCGGGACCTGCGTGCGCCGCACGAGGAGTCGTACACGAGCCTCCCTCTCCGTTCGGCGGCTGACCCGGGAACGCTCGACCTTCCCGAGATCGTGTTCCCGACCTTGCGCCGCGCGACGAACGCCAGCCGACTTCGTTGGCCGCCTTCGGATCTTGAACTCGACTCGACCCTGAACGGAGAATCGAACGATCGGATCGCTCTGGGAACTCGACGCGCCGCGCGCGAAAGGGGCGCGTTGCTAGTCGAGGCTCGATCCGCGCGAGGGCCGAGATTGAACTCTCAGTCGGATCTTGGTTCGATGCGGCCCAACCCTCGGATATTCGCCGAACAGGGTGGAGCAACAGGGATGCAGTCGGTCGTGCAGGCCTCCGGAAGCCCAGGTTGTAGACATGTTGTCAGTAGCTGCACATCCCACCTCTTGATTGGCGACGAATGTCCACACGGGGGAAGGATTCGCGAGTCGAGCGCTCAGGAAGCCTTACCGTCGATGAGCGCTTCGGTCACGATTCCGGGGTTCGAACATCAACATCTCTCGGGGGTGAGTCGAGAGATGTGACGATTGCGGTGTTGTTGAAGGTCGCGAATGGTCTGAGCCGTCGAGCGAGTGAGCTGCTCTCGGCAGTCGATGTGGGCCGGCAATATTCGGTCATGCGTCGAGGCGAGCGTCAGTGTCTGTCGATCAAGGACAAGGGAGCCATCGAGCATCTTGTTGGCACGATCCCGCGAAACAAACTCGATGTCTGGCGCATACGAATCGAGCCCGGCGTGGGCGTGGGCGTGGGCGTGGGCGTGGGCGTGGGCATGGGCATGGGCGTGGGCATGGCCGGGACCGATTCCTGGCAATTCCGCGGGGAGATCGTGATCCTGGTCGAAGAAGGCAGGATCGAAGTCGAAATCGGCGACGAAGAGTTCGTGATCGAGTCGGGCGATTCGATCCACTTCGATCCGAGCCTGCCTCATCGTTGGGTCGCGGCTGGCGATCGGTCCGCTCAGGCCATCGTGCTAGCGACGATCCCAGAAAGATTCCAGGGCGATCTGATGGAGAGAATCACTTCGGTCACCGGCGCCAACTCGTTCGAGATCTCGGGAATCGAGGCGATCGCCGATTCCTTTCTATCCGATTGAAGCATTCGGATCAGCGTTGCCACCGACGAGTCAATCGTCTGCGCGTCCCGCGTTCACATCGCGCAGGACCGCGAGAATCCCTTCACCGTATTTGCTGGCCTTCGCTTCTCCAATCCCGTGAGCGAGCGTGAGATCCTCCGGTCTTTCCGGCGAGAGGATGGAGAGTTCCCGCAGCGAGCGATCGCTTGCGACGACATAGGGCGGCACACCCTCGGCCTGGGCCGTGATCAGACGATGGGCCCGCAGAGCTTCGAAACGCGCCTGTGCAGCGTCATCCATCGGTTGGTCTTCGGGACCGCCGCCTCTCGTGGCTGCTTCGCCCTTCCGGCGAACCATGAAAGAGCGAGCGCTTCCCGAGCCGTCCGAAGTCGCGCCCACCCGTGGAAGAGCGCCCTTGTGTGGGGGGAGGAGCAGGCGCACGGTTCGTTCTCCCCGCATCACGGCGACTCCCGTTTCCGTCAGCGCTGCGGTGGGGCGATCGCCGCCCTCGAAATCGACCCACCCGGCGGTCACGCACCGACGAAGCAGTTTCGTGAGCCAGATCTCATCGCGGTCCGAGAGAATGCCAAAGGTCTTCGTCAAATCGAGCCCTGCACCCCGGAGCCGTGCATCCTCTTGGCCCCGCAACAGCGCGACGGCTGCACTCAGGCCGTATCGTGCATGGATGCGGGCGACCCCGGACAACGCCTTGCGAACGAGCAGTGTGACTTCTTCCGCGCTCTCGGCATTCGAGATCGATTCGCCCGCGGCCATTCGCTCGCAGACGTCACAGCGCCCGCAACCGGAAAGCGTCTCCTCTTCGTCGCCGAAATAGCGCAACACCGCGTCGTGGCGGCAGCTCCCGCCCTCGGCGAAGCGCATCAATTCGAGAAAAAGCGACCATCGATGTCGTGCACTCTCTCTCGCGGAGGTGCGGTCGTAACCGGGCTCGACGAGGGCGGGTGAATCCGACTCGATCAGCGCACGGCGACGCGCGAGATCGCCTGGCCCGACCAGCATCAGTCCGATGGCCGGTCGCTCGTCACGTCCTGCGCGGCCGACTTCCTGGTAGTAGGCCTCGATCGAACCGGGCGGTGCCAGATGGACGACCACCCGAACGTCCGAGCGATCGATGCCCATGCCGAACGCGTTCGTCGCCACGACGATTTCGAGTTCTCTCTCCGCGAAAGCCGCGTGGACCTCTTCGCGTCGTTCGGGAGTCAGCCCCGCATGATATGAATCCGCACGCCAGCCGCGCCTCAGCAGCCGGTCACGCTCGGATTCGGTGCCCTTGCGCGTCGGGGCGTAGACGATCGCGCAACCGCGTTTCGAGCCGGGCTCGCCCAGGCTCTCCCGCAGGACGCCATCGACGGCCCGGCGGCGATCGGTCGCCCGTTCGACCTCGGACACGCGAAGGGACAGATTGGGCCGGGCGAACCCGCGAACGAGTTGGCGCGTTTCCGGGGGGAGGGCGAGGCGAGCAAGGATTTCGTCTCTCACATAGGGCGTCGCAGTGGCCGTGCAGGCGAGCACGCGGGCCTCGGGGTGTTCGGCGAGCACGCGGCCGATCTCGAGGTACTCGGGTCGGAAATCGTGGCCCCACTCGCTGATGCAGTGGGCTTCGTCGATCGCGAAGAGCGGACATCCGATCCGTCGCAGGATCTCCCGGAAACGCGCGAAGACGAGTCGCTCCGGCGCGACGTAGAGCAGCCGGAGTCGGCCACTCTCGAATTCGTCGAGGCGCCGCGCCATCTCCGCGCCGTCCAGGGTGGAGGCCAGGAACGTCGCCTCGATCCCGAGGCGCTCGAGGGCATCGACCTGATCTCGCATCAACGCAATCAGAGGCGAGACGACCACAGTCGTTCCCGAAAGGATCAGTGCGGGCAGCTGATAACAAAGGCTCTTGCCGCCCCCGGTCGGTGCCACGAGCAGCAGACGCCGCTCGTCGAGCAGTCCCTCGATGGCCTCCCGTTGTCCCGGGCGGAAGTCGGCGTGGCCGAGCCGCGCAAGGCCCATAGAAAGGGCCTCTGAGAAGGATTCGGAGCCGCTCTTTGAAGCGGTCTCCGGAGATTGAGAGTCGTTTGGTTGCATGAATCCCGCGCGCTGGAGCGCGCACGCTAGCACGGGTCCCCGCCGACGAAGGGGCGTGAACGCTTCGATTCGGGCACTCTCTGCTCGGGGCACGGGGAATCGGCCGCGGACCAGGAGGAGGGAGCATCGATGGTGGAAATGAAGCTCGTCTACGAGGGAGGGCTGCATACGACCGCGGTTCATGGACCCTCGCACGCGAAGATCGAAACCGATGCGCCCGTGGACAACCGAGGCAAGGGTGAAGCCTTCTCTCCGACGGACCTGCTCGCGACGTCCCTCGGGAGTTGCATGCTGACGACGATGGCGATCGTCGGTGATCGGGAAGGGTGGGCGCTCGAGGGCGCCCGCGCTCGCGTCGAGAAGCACATGGAAGTCGAGCCGCGCCGAAGAGTCGCGCGAGTCGTGGTCGACCTCGATCTACCGTCGGGGTTGCCCGCTGGCGCCAGGATGAGTCTCGAGGAGACTGCACGGGGCTGTCCGGTCGCGGCCTCTCTCCATCCCGAGACGACGATCGATCTTTCGCTGCACTGGGACGAGTAGACGAGGCCGGGGGGAGGAAGGGGTTGGGGATGGGGAGATATACGATCTACGGTGATCTGAGTGCCCGGGAGAGCCTCACCCTCGCGACCGTCCTCCACATCAAGGGCGTCGCCGTCGACTTCGTCGAGCAAACCGCTTCGCTTGCGCTGGCTCTGGCCAGTCGCGCGGGGCGTGAAGAGGGACCCTATCTTCGGACGCCCGAGGGATTCGTGCTGGCGGATCTGCACTCGATTCTCGAGTTCGTCGAGCGGGTCCATCCGGATCCTCGACTCGTGCCGACCAGCCCGGTGCGTCGCGCCTGCGCACGGCTGCTCGAGGATTGGCTGGAGCTGTGGTTGCCCCAGTGGCCCCGACGGTCCTGGGGAAGCCTCTCGCGACTCGGTGCCCATCTCTCGACGACCGGCTTCTTGCTGGGCCCTCATCCGAGTCGAGCGGATTGGATTCTCGCGGGTTGGCTCGAGACCGAGGTACTCGTTCACGGCCCCGCTCGGTCACACCTCGCGCGGGAGGCCCCACGCCTGGTTTCCCTCGGCGAGGATCTTCTCGCACTGGAGGCGTCTGTCGGCGAGGTCACGGATGACGTAATTCCGATCTCCCTGCTCGGGATTCTCGAAGAGATCGCATCGGACTATCACGCCTATCTCGTGCGCAATCATCAGGCGCTCAAGGACCGTGAAGAGCGCGTGGAGGTCGACCTCGGGCTCGGATTGAGGGCGCTCCCGGTCCAGCCGGTCGCGGAAGTGCGACGCATCGATCTCGGTCGCGAAATCGGCGGACTCGACCGCGCCATTCGAAGACGGGTCATCGAAGTGCTCGAACCGGTCGGTGCATGGCATGCGCTGACCCTGCCGCCGGCGCTCGAGGAGATGGAGTCGAGCGATCCACGAAGTCTCTGAGAGTCCTGGCGAGTCGTCTCTCCTCCGAAAGGACCGCCGGGCCGAATAGAGGAGCCTACTCCTGGCCCTCGACTTGCTCGACGAGTCGTCGCGGATTGCGACCGTCGACATATCCCAAGAAACTCGGCTCCATCAGGCCGTAGCCGAGCATCTCCCGCACTCGTGGCGAGTAGCGAGCGGCCTTTTTGGGTGGAACGGCGAGTACCATGTTCTCGATCTGTCGGAGCCACGGCTGGCTGTATTGGATCGTGACGCCGAGCCGTGTGCCGTCGCTGCGGTTTGCGCCGCCGCGATGAAAGAGCGATCCCTGCCAGATCATGACAGAACCGGCCGACATGAGGGTCTGGCGGGTTCGTGAATCATGGGCATCGGGCGATTCGTCGGGCCCCCATAGATGGCTGCCCGGGATGATCTCGGTGGCTCCGTTCCCTTCCGTGAAATCGTCGAGCGCCCACATGGTACTCATCCCCTGGGCCGCACGGGGCCGAGGAGGCGCGCCGGCTTCATCATCGCAGTGGTAGTCCTGGCGCGTCTCCCCCGGATGCAGGTTGATCGCCAAGGCGCCCCAGAGCAGGTACGACTTCCACAGGAAGGAGTCGGTCAGGGCGAGCACTTCGGGATGTTCGACCAGTGTCGCGATCGATGGGGCCTTGGCGAGCAGCGCGTAGGCTCGCTGGGTACGTTCGCCTTCGAAGGGATTGCGCCCGAAAGGGCCTAGATGCGGCTCGAGTTCGTCGCGCACGCTCCGGACCTGCGCGGGGGACAACACGTCACGAAGCACGACGTAGCCGTCGTTACGAAGCTGCGTCAGCTCGGGGGACGGGGACTCGGCCTGCGTATTGGGCAGCGGGGCGGCTTGCGGTACGGTCATGAGAACACTCCTGCGATCGGACGGGCACGCAGAGGGGCGACTCGGTCAGGGTAGCTCACCGCGCTCGATCGACTCGAAAAGGGTGTCGCCGGCAATGCTGCGCGCGACGTCCTCGAGCCAGGGGAACTTGCGAATCGTGTGGCCGCCGTCGACGCTGAGGCATTGGCCGGTGATCCATGCGGATTCCGGGCCCGCCAGGAAGCGGATGGCGCGGCCGATGTCCTCGGGCGCTCCGTCCTTCTTGATCGGCTGCTCCGCCAGGAAAGCGTTCACCAGGGGACGATTCTCGAACATGCTGTCGGTCGCGCCGGTTCGCGTCAGGCCGGGGCGGACGGCATTCACGCGGATGCCATGCTGTCCGATTTCATCCGCGGCAACGGTGACGAGTTGGTCGCATGCCGCCTTGGCAGCGCAATAGGCGGACAGGAAGGGCGAGGACAGGATCGAGGCGGTCGAAGAAACGACTACGATCGAGCCGCCCCCAGACCTGACCATCGCGAGTCCCGCATATTTGATCATGAGGAAGGTGGGGCGAACATTCATGTCGATCGTGGCACTGAACTCGTCGTCCTCGTATCCGAGGACCGGGCAATAATTCGCGCCGCCCGGGACGGTGATGGCGATGTCGAGGCCCGCTTCACCGGAGGCCTCTTCGACGGCCAGCCGAACCTGGGCACCGTCCATGCCATCACAGATTCGCGTCGACAGGGAACCCTTGGCGGTCGGGACCGCCTGGCGAAGCGATTTGGCTGCTTTTCCGAGTCGGTCGCCGTCGCGTGCACAGATCAGGACATCGGCTCCGTCGTGCAGCAGCGTCTCGGCGGTCGAGAGGCCAATCCCGCTGCTCGCGCCGATCACGATTGCGCGCTGCCCCGCCAGGCTATCCGGTCCGCCGATCTTGTTTCCCATGTCGACCGCATTCTTCGATGTCATTTGCACCTCCTCGATCTCGTCGTCGTCGCATCGCTTTCGGTCCTACGTCCGACGGTCCGAGTCGACCGCGGGAGGCCCAACCATAGTGCCGATCTCGACAAGTCTCGCCCTTTCGAAGCGCCCGGCCACAATCCTCGAGGGTTGGGCACTCGCAGCGGGTGAGCATCGTCAGCATTTGTTTCATCTGCTCGAGGCTCGCGATGCGCTCGCCGATCTCCTGGATCTCGTCTCGTGTCGGGCGCCGCCATGCTTGGGCGGCCGGGCGATTGGAGCCGAGGGGGCCGAGCAGGCGCTTCGTTTCGGCGATGGTCATGCCGGCGCGCTTCGCCAGCTCGATGACCGCCAGTCGGTCGAGGATCTCGGGGTCGTAGACGCGTCGACCGCCTTCCTTGGGCGCCCTGGGCAACAATTCTTCGCGCTCGGAGTAGCGAATCGCTGAGCTGGCGAGGCCCGTTTGCGCGCTCATCTGGCCGATCGTCAACATGGCCATCGAGGGTCGACCTCCGATTGCGGTGCTCGGCGAGGTTCGACGACCTCCGAGGGTGTCCGAACGTGTCGAAGAATCAGCTTAGTCTCTGCCGCGCCGCTCTTCGAGGGACACGACCGGCGAGCGTTCCGCGCTCGCTCCCAGGAGTCGCACGTCCGGGGCGCCGACTCGCGCGGCGTCCGCCGTCTGGTCGTCGGGCTGGGTCTGGCTCTCGCGCTCGGCGCGGACCCGAGCGTCGTAGTGCTCGATCTCTCCGGCCAGGGTCGCGTCGTCCCAGCCGAGGATCTCGGCCATCAAGCGAGCGGTCGCTCGGGCCGCGATGACTCCCCGATCGAATGTTTCGATCGAGATGCGCGTTCGGCGGGTCAGGACGTCATCGAGGTGGAGCGCGCCCTCATGAGACGCTGCGTAGTGGATTTCGGCTGCGAGGTAGGTCGGCGCGCCTTCGAGGGGAAGGCGGAGAAGCGGCGTCTCCCGGATCAGATCCAGTAGTTCATGAGTCAGCGCACCGTAGCGATTCAGCAGATGTTCGATCACGTTGACGTGAAGGCCCGACTCGATGGCGAGCGCCTCGCGACGATTCCAATGCGCGCGGTATCCCGCGGCACCGATGAGCGGAATCGACTCGGTACAACTTTCGGGCACCTTCTGCTCGAGACCGCGGGCGGCGATGTCGACGACGTCCTTGGCCATCACGCGGTAGGTCGTGTATTTGCCTCCGGCGACGGTGATCAGGCCGGAGACGGATTGGCTGACGGCGTGTTCACGCGAGAGTTGGCTGGTCGCATCGCTCTCCCCCTGCAAGAGGGGTCGCAGTCCAGCGTAGACACCCTCGATGTCCTCGTGGCGGAGAGGCTGGGCGAGGACCGCGTTCACGCGGTCGAGGAGATAGTCGATGTCGCGCCGACTCGCCGCGGGATGGGCGAGATCGAGGTTCCAGTCGGTATCGGTCGTTCCGATGATCCAGTGACTCTCCCAGGGAATCACGAAGAGCACGCTCTTCTCGGTTCGCAGCACCAGTCCGGCGTCGCCATGGACCCGATCCCGGGGAACGACGAGATGGATCCCCTTCGAGGCGCGCACGTGGACGCGGCCCCGACCGGCGTGCTTCTGGACGGAGTCGGTCCACACGCCCGTCGCGTTCACGACCTGGCGTCCAGTGATTTCGAGAGCCCGGCCCGTTTCGAGGCAGCGCGCGGAAACCCCCGAGACGCGCGCGCCCGACATCAGAAAGCCTTCCGCACGAACACTCGAGAGGGTTGCCGCGCCGTGGACCCGCGCCGATCGGACCAGCGCGAGGGTGTGGCGGGCGTCGTCGACCTGAGCGTCCCAATACTGGATCCCACCGATCATGCGATCGCTGCGCAGTCCCGGGAAGCGAGCGAGTACGCCACGGCGGGTGAGATGGCGATGGCGGGGGAGCGATCGCTTGCCCGCGAGAGTGTCGTAGAGGAAGGTGCCGGCCCCGATATACGCGCGCTCCCAGAATCGATGGGTCAGGGGAAGGAGAAAGGGGACCGGGCGAACCAGATGGGGGCACAGCCGATCGAGCATGAGGGTCTGCTCGCGAAGCGCTTCCCGGACCAGACGGAAATCGAGCTGCTCGAGGTAGCGAAGGCCACCGTGGATGAGCTTGCTGGAGCGGCTCGAGGTCCCGGAGGCCCAGTCGCGCTGTTCGATCAGCGCGACCGAGAGTCCGCGGCTCGCCGCATCGAGGGCGGTCCCCGCTCCGACGACCCCTCCTCCGATCACGACCACGTCAAAGGTCTGACGGCTGATGCGGTCGAGATCGGCTCTGCGCTGCAGCGGGTCGAGCCGGGCCGAATCCATTCAAGAGTTCCTCTCGAAGGCGAGCGTAGCGCTCAGACCTTGAGCGCTTGGTGGGTGACGGTCACGTCTTCACGGATCACTTGTTGGATGTGTTCGGAGAGCGGTCGGAACGCGACGGCCATGCCACGAGGAAGTGTGCGGCGGGCGGCGTCATCGCCGACATTGGTATAGAGGATGCTGCCCATGATGAGGAGCCGGTCCAGACCCACGGGCAACTCGAGGGTGATCTCCGACCCGACGACCCACGGTCGAGGTGTCACGAAATAGGCGCCGCCCGAAGACAGGCTGTAGCAGCGCACGGCCTTCTCCCTGCCCGAAGAATAGGCCCGCGTTCGCCATTCCTTGGGCGCACGCAGTTCACCACGGGGTGCGCGATCGCATAGGGGGGAGAGGGCGCGATTGATCTGGAAACGCAGGGCGTGTCGTCCGAAGCGTCCGAAGAGCGCGAGATCGACCCCGGCCTGACGGATTTCTGCGCGACGCGAGTCATTGGGTGCGCGTCCGAAGGCGATCGGGACGAGCCGGGGAGAGCCTGTTCGAATCCGGAGTTCCGCTAATTCCGATTCGAAGTCATCGGTGTGGATCTCGCTCTCGGGCAGCAGCACGATCGAGGGCGGCCCCTCCCCGCTTCGGAGGGTCTCCGCAGCGGCGGACAAGGTGTCTGCGGTCAAGACCGGGGCGGGCAAGGATTCCACCTCGCGCGCCAGCGTCCGCTGGAACGGGCCGTCGGGCCCGATCACCAGGATCGGATCCATCGAGCGGGGAGTCAGGCTCGTGCCGTTCCAGACGTTCATCGCGTGTCGTGCTCTCTTCAGTCGTTCCATTCGGGTCCGACCCCTCCGACCCACATTCATTCATTTGATCGGCGCCACCGCGAACTCGCTTGAGACGATAGACTCCGTCCACTCATGACAGACCTCACCGATTCATCGCCCAACGTCGGACGCGGCGCGTTTTCCGAGTCACGGCGCTTTCGCGCGATGGCGGTCGAGTTGGGCGTCTACGAATCCGAGTCGCATCTACGTGCAAGATGCGCGCAACGGATCGGCATCTCCGAGGACGACATTCTCGGGCTGCGGATCGCGCGGAGAGCGGTCGACGCCCGACGTCGAGGGCGAACCCACGATCTGCGCTTCGTTTTCCACGTCGATCTCGATCTGAGTCCCGACGCGGCGTGTGGCAAGGAACTCGCAAGGGCGCTCAAGAGCGGGCGGGCGCGCGAGGTCGAACCCACGATGTTATTCGAGGTTCCCGAGGTCGATGGGGTTCGGCGCGACCGTCGGATCGTCGTCGTCGGTGCAGGTCCGGCGGGGCTCTACGCGGCGTGGACGTTGGCGACGAACGGGGTGGCCGTCGATCTGATCGACCGGGGCCCAGCGCTACGAGATCGAGGCCGGGCCGTCGTGCGTTTCACGCGGACGCGTGAACTCGATCCGGAGAACAACATCCTCTTCGGAGAGGGTGGCGCCGGGACCTACTCCGACGGAAAGCTGTATACCCGCACCCAGCATGCGCTCGAAGCCCCGATCCTGCAGACCCTCATCGACGCCGGGGCCGACTCGGAAATCGCCTTCGATGCCCGCGCCCATATCGGAACAGACCGGTTGCATCGGATCCTTCCGCGCCTGCGAGCGCGCCTCGAAGAAATGGGGGTCCGATTCCATTTCGGGACGCGGCTCGAGGGCCTCGTCCGCTCCGAGGCGAGCACCGTGAGTGCGCTCAGGACCTCCGCGGGCGAGATTCCCTGTGACGGGGTGATCCTGGCGGTCGGTCATAGTGCTCGGGATACCCTGCGATCCCTCTCGGAAGAGGGGCTCATCCTGGAGGCGAAGCCCTTTCAGATCGGCCTGCGGATCGAGCATCCTCAGGCCTTGATCGATGAGGGAAGATTCGGTCCGGGCGCCGACCTGGAACGCCTGGGTCACGCGTATTATTCGCTCGTCGCGAAGTCGACGCGGGAAACCTCCGCGGTGCACAGTTTTTGCATGTGTCCGGGTGGGCAGATCGTGGCCGCAGTCGCTCAGCACGGGATGTTGTGTACGAACGGGATGAGCAACTCCAGGCACTCGTCGCCCTACGCGAACTCGGGACTCGTCGTGAGTGTCGGACCCGGCGACTTCGGCGAAGGCGTGTTTGCGGGTGTCGAGTTCCAGGAGCGGATCGAGGCAAGATTCTTCGACGCGGGCGGGGGCGATTACACCGTTCCGGCGCAGCGCGTTCGCGACTTCTTGAAGGGGCGCGAGAGTTCGGTTCTTCTTCGGAGTAGCTACAAGCTCGGCCTTGCGGCGATTCGGATCGACGAGCTCCTGCCGCCGCGGATGACGGCAGCTCTGCGCGGAGGGCTGCGAAAATTCGACAAGAAGATTCCTGGCTATGCCGGAGAGGAGGGTCAGCTCGTGGGAATCGAATCCCGCAGTTCGGGGCCCCTTCGGATTCCCCGAGACCGGCAGACTCGCTTGGCCGCCGGCTTCGCGAATCTCTGGCCGGTCGGTGAGGGCGCTGGTTTTGCGGGTGGAATCATGAGCGCGGCGATCGATGGCGCCCGCAGTGCGTGGGCATTGTTGGGCCACCATGAATCGAAATAGAGGCGGCGCGTGATCGAACAGACGCAACCCCCTCGAGCCTACTCTCACTACGTCCTCTTCATGATGTTCGCCCTGACGGCGCTCAACGTGATGGATCGGCAGGTCCTCTCCGTGCTGGTCGAGCCGGTGAAGAACGAGTTCGGCTTGAGCGATGCCGAGATGGGACTGCTCACGGGGACAGCGTTCGCGTTCGCTCATGTACTCGCGATGGTTCCGGTCGGTCGGCTCGCGGATATCGGAAATCGTCGGAATATCATCGCTGCGGGTCTCTTTCTCTGGAGTGCACTCACAGTGCTCACCGGTGCGTCACGCGTCTATTGGCATCTCTTCCTCACACGTCTCGGAGTCGGGGCCTGCGAGACCGTCGGGAGCGGGCCGGCGCAGTCGCTGATCTCCGATTACTTCCCGGCGGAGCGGCGGGGGATGGCCCTTTCGATTCATGCCTCGGGTGGAACCTTCGGCGCGATGGCGGGCTTCGCGATCGGCGGCCTGATGGCGGATGCCGTGGGCTGGCGATGGACCTTCGTGTGTTTCGGCGTTCCCGGCATGATGCTCGCCCTCGTGTTGGCGTCGACGGTGCGGGAGCCCGGACGGGGTGACATCGATGGAGTGGCGGTAGTCGGTGAGGCGCCGCGTTTCACAGAAGTGCTCCGTTTCCTCCAGCGGATGCCATCGTTTCGCCATCTCGTTCTGGCCGGCTCGCTGAATTCCTTCGCCAATTGGGCGATGCTGGCCTGGGCAGCGGCCGCAATGATGCGCGCTCACGATCTCTCGGCGACGGAAGCGGGCTCCCGGCTGGCGGTATCGATGACGCTCTTCTCGGCGTTGGGCCTGATCGTGGCCGGGTTCGCTGCGGATCGTCTCGGTCGGCGTGACGTCCGGTGGTACATGTGGCTGCCCGGGATGGCTTCTCTCGGGGCGTTTCCCTTTCTGGTCGCCTTCCTGCTCTGTCCCGATCCTGATGTCGCCTTCTGGGTGGTGATCCCTGGGGCCTTCATGACTTCGATGTGGGTCGGTACGTACAACGCGACGGTCCAGCTCCTCGCGCGACCCCATATGCGGGCAACCGCCGGCTCGCTCTTTTCGTTGATCAGCGCCGGCTTGATCGGGCAGGGACTCGGCCCGGTCTTCGTAGGGATCCTGAGCGACCGTCTGGAGATGGACTACGGCGACGACGCGCTCCGGTACGCGTTGGCGGTGGCGATCGCAGCGGGGGTCTGGGGCGCCGTGCACAGTTTTCTCGGTGCGAGGAACTTGCGTTCGGATCGGACCGGAGCTCTCGCATCCCCCTAGTGGAACGCGAAAGCCCGTCGCCCAAGCAGGCGACGGGCTCGATTCGGTCGCGAGCGACAAGGGTCGATGAAGGTCGACGTTTCGTCAGGCTGGAGCCGGCCGCGCTCCGCGAAGCAATCGGCCCGGCCGGGCATCCGTGCCCTCGCCGTTCTGCATCACGATCTCACCGCCGACGATCGTCGCGTCATAGCCCGTCGACTTCTGGATCAACCTGCGCGCCCCACCGGGCAGGTCGAAGGCCATCTCCGGTCGTCGCAAGGACAGGTTTTCGAAGTCGATGACGTTGAAGTCGGCCTTATAGCCGGGAGCGATGACGCCGCGATCGAGGAGACCGTAGACCGCAGCCGTGTCCATCGTCATCGCCTTGACCGCATGCTCGACCGTCAGTTTTGGGCCACGGCTCCGGTCCCGTGCCCAGTGGGTGAGCATGAATGTCTGAAGTGACGCATCGCAGATCACACCACAATGCGCACCCCCGTCACCGAGGGAGAGGACCGCCCGCTCGTTGTTCAGCAATTCGTGCATGAGGTCGAGGTTGCCGTCGCTGTAGTTGAAGAAAGTGAGCAGCAGCAGCTCTTTGCCCTCATCCCGGAGCATGAAGTCGTAGAGGATCTCGTCCGCCGGTTTGCCTTCGCGCTCGGCGATCGCCCAGATGCTCTGCTCAGGAGCGGGTTCGTAGTCTGGCGGGTCGCCGAGAGGAAAGATCTTCTTCAGCATGTCCGGATTGTCGAGCATGCTCCCGAAGCCCGCACTCGAGTCGCGTTCGGGACCGAGAATCCGCTCACGAACGGCCGGATCCTTCATCCGTCGAACCCGTTCGGGGAGCGGCAGGTCCTTGATTTCCAGGTAGGCGGGGCGGCCCAGGAACTGATTCGCCTCGGTCTGATGTCCGGTCAAGATGCCGAAGGGTCGCGGAGCGAACTGGGCGAGGATGTTCGCGCCGTCCGCCTGGCTCTTCTCACAGATTTCGACGAGCTCGCGCCACTGATTCGGCGCCGAATCGAATTGCAGCATCGCGAAAGAGATCGGGCGATCGATCTCTGCCGAGAGGCGCTGCATCCATTCGATCTCCTTGAGCGCCGAGTCGATGTCGTCTCCGGCCAGATCGCCCGCCGCGCCGGCGCCCGCCAGCTCGAAGACGCCCTGGCCGAGTTCACCCAGGGTTCGGCCGATCCCGAAGAGCTCGTCTTCTGCCGCGAAGGTGCCGGGAACGGGTTCGCCGTTGAGCGCGGTATGGCCCATCGTGCGAGAGGTCGAGAAGCCAAGCGCGCCCGCCTGGATGCCCTCCTTCACGATCGCCGCCATTGCGGCGATGTCCTGGGCGGTTGCGGGTTCGTTGCGCGCGCCACGCTCGCCCATCACGTAGGTGCGGACCGATCCATGGGGCACGTGGGTTCCGAGGTCGACCGCCAGCGGCGTGCGTTCGAGAGCGTTGAGATATTCGGGGAAGGTCTCCCAATCCCATTTGATGCCCTCGGAGAGCGCGGCGCCCGGGATGTCTTCGACTCCCTCCATGAGTTCGATCAGCATCTGATGCTGATCGCGTTTTGCAGGAGCGAATCCGACGCCGCAATTGCCGACGACCGCGGTCGTTACACCGTGCCAGCCGGAGGGCAGAAGATGCGGATCCCAGGTCGCCTGGGCGTCGTAGTGGGTGTGAATGTCCACGAATCCGGGTGTGACCAGTCGGCCGTCGGCATCGATCTCGCGTCGAGCCTCACCGGCGACCCTGCCGACCTCGGTGATCTTTCCGTCGCTGACGGCGATATCTCCGGTGGATGCTTGCTTGCCGCTTCCATCGGCGATCTTTCCGCCGCGGATGACGAGGTCGTGCATGGTGGGTCTCCTGATTTTATCGGGGTCGAGGGGATTGCGCCCAGCCGGACGGAGGCCGTCTTTCGCCGATCGCATGAGTCAGCGGCTGTCGAAGAGACTGGCAGTCACAAGTGAGTGTCGCAAGGGGAGGGGTCGAAGTCGAGAGCAGAGGAGTGGCAATTCGGGAGCCGGGAGATCACCCGGGGGCCCGCTCTCCAGCCGGTTCGTAGCCCTAGAGCGAAATCCTTGCGGTCCCCATGACGGGGGTCTCGCCCTTCTCGTTCTTCAGCATCAGGTCGATCTCGATCACCTTCGACTCTTCGTCGATGTCGGTGACCACGCCGCTCGCGGTCGGTTGGGAATCGACGAGCAACGGTGCTCGAAAGATCGTGTCGACGTTCAGCACCTCGGCGTTAGGCGCCCAGCGATGGATCAGAGCGACGAGGATGCCCTGACTCATGATGCCGGGAACGATCGCGCCCGGTAGGCCGTTCTTGCGCGCGTCGTCGTGGTCGATGAATCGGCCCGCTTCCATCATGGCCGCCTTGGCGAAGATCTTCACATTGGGCAGTGAGACGTCGGGCTGGATCTCGGGGAGGTCCTCGCCGAACTCCACATCTTCGAACTTCTTGTTCATCACGGTGGTCATGTCGGGTCGCTCTCAATCAAATTCACGTTGGACGAGGCGCCAGTCGACGGTCGCTAGGTGGTCGCCGCTCTGGTTGTAGAAGTTCATGCGATGGACGATGAAGAGCATCGAACCGGAGCGTCCCGATTTCTCGTAGATATCCGCGATCTCACTCCGCCCCTGGATCTTGTCCCCCTGACGGACCGGCGCATGAAATTCGACGGCCTTGCCCGCGTCGAAACAACGATGCATGTCCACGGGGAAATCCTCGGGCATGGCCCTGGCCCCGTGGATTCTGGTCAGATAGTTCGGTACGGCCTGAAAATCCGCGTCCTTGGGGTCCGTGAACTTCGGTTGGGTCTCACCGCAAGCAGTTGCGAAACCGACGAGGGATTCGGTCTTGGCGTCGAGCTCGATCTCATCGAAGACGTAGCCGGTGAACTTGGCCTTCAGTTCTTCTGCGTTCATGTGCATTCCAGACTTGCTTGCGCGGGTGATGACGATTTTCCGAGAGCTGCCTCGGACGGCCCGAAAGAGCAGGGCGCGGCGACGAGCTTCGGTGATCTAGGAGGCGTTGTCGAACGTTCGAGGGAGCGCGTCAGTTGCCTGATCCGGGCCTGATCGCTTCGAAGCGCCCCCCTGCGAGTGCGGTGACGAGTCCGTCGATGTCACGGATCTCGTCTTCGAAGCGCGTCGCGTAGCGTCCGATATGGCTGACGATGTGGGAGTCGGAGCCGCCGATCGAACACCAGCCGTATTTCTGGGCATATCGCAATGCTTCTTCGTTCTCGCCTTCACGACTGCCGCCGTTGAGGGTCTCGACGGTGTGGACGCCCTCGACGGGGCCGCGGGTCTCCCAGTGAGCACACATCCCGACCTTGGGTCGGCCAGGATGACACGGTACGGCGACCGCCCCCGCGCGCTTCGATTCCTCGAGAACCATCGCGATCGGATTGTCGATCTTCGTGAAGTCGAAGGCCGCCTTGAGGTCTTCGTTCACACCGAATACCAGCACGTGGCCGTATTCCGTCTCGACCTCGCTGGCCTTCAGGATCAGCAGCCCGAACCGATCTTCCAGGGCACGATAGTCGTTGGCATCGTCGAATTGCCGATGCTCCGTCAAGACGAATCCGTCGAGTGGCAACTTCTTGCGCTTGATCCATTGGCAGTAGTTCTCGACCTTGGCGCGCCCGTCGTCCGAGGCGACGGAATGGGAATGGAGGTCGAGGATCATGCGGGCACGAACCTCGGTACGCCCAGGACGTCTCCATTCTTCGCGGGAGTCGGGACGAATTCGATCCTGACGGCCATCCCGATCGAAACCTCGTCGGGGTCGCAGTCGACGATATTCGTGAGAAGCTGCGGACCTTCTTCGAGTTGGACATAGGAGACGACGTAGGGAACCGCGGCGCTGAATGCGGGCGCTTGATTCTGGCGCACGACGGAATACGTGTAGACCTCGCCGCGCCCGCTGGCGACGAAATGTTCGATGTCCTCGGAAAGGCAGGTGGCGCAGAGGCCACGTGGGCGGTGTTGGACGGTCTCGCAGGCGCGACAGCGCTGGAGCACGAGTTCTCCTCGACCGCAGCCCTCCCAATAGGCACGGGTTTCCCAGTCGATCGCCGGGGCGTGATATTCGGGATTCCTCTTTGTGTCTGCCATATCGGTCGCCTCTAGTTCGCAGTCAGGATCAGAGTCGCGCCACTGTGCATCAGTCCGAGGTAGCCGCCGGTGCCGTGGGCGAGGGCGACTTCTGCGCCCTCGACCTGGCGTTCGCCGAGCCCGCCTCGAAGCTGCCGTACCGCTTCGATCACGAGATAGATTCCGCGCATGCCCGGGTGATTCGATGACAGGCCGCCGCCATCCGGATTGACGGGCAAGCGACCCCCGAGCCCGATTCCGCCATTCTCGACGAATGGGCCTCCCTCGCCCCTCTTGCAGAATCCGAGGTTCTCGAGCGTGCACAACACGGTGATGGTAAAGGAGTCGTAGATCGTGGCGAGGTCGATATCCGAAGGAGACATCCCTGCCATTTCGAAAGCGTGTTCGCCGGACTGTCTTGCGGCGATAGTGGTCAGGTCGGGGGCGCCAATCTCACGATGCGCGACGGACTCGCCCGTTCCGCGCACGATGATGGGTCTCTGTTTCAGGTCCTTGGCGCGTTCGAGCGAGGTGACGATGACGGCGCCGCCGCCATCGCTGATGATGCAACAGTCGAGCAGGTGGAGCGGGTCGGCGATGACTCGACTCTCGAGAACCTCCTCGCGCGTGATCGGTCGACGCATCTTCGCCTGTGGATTGAGAGAAGCGTGATGTCGCGTCGAGACCGCGATATCGGCGAGTTGCTCGGAGGTGGTTCCGAATTCGTGCATGTGTCGATGGGCGACCATCGCATAGGACGACACCAGGGTCATGCCGTAGGGCGCGTTGAAGGCTGTACCCGGATCGCGCCCGCTCGTGTCGCCGGTGCCGATCGCCATGGCCTCCGAGGCCGCGGTGCTTCCGTAGAGGATGAGCGCGACTTCGCAGAGCCCCGAGTGGATCGCCGCGGATGCGTGGGCCACGTGCGACACGAAGGACGAGCCCCCGATGTTGCTTCCGTCCATGTAGCGGGGCTTGATGTTCAGGTACTCGGAGAGTTGAACCATGCCCATCGCGCCCATGCCCATCGTCGCCCCGAAGAGTCCGTCCACGTCGCGGAGCGTAAGCCCGGCGTCGTTGAGTGCGTTTCGCGTACACTCGCCCATGATCTGGAAACTGGTCTTGTCCGGAGCCCAGCGACTCTCGTACTCATGGATGCCGGCGATGGCGATCTTACCGGAGATTCCGCTCGAGAAGGTACTGGCTCCCATGCTCAAAGGGCCTCCGCGGCCCGGTGGATCTCGGCGGCGAGCGCCTCGGGCTGTTCGAGGGGAAGAAAATGGGCGGCACCTTCGATCTGCGCGAAGGATGCCGAGCCGAGGCCGTCGGCCAGGGCTTCCGCCCGAGCGCGACATCCTTCGTTCTCGGCGCTGCCGCTGATGATCAAAGCTGGGCAGCCGATCTCGGAGGCGCGGTCGAAGGAATCCGACCACGTGCGGCTGGCCTCGAGATCCACCAGGGTCGCGCGTGGGTCCGTACCGATGCCTTCCATATAGGCTCGGCGCATCATTTCCTGACCGCCGTCCTGGCAGACCCGACTCGGGTCGAAAGGCCTGCGTGCCTTGCCACGGGTCACGCGCCGCATGGTTTCGATCGTCTCGTCCTCGATCCCCAATGCGAGCCCGGCGCCACATAAGACCAGGCCGCGGACGGAGTCGGGACGGGCCCCCGCCCATTCGAGCGCGAGTAGGGCACCCATTCCGTGGCCAACGAGAATCGGGCGGGTCAATTGACACCAGCCCGCGACCCATTCCGCCATCTCGGTCATCTCCGAGATCGACGGAAGCGAGTCGAGGCTCCCAGAACGGCCGTGGCCGGGCAGATCGAACGCGATGGCCCCCCCGATTCCGCTCTCCTCCGAGAGGGCTATGGCGCCGAGCAGGTCGGTGAAGACGGAACTCTGCAGCCCGGCGTCGTGAAGACAGACGACCGCCATACCCGAGTCGAGGGACGGCGGCTCCTGGGGCAGGGTGGTGCGCCCGGTATGGCGCACCAGGATCGGAACTCCATCACGGCGAACGTACTTTTCAGGCATCGGGCTCTCTCCAGTCGCTGTGCGCTCTTCGATCTCTCATCAGGCGCTCTTATCAGGAGTTAGGCGGACCGCTCGGGATGTCCCGGAACGCGATACCCTTGTCGGCTCGTGCGTCGGAGGGGAGTCCCATCACGCGCTCGGCGATGATGTTGCGCAATACCTCGTCCGTTCCCCCCGCGATCCGCAGGCCGGGTAGAGAGAGGTAGCGCTCCTGCCAGGTCGCAGCAGCCGGTGCTGCGGCCTGATCGAGCAGCGCGCCCGAGGTTCCGGCGAGATCCATCGCGAAGGATGCGGCGTCCTGTTGGAGTGCGGCCCCCACCAATTTGCCCATGCTCGCCTCCGGGCCCGGAGGTCGGCCCTGGGAAATGGCGGTCAGCGTGCGGAGCGAGGTGTTCTTGAGGCCCCGCGCCTTGACGATGTAGTCGGCGATCTGCTCGCGGACCTGGCGATCTTCGATGGCCGGAGCGCCGTCGATCTCGATGTCGCTGGCGAATCCGACGAGTTCTTCCAGGGCACCGATGCCCATGCCGGAGCCGATCGACTGCCGCTCGTTCATCAGGGTCGTGAGAGCGACGGTCCAGCCATTGCCGACTTCGCTGATGCGCTGATCGTCGGGAATGCGGACGTCGGAGAAGAAGACCTCGTTGAAGCCCTGCGCGCGGTTGACCTGGGTGATCGGCCGGATCTCGATGCCCGGCGACTTCATGTTGACGACGAAATAGGAGAGTCCGGCATGCTTCACGACGTTCGGGTCGGTGCGCACCACGAGGATGCCCCACTCGCAGATCTGTGCCCCACTCGTCCAGATCTTCTGGCCGTTCACGACCCACTCGTCGCCGTCCTTGATCGCGGTGCTGCGAAGTCCTGCCAGATCCGAGCCCGCGGAGGGTTCGGAGAAGAGCTGGCACCAGATGTCTTCACCCGAGAGGAGTCGCGGGATCCAGCGCTCCTTTTGCTCGGGCGTGCCGTGGGCGAGAATCGTCGGGCCGCACATGCCGATGCCGATCGAGAAGATATTGGCCGGAAGCTGGAAGTTGGCCTGCTCGTCATTCCAGATGACGTTTTCCATCGGCGTCGCGGCGCGTCCGCCGAGTTCCTTGGGCCAGGTGATGCAGGCCCAACCGGCCTCGGCCTTCTGCTTCTGCCAGGCCTGGGCCTCGCCGACGATCTTGGGCGTGAGGAACTCACCGATGCCATGGCCGGGGTCGTTCGGGTCGACCGGCTCGGCGTTTGCCTCGAGCCAGGCACGCGCTTCCGCGCGGAAGGCAGATTCTTCGGGTGTGTCGTTGAAATCCATCTTGCGTCTCCCCTTTCGGAGGGAGGGGCTGTCGCGAGTCGCGGGCCCCGAGTGGGCGGATCGAAGGGTGGCGTCGTCGCTCAGGCCGCGGCCTCTGCCTGCAGTCGATCGATCAGAATATTCTTCCAATACTTGGGCGTGCCGAGTGAACTCGACAGCAGCTTTGCGCGTCGATAGAAGAGGTGGCAATCGTATTCCCAGGTGTATCCGACGCCGCCGTGGAATTCGATCATCTCGACCGTGGTGTCCTCGAAGGCTTCGCAAGCCGAGATGCGCGCGATGGGACCGGCCGTGGCGAGCTCCGGATCATCGTTCGCGAGGGCCCAGGCGGCGTAGTAGGCGTTGCTTCGCGCGAGCTCGATCTTGCACCAGAGGTCGGCCATGCGGTGCTTGATGGCCTGGAAGGCCGCGATCGGCTTGCCGAAGGCATAGCGGCCGAGGATGAATTCCCGGGTAATCTCGAGCGCCCGCTCAGCGGCTCCGACCTGCTCAAAAGCCGAGAGAACTGCTGCGACATCGAGGAGCGTAGCGATCCCATCCGCGTCGGCGCCTTCGAGCTTGTCGGCCGCGGCGCCGTCGAAGCGGATTCGGGCCTGTCCTCGACTCGGGTCGAAGGAGTCGAGGGACTCGCGCTCGATCCCGCTGCCCTCCAGATTGACGATGTAGAGCGAGACCTGCCCCCCCTCGCTTGCGGCGACCACCGCCAGGTTTGCGACGTCGCCATCCGCTACCGGCATCTTCACCCCGGAAAGCTTCCCGCTGCTCACCGCAGCCGCGATATTTTCCGCCGCATTCTGGCCGGGTTTTTCGGACAGCGCGAAGGTCCCGATCGCTGTGCCGTCGGCGAGCTTGGGAAGCCAGTCGCTTCGTTGGTCCTCGCTACCGAATCGAAGGATCGCTTCGGTCGCCACGTAGACGCTCGGACCGAAGGGGATCGGGGCGAGGGATCGACCGACCTCGTAGGCGATCATCGCAAGCTCGAGGTGACCGAATTCGGCGCCGCCGTACTGTTCGGGGATGACGGCACCCTGCCAGCCCATTTCCGCCGCGCCCTTCCAGAGGTCGGCCGCATAGGGCCGGTCGCCCTCGAGAATTTCGCGGCAGGTCGAGAGAGGCGAGTTCGCCTCGAGGTAGTCCCGCGCGGTCTGCTGCAAGAGTTTCTGCTCGTCAGAAAAATCGAAATTCATGCCTTCGGGTCTCCGTGTTCTGTCGCGGGCCGCGGTGCGGTCCTCGGTCGGGGGCGCGTGGCGGGCGCCTGGCTAGAGGGCGCCCGTGGGTGGGTTTTTGGGTCGAAACCGGAAAGACGCGGGTCGGGTGCGTGCCCCGCGCCTGGAATTCGCCGGTCGGATGAGAATCGCGGAATAAATGGAGGTGTCAACATTCTGAAAGGGCGCCTCGATTGATAGAATCGGGACATCGAGAGGGCGTTCACGGGGGCGGTACGAGATGATGGATCGAGAGGAATCGGGAGTCGGCCGGCTCGCGGCGGTGGCCTGCCTGATGGTTCTGGTTCTCTCCGGGGCCTGGCCGGCGAAGGCCCAGACGCTCTCTGTCGAGGAGACCGAGACACTCGTCCGGAGCGTCTACTACGAGGGGATGCCGGAGGAGCAGGCCGCACGGATCGGCCCCGCCGGTTGTGCCCGCCTCGTCGAGATGCTGGCGACTTCCGAGGAGAGCCGGAGTCACGGACAGATCCTGGTGGCAATCGGAATCTGTGGTCCGCCCGGCGGCTTCGAAGCGATCCGCGACTGGGCGGACATGCCCCGCGTGGGGGAGATCGATCGCGCGACCTTCAGGGCGTGGCAGGCTCTGCCCTACGCGCTCGGGCACCTCGCCCGGCGGGATCGGCGCGCTCTCGCGAGACTCGAGACTCGATTGAACGACGCCGAGGCGCCCAGCTGGACCTTTCGCCATCATCGGGGCGCACGGCTGGTCGCACAGTCCCGACGCTCGGCCGCGACCGGGCTGGCCCTCACGGGATTATCCGCCGCGCGCGAGGCGCTTGATCGGGCCGAGGCGCGAGTGACGGAGCGGGGCTTCCGTGCACACCTCGAGGACGCCCGCCGGCTGCACCGCCAATCCGCTCGCGCCCACGGCGTACGGGGTGGAGTCGTGGGCCCGCGGCCGTGAGAACAGCTCTTCCGATGTCGCGCCCTTTCGTGTCGGCCGCATTCGTGGGCCTGGTCGTACTCGTTTTCGGCGCCTCCTCGGCGTCGGCCGTGCCGGAAGTCGATCTACACGAACTGACCTGGTCCGTGCATGTCGATCTGATCGATCCCGGTGCGGGAGAGGATCTGGCCTATTGGCAGGGCGTCCTCGACGATCTGATGGTGACCTCGAATCGACTGCTCGAGGGCGGGCAGGGCCCGCTCGATCAGCCGTGCTGTACGCGGCTGGCGAATTCGATTCCGCTCGCGACGTTCGGGACGACGGGAGATGGGCTCGATGTGATCGACACGCTGGCGGAGCAGAACGCGATCGCCGCCCTGGCCAGCGGCTCGAGTGCCTTTCTCGTCGACAGCTTGACCTATTGCGGTGGTGCTGCGCCGGGGGCGGTCGGCTGTGCGCTTCTACCGGCGTGCACCGGCAACCCCAACGATGATCCGAGTCTCTGGATGCTCGTGACCGTAGACGCCTTCGACGATGGAACCCTGGCTTCGGTCATCGCCCACGAGCGAGGCCACAATTCGTGTCTGCCCCACATGAACGGCGCGCCTTGTCAGCTCATGCTGGGGGTGATCCTGACCCCTGGATCGGGGGCGTGTCTGAATGCCGCGGAATGCGCCAACTACCAGGCCGGGCGCACCGAGCTCGCCAGTGGCAACGATTGTTCCTGTCACGACGACTTCTCGGGAATTCTCGTCGATGGGTCCCAATGCAATGAGGTGGCGGGTGGCGTCTGCTCGGGTGGGATCTGCGGGGAGTACTCGGGGGACGCCAGTGTTCACCTGCTTTCCGCCGCGGATCCCGGTGACCTCGGCGGCCCACCGGAGGATGCGATCCGGGTCTCGGGGCTCGCCGGCGACTGGACGAATCTTGGACAGATCTCGCCGACCTCCGATGATGTCCGTGCGATGGCCTACGCACGCGATTCGGGAATCCTCTACGCGATCGTGCCGACCGTCGGCGACGATTCGGTCGTGACCCTCGATCCGTCGACCGGCGCCCTCATCGCTTGGATCGGCACGATCGCAAACGGCGCGGAGGAGATCGTCTCGATGGCGTACGATCCGGGCGACACCTCTGCACCGACGGACGATCGTTTGATCGTGCTCGAAGTCGACGGTGATTTCGGGCAGTTCCGCTCGATCGATCCGGCCTCGCCTTCCGTCGCCACCCTGCTCGGCGCGTTGAATTTCGGTCCGGCCGTCCACTTTGCTGGGATGGCGTACGACAGCCTCCAGGACCGACTCTTCCTGGCTTCCCATTTCAATCCGACCGGTTTCTTCGAGGTCGACCTGGCGGCCTGCACGCTCTCCCATTGCCCGACGAGCGCACTCGACGGCTGGACCGCTCGAGCCTGGGAGAACGCGAGCCTCAGCTTCTCACCCGATACCGGCATGCTCTACCTGATCGGGAATCTGACGTACAACCCGGGCGCCGTCACGACGACGTTCTACGCCGTCGTCGATCCGACCACGGGTGTGAGCAGCGATGCCGTCAGCCTCGACGTCTTCACACCGGCTGCACTCGCTGCCGTCCCCGAACCCGCTCTCGTCAGCGGGATCGCAGCCGGCCTCGTCGCCCTGGGGCTGGCGGGACGCAGACGTCGCCGAACGCGTGCGAGCGCCGATGTCTGCGGGACCGCCTAACCCGCAGGTCGACCCACGCGGGCGACCTCGGCCGGTCGATCGGGCGCATGAAGCGACGCTCGAGGCGTTCCCTCCGCCGAGGCCGACGGGCGCTCGCCCCCGCCCTGCGGCGCGATCCGGTCCAACCACCGGAGTGATCCCAGGAGAACGAGGATCATGACGGCGAGCGCGGCACCCGCGGCCGCGTTCCACACGAGGCGCTCGATAAAGAGCGCGGTTCGGTTGTTCGTCTTGATTCGTCGCTGCATTTTCCGGTCTCCTCGGAAGGTCTCGCCTCGGGATTCGAAAGGGCCTTCCCTCCGCCCCCTCGTCGATTCGCTGTTGGACTCGATCTCACCGGGCCCGAGGCCCGTTCCTGCTCCCCGCGCCCTCGTTCCTATTTCACGCTCTCCCGCCCGAAGTCGAGCTCTCTCCCGATCTCGGGCCCCAGAAAGCGAGAACCCCTCCGGCCGGTGGGCGGGAGGGGTTCTCGTCGTCTCGGGCTCCGCTTTCGGGAGCATTTCGAGGTGGCTTGCTGACTAATGCCCAATCCCCTCGATCCGGCGGCGGAGTTTCCCTCCCATGTCTTCGCGGACGGTCGTCTTGCTGGTCGAGCAGTGGGCGTGTCGGCTCGGCTGCTTCGCAAAACGTTTCTTGTCCCGATTCGAGACGTCCCGATTCGAGACGTCCCGATTCGAGACGTCCCGATTCGAGAAAGGCGGCCGGCTCATCGATCCATTCGACCGACAATCGGGGCCACTCTGGCCCTCGATGACCCCCATCCCCACCCCCGCCCACAGGCCGGCCGATCGGGTCCGGACCAGCGCGACGATCTCGGTCGTCTCGGGCTTGATGTGGGTCAGGCTGTGCATGGGATGGAAAACTCCGAAATTTGTTTCGCGGGTTGTATCGGC
>JAPYTP010000004.1:0-45536 GCA_029941885.1 Myxococcota bacterium
GCGCCCGCCACGAAGTAGGGTGCGAAGATCGTCGCGTGCCATCCAGGAACGATCGACATTGCGAAGTCCCAGGAAACGATCGAGTGGACCGAGAGGACCAGCGGGGTGGCTATGCCGGAGAGGTGGAGAACCGTTCGGTTGTGGGCCTTCCACTGCTTGCCCGTACCCTGCCATCCGGCGGACATGATCGTGTAGACGACCTTCTTCCAGCCGACGGCTCGATCCCGAGCGATCGCGATGTCGGGGATCAGACCGACAAGAAAGAAGAGTACCGAGATCGTCAGATAGGTGTTGACCGCAAACACATCCCAGATGAGCGGGCTCTTGAAGTTCACCCAGAGGTAGCGCTGATTCGGGTAGGGAAGCAGGAAATAGAACTTCCAGAGGCGCCCGATATGGATCAGCGGAAAGAGCGCGGCGGTCAGAACCGCGAAGACGGTCATCGCCTCCGCGCCGCGGTTGATCGCGTTTCGCCACTTCGCCCGGAAGAGGAAGAGGATCGCCGAGATCAGGGTGCCCGCGTGGCCAATCCCGATCCAGAAAACGAACGTGATGATATAGACGCCCCAGAAGACGGGAGCTTCGTACCCGGCAACTCCCAGACCCTCGTAGGTCTGGTAGATCAGGGCGCTCGCAGCCATCAGGACGCCCGAAACAGCGAACACCAGGGCGATGAACCAAGGCCATTGGAAGCCCTTGGTCACAGCCATGATATCGATGTTGGTCTGCGAATCCCTCGGAGCGGATCGCGGGCCGTTCATTGCATCAGCCATTGCGGACGCGGGAGGCGGTGCCATTTAGTGGACTCCCTCGTTCTCTTCGCGCCGAACCTGCGCGAGGTAGGTCACGGCGGACCGTGTATTCAGTTCTCGGAGAGCGTGGTAGGCGCGTTCTCCGCCCTGCTTCGCCGTCTTGGCAGCCGCGCTCGACTCATCTCGCACGTTGCCGAAGGTGATCGCGCCAGACGGGCAAGCCTGCTGGCAAGCCGTCACGACCGCATCGGGGGCGATCGGCTTTCCTGCGTCCTTGGCGGGCTGCCTCGCAGTCTCGATCCGCTGAACACAAAAGGAGCACTTCTCCATCACGCCCTGACCGCGAACCGTGACGTCTGGATTGAGCATCAGTCCGAGCAGCCCAGGCCAATTCAAGCGACCGTAGTCGAAGTAGTTGAATCGCCTGACCTTGTAAACGCAGTTGTTGCCGCAGTAGCGAGTCCCGACACAACGGTTGTAGATCATGCCATTGATGCCTTCGTCAGTGTGGTAGGTCGCGATGACCGGGCAGACCGCTTCACAAGGTGCGGCACCGCAATGCTGGCAGAGCATCGGGAGATGACGCACCTCATTCTTGCCGAGGGCCTCACCGTCCGGTGTCGGCCGCCGTTCCGCTCCGTCGTGGATATCGTCTTCGCCGTCGCCGAGATAGCGCTCGATCCTTATCCAGGTCATCTCGCGATGTCGGATCGCCATTTCCTCGCCGACGATCGAGACGTTGTTCTCGATGTAGCAGGCCGAGATGCAGGCGGAGCAGCCGGTACACTTGTCGTTGTCGATCGTCATGCCCCAGCGATAGGGCTGATCCGGATCGGCATCGTAGGCGGAATTGAAGTCGAAAGCCGGGCTCTCGAAATGGTGAGCACCCGCCGCCGCTTCGTGTTCGCCCGCCGCCGCATCGCCGCCCGATTCGGACGCGTTCGCCGCGGCCGCGAAATGGGCCATCCCACCGGTCTTCGCCAAATCGTAGAGGCTCACCTCCGGAGCGAGCCCTCGCTTGCGTTGGTTGTCGGTCCACTGTGACAAGGCGAGCCGCCGGAAGCGACCCGTCTTCGAGACCGTGGCGGTGGTCGAGAGGAAGGCCTGTCCACCCGCCTCGTCGAGAGCCGCGGGCAGGATGTCGGCCACGTTCGCGCCGCGGGCGACACCGGGCTGATCGTCGATCGCCATCGAGGCGTAGTGGCCGACCGTATGCCCCTGACCGATCGGAATCGCGACGACGTCCTCCCGGACACCACCGCGGGGATAGACCGAAACGTCGATCGATCCGGCATCGGTCTCGATCGTGATGACGTCGCCGAATACGACACCGAGTTCGTCGGCTTTGGTCGGGCTGATCTCGGCCCAGCTATTCCACGAGATCTTCGTGACCGGGTCGGGAATCTCCTGATTCCAGGGCAGCGCCGCACCGCGTCCGTCACCGTAGAAGGAGTGCGGGAAGGTCACGAGGGTCAGATCACCGGATCCCTGGAGCCGCGGAGCGCTCGGGCGTAGATTGGCGGCGCTCTGGGCGACGGAGACGGAGCGCGTCGGGGGGGTCGTGAAGACTCCGCCGCGGGCCAGCGCCTGGCGCCAGTTCGTGTCGGACCAATTGCCCTCGACGACACTCTTCCAGCTGCCCTCCGGCACCTGGCTCACCGCGCTTCCACCCATGGCTCGCGCGACGCCGAGCAGCGTATCGCCCAGCGCCTGCGTATCGAAAAGCGGCCGGATCGTCGGCTGGACGAGCGATCGAACGCCCGGTCGCGGGCTCGCATCGCCCCAGCTCTCCATCGACGAGTGGTCGGGAAGAAGCAGATTTGCGGCCTCTGTCGTCTCGTCCTCCATCGACGCGAAGGACACGACGAGGTCGACCGATTCGAGCGCCGCCGCGAAGCCGGCTGCGGCGGGCAAGGAGAAGACCGGGTTCAGGCCGTGGATCAGCAGGCAGTCGACGTCGCCGGCGTTCATCCGATCGATCAGGGTCAGGACGTCCCGCAGACTCGAGGTCGCCGGGGAGTCGGCTTCGGGGTACTGGACTGCGTTTCCGATCGATCCCAGCACGACGTTCAACAGGAGTACCGCAGCGGCTGTACCGGCACCCGCGGTCGTAGAAGACGCAATCCCGGGGGGGCAAGGCCACACCATGGCTCGCGGCGGCGAGCTTGTCGGCCACGTGGTCGAAGATCGCCCGGCTGATTCCCGCGGCCTTTACGGCGGCGGCGATATTCGAACCGGCCAGCGCTCCTCTGACCATTGGTTCGACCGAACCCTTGCGATCGGCAACAGCTTTGGCGAGGGCGAGGGCGAGAACGCCTTCGCTGCCCGCGGCGGCCGGCACCCAATGATCCGCGTTCGACGCGGTCAGGTTCTGCCGGGGCGTAACGGCGATCAATCGTGCGCCGCCATCCGCATGCTGCGCCAGATCACGGTTCCTCGACAGCTGACCTGCGTGCTCGGTAGCGGAGGTCCCCGTGTCGATGAAGTCGGAGCCGAAGTCGATGATCAGGTCGGCACCCGAGACGTCGAAGATCGGAGCCGCCGAGACACCGAAGACCTGCTCGCTCGCTTCGATGAGTGCATGCTGCCCGAACGGCTGATAGCTCAGGCGGCCCGCGATGCCCGTCGCCGTGACGAACTGATCGAGAAGACCGTCGAGCGAGGGACCGACCGGACTTCCGAGAATCCACGTCTTGCTCGCAGAACTGCCGACCTTCGCCGCCAGCTTGTTCTTCGCGTCGTCCCAATTGGTCGACTGGAGAGAGCCGTCGCTGTTGCGCGACGCGGGCCCCTCGATTCGGTCGGGATGGTAGGTGCGGCCCAACCCGGCCTGGCCACGTCCGCAAAGTCGGCCCTGGTTCACCGGATGCTCGGGGTTGCCCTCGAGTTTGATCGGCCGGCCCTCGCGCGTCTTCACGTGGAGCCCGCAAGCTGCGGAGCACTCCTGGCACGTGGACGCGTAGTGGACTGCGATCCCCGGCGTGATCTCCTCGGGCTGGATCACATAGGGGATCAGCTTGTCCGCGGGTTCACAAGCCACAGTGGCTGCGGCACCCGCGGAGAGGCCAACGATTTTCAGAAAGTCGCGACGATCGAGCTCGGACATGCTGATTCCTGACTACTTAACTAGTAGTGGCACTTCAGGCAGTCCTGAGACGCCTGCTGATTGTTCTGACGATGGCAGTTGATGCACCAGCCCATCTCGAGCTTCGCGACCGGCACCAGATATCCGATATGCGAGTCTTCGACGAGATAAAGCTTGTCGATCTCTTCCACCGGTCCATGGCAGTTCTGGCACTCGACACCGGCCTGGATATGACGGTTATGACGGAACTGCACATGCTCGGGAAGTCGATGAATCTGAACCCACTCGATCGGCTTCTTCTCTTCCCAATGCTGCTTCAGGATTCGAATGCCCTCGATCTGGTCGTACTCGGCGGGGAATTGCAAGTGACAGCCCATGCAGACCTCGACGGAGGGAACGCCGGCGGCCTGGGACTTGTCGGTTCCCGAGTGGCAATAGAGGCACTCGATCTCGAACTCGCCGGCATGATGCTTGTGACTGAAGGGAATCGGCTGCATCGGACCCTCGGCCTCGGGATCCCAGGCATCGACCGCCGACTGACAGGCGCTGGCCGAGGGCCATTGCCGTTCGAATTCGGCAGGAATCTCGATCTCCAGATGCGGATCCTCTTCCTTGGCCGCGCGCAGGGCGTGGGCGTCACAGACGCTGGTTGCGACCTGCACATCACCACTCGAACTCCCCGCCGCGTTGGCTTCACCGTCGTTCTGTGCCGGCCATCCCGACCAGAAGACGAAAACCGCTGTGGCAACGGCGGTGACCAAGCCAATCACGAAGGAGCTTCGACGCGGCTCACCGGGAGAGGCGGTCGGTCGCTCAGTCGTTCTTATCGACGAATGATTTTCAGGCATAGACGAGATGCGGCCTCTTGGACGCGCCCTGCAGCGGGCGGCCGATTGACTGGGGATCGGCTCGTTCTTCGCGGCGTGCACGCGTTCCGTGAACTTCCGATTCGGATTCGGTGGCACCGCTCATGTCGAGCAGCTTGCTCATCCCCCAGTGCGGCCCTCGCCTCGTAGCGGGGCGTCCGCACACGGAGAATGAATCCGGCACAAGAAGTCTGTTCTGCTTGATGTCGATCTGCGAATCTGCCCGCGATTCGAAGGCTTTTTCGAGTTCCCGGACGGGGTTACATCGGCACCAAATCGACGTCAAGCAATCGCCGCGGAGTATCGTCGGCGCGGTCTGTGCGAGCGCGCAGCGAATGGTTGCGGGAAGAGTCCCGAGCGGATCATCCGGCAATATGCCGTCGCTGAATCGCCGCACATCGAGGCGTCTCCCGGCGATGCCCGATCCGGCCGATCCGGCCTGCGCGAACGCGTTCGCACGGCATTCGCAGCGAGCCGATCGCGGCGTCACGTGATCCAAATTGATAGGATCCACCCTCCCCTTCCCATAGGCCTCTCGGCGACCGACTGCGGCCCGAAACTCAGTGGAGGAACGGGCAACCCGGAGACGAGTGAATGATCGACTTCGAGCCCAGTGAAGAACAGGCGCTCATCATCGAGACCGTTCGGCAATTCGCCGAGAACGAGGTCCGACCCCACGCCCGCACGGCGGACGAAGCCGGCGCCCCACCCGGGTCCATCCTCGACGCCGCGCACGAACTCGGCCTCGTCGCCAATGCCCTTCCCGAGACCCATGGTGGCGGCGGTGAACGATCCGCCTTGACCGGAGCGCTGATTGCAGAGGAACTCGGATGGGGGGACATGGCCATCGCCCTCGCAATCCTTTCCCCGGGCCTGCTCGGACTCCCGGTGAGCGACTACGGGTCTGAATCACTACAAAAGAATGTTCTTCCCGGTCTCGTCGGCGACGACTTCCAGCCGGGTTCCCTCGCGATCACGGAACCTCGCTTCGATTTCGACGTGTATCGCCCCCAGACAACGGCAAAGCGGGACGGCGACGACATCATTCTCGACGGGGTGAAGTGTCAGGTCCCGTGGATCGACGGCGGAGCCCAGGTCCTCGTCGTCGCCTCGGAAGCGGACGGTCTCGGCGCCTACGTGGTCCCTCGTGATGCCGCGGGCGCAAGCACCCAGCCGGAACTCAAGATGGGGCTCTGCGGGCTGCCAACGGTCGAGCTGACGCTCTCGGGGGTGCGCATCCAACAAGAGACGCGCCTCGACGCGGACGACGCTGCGATTCGCCAGCTCATCGATCGCGGTCGACTCGCCCTCGCCGCAACTGCGATCGGTGCGGCCCGCGCAGCCTTCGAGACTTCCCGCGACTACGCCAAGCAGCGCGAGACGTTCGGCCAGCCGATTGCGACCCGACAGGCAATCGCCTTCATGCTCGCCGACATGGCGATCGAGATCGACGGTGCGCGACTGCTGGTCTGGGAGGCGGCCGCCGCCTTGGATCGAGGCGAGGAGGCGAGCCGGCTCGCCCGCCTCGCGTACGATCAGACGACCCGGATCACCCTGCAAGTCGCTGACGGTGCCGTCCAGGTCTTCGGTGGCCACGGCTATATCCGCGACTACCTCCCGGAACTCCATCTGCGCAACCTCGCCGGACTCTCCAGCTTCGAGGCCCTGGCGCTGATCTAGCCCCGAAAGAAACCCCTCCCGCCCGTGTCACGCTCTCTTCCGTTTCGGAGTGAAGGGTGATCGGGAGTCAAGGAGTCTCCCATGCCGATCGACTTCGAACTCTCCCCTGGATCGCAGATCTCGCAGAAGCACTATCACGCGATCGCCGCGGAACAGATGCGACCGCTGTCCCGAAAATACGACCTCGCCGAACACCAGCTTCCCACCGAATGGGTCGACTTCTGGTGGAACGAAGGTCGCAAGGGCCCCGAGAAGACCAGCGCGAGCAATGACGGCTTCGTCACCGTCTGCCTGCAAGCGGAGGAGCTCTGCTGGGGAGATGCCGGCCTCTATCTGCGCATGCCAACACCCGCGTTGGGTGGTTCCGCCGTGAGTGCCGCCGGCACCAAGGAACAAAAGACGAAGTTCATGTCCGCCTTTCGAGCGGAAGGTGGCCACCCGATCTGGGGCGCCATGGCGATCACCGAACCCCAGGCGGGATCCGATTCAGCCGCGATCGAAACGACGGCCGATTGGGACCCCGACACCGAAGAGTGGATCCTGAACGGCACCAAGATCTTCTGCACCGCGGGTGAGGGAGCGTCGACCGTCGATGGCGGGTTCGTCGTCGTCTGGGCAACGATCGACAAGGAGGCCGGACGGGGCGGAATCAAGTCCTTCGTCGTGATGGCCAACACTCCGGGCATGGAGCTGATCGGATGCGAAAAGAAGCTCGGCATCCGGGCATCAGACACTGCGACCCTGCGCTTCGACAATTGCCGAGTGCCGAACGAAAACCTGCTGGGCAGCAGCGAAGTCCGGAAGAAGGGCCCGACCAAGACTGGCGACAAGGGCTTCAAGGGCGCAATGGCGACCTTCGACGCCAGCCGCCCGATCGTGGCTGCGATGGCGACGGGCGTCGGGCGCGCGGCGCTCGACTTCCTGAAGGAAGAACTCGAGCGCGGAGGGATCATCGTCCGCTACGACGCGCCGCCCAGGGACCTCACCGCGATCGAACGCGACGTGATCGAAATGGAAGCCGAACTCCGGGCCGCACGGCTGCTAACCTGGCGGGCGGCATGGATGATGAACAAGGGAAAGCCTAACAACCTCGAAGCGTCGATGGCCAAGGCCAAAGCCGGCCTCGCCGTCACGAAGATCACCCAGAAGGCGGTCCAGATACTTGGGCCCATCGGTTACTCGAAGAAGCTGCTCGTCGAGAAGTGGATGCGGGACGCCAAGATCAATGACATCTACGAAGGCACCCAGCAGATCAATCAATTGATCGTTGCCCGCCGCATTCTCAACTACCCCTCGGCGATGCTCCGGTAGCAACTGCAGACCCGTTTGGGAGTCCCAGCAAATTGCTAGAGTGCGCGACGCGCCAGTCCGGTGCGCCCGCTACGAAAACGAAACGAGAACGAGCCCATGCCGATCGACAACGAACTTCTCGAGATCCTCGTATGCCCAGAAACGCAACAGCCGGTCACCTTCGCGTCGGCGGACGTGATCGGGCCACTGAATGCGGAGATCGAAGCGGGGCGCCTACGCAACCGCGGAGGCGATGTCGTCGAGCAGCCGATCGCCGAAGGCCTGCTTCGCGAGGACGGTCGAATCCTCTATATCATCGACGACAGTATCCCGATCATGCTCATCGACCAGAGCATTGAGCTGGGATGACGTGAACCCGGAGAAGCTCCGGGAACCCGAGCAGGGATCAGGGCCCCGTCACTCCTTCTCCAGAACGACGATCGGGATCTCACGGGTCGTCCGCTTTTCATAGGCCCCATACGCCCTGTTCTGTTCGACGAGTCTGGGCCACAGATCTGTCCGCTCCTCACTGCCAACGGTCCGCGCGATCCGCCGATCGCGGCGACCACGCAATTGAATTTCGACGTGCGGATCGGCCTCCAGGTTCAAATACCATGCGGGCGGAGAGTCCGCTCCACCGTTGGACGCGACGACTAGCAACAGGCCGCTCTCTTCGAAGCACGCGAGGGGATTTACCCGCCGGGTGCCGGTCTTGCGACCACGAGTCGTCAACAGCAGGTGATCGATTCCGAGAAGATTTGAGCCGAGGCGTCCACCAGAGGCGCGGTAGACGAACCTGTGAGTCGACGCGAAGAGAACGGCGAGGAATTTCATGGTCTGGGTTCCGATATCTGAAGGCGCTGTAGCTTTATATCGAACACCTGTAATAAATACAATTCATGGCAAGGCGATCGCACGAGATCATCGAAATGGCAGGGGTCATCGGCTGGCCGCTTCGCCCGGATACCGGGCCCCGCCGGTGTTGTCGGCCCACGGCACCGCTACAGTGTGCGCCCTATGCCCAAGATCGTGGACCACGATGAGCGCCGTCGCGAATTCGCATCGGCTGCGATGCGCGTCGCGATCAAGGGCGGGGTCAATGCGCTGACCATTCGGGCCGTCTCCAGGGAGGCCTGCTGCTCGACCGGGGCTCTCGCACATTACTTCAAGACAAAAGACGATCTCCTGATCGCGGTGCAGCGCTCAGCCGGAGAAAAGAGTCTTGCTCGGATCGACGATTGCTTCGCGCGATACGAGGGTCGGGCGCTTCTCGAGGCCGTGATTCTCAGCGTGCTCCCACTCGACGAAGAGCGGCGCGGCGAGTGGCGGCTCTGGCTCGCGTACTTTGCCCGCGCTGCCGAGGTCGCGGAATTGGCGGATGTTCAACGCGATTCCTACGAGGGCTGGTATTCGCGACTACGGGACGCTCATCGGTCCTCCTGCCCGACGGAGAGACCGATGACCCGATCGGAGATCAACGTCGCCACCGACGCGACGATGACCCTCGTTCAAGGACTCGGTGTGCTCGGAATGTACGAGCCTTCGGGAATCACGACGCGACGCCAGCGACAGCTCGTCCGTCTGCATCTCGAACGCTGGGTGCGCTAGCCCCCCTCGCCCGAATCCCTTCGGACTCGCTCTGGAGGCACGAAAAGCGACCCGCTTTCGGCGATTTTCGACCTTTCTGTTTTTATTTCGGACAAGCGTTCGAAAATAAGTTATCCTGGTGCAAACCAGGTGAGACAGCGAGTCCCGCCGCCAGTATCCGGAGGCCCCGAATGACTCCCAAACCCCTCGTCCTCGACATGTTTTCCGAATTGCAAAAGGCCGACCCCAAGGACGCGTCGCGTGAATCCCAGGTCTATTTCGATGCGCTGGAGCAGGCGAAACTCGCTGATGAACTCGGCTACGGATGCTGGTGGACGGTCGAACATCACGGCGCGCCTCGCTTCAGCTACAGCGCGGTCCCCGAGATGATGCTCGGCGCGATCGCCCAGCACACGGAGCGCATCCACCTGGGCCACGCCGGAGTTCTCGCCCCATTCAACATCAATCACCCGATCCGCGTCGCCGAGCGGGCCGCGTTCATCGACATCATGAGCCGAGGGCGGATGGAACTCGGAATGGCTCGCTCCGGCGGGACGGAGTGGGACGCCTTCGGTGTCGAGCCCGACGAATCGCGCGATCAGCTTCGCGAAGCGTTGCAGATGATTCCTCGAATGTGGACCGAAGAAAAATTTTCATGGAACTCCGCACTTCTCAAGATTCCCGAACGAAATGTCCTGCCGAAACCGTTCCAGCAGCCTCATCCACGTCTCTGGCAGACCAGTACCAGTCCCGAGTCTTTCCAGATGGCCGGCGAACTCGGCGTGGGCGTACTCGCGACGACACTGTTCACCCCGCTGGATTCTCTCCGCTCGATGTTCGCCGGCTATGACGCGGCGATCGAAAACGCCCAGCCGGTCGGACAGTTCGTAAACTCGCAGAAGGCGGTCTTCACGTTCATGCATTGCGCGGAAACGCGCCAACAGGCGATCGATAGCCGAGCTGCCGAGTCCGCATTGTGGTTTCTCAACGCCGCCCCAGAGGTCTTCCGCGTTCCGAGAAGCGTCTGGATCGACGCAATACGCGGCGACGTCGCGAGCAACGATCCTCGAGCCACTCGAAGCGTCGCGACGGAGGCGGTGCGGGGCGAGGTCGATCTCGACGATCCGGTCCCCGTCATCCGCCTGCTGAACCGGCAGCTGATGGGTGAGGAGGTCGACCCGGAAGAGACGTTCGAAACCCTCGCAGCCATCGAGAGCGTCGTCATCGGCGACGTCGACGCCTGCCGGAAGAAGATCGAAGGGTTTCGCGCGATCGGGATCGACCGACTGATGTGCCTGATGTCCTTCGGGTACGTGAAGCAGGCGGATACCCTGCGCAGCATCCGGCTCGCGGGCGAGACGTTGATTCCGGAATTCGGAGGCTAGGCCGCGCTCAGCTACTGAGCGAATTCGCGGCGCTTGAGCTCCTTGACGTAGTCGGAGAGCTCCTCGTCGGAGGCGACGACCTTCGAGACTTCCTCCTCGAAGCGCAGCACATCTTCCTTCATCTTTTGAAGATCGAAGGGGATTTCGAGATATTGCGAAACCTTTCGCAGCAGAGCGAGCGTGCCGCGGGGATTGGGCGTGGCGCTGATATAGTGGGGCAGTCCCGCCCAGATCGAGAGCACCTCGAATCCCTCTTCCTGGAGGGCATCGGCCAAAACTCCGACGATTCCGGTCGGCCCCTCGTAGCTCGTTGGCTCGATCTCGAAGCGCTCGAGCAGGCTCGAATCGCTCGCGAATCCAGAGACCGCGACGGGCTGCGAATAGACAACGTCAGCGAGATAGGCGCCCAGCAGTAGACAACGCTGCACGCCCATGTCGACGGCCAGTTCGACGATCGATTCGCAATAGCTACGCCATCGCATGTGCGGCTCGATTCCGAGCCCCGTGATCAGCTCGAGTCCTTCGTCGCTCACGCCATAGCGAAACTCGTTCGACGGCCAGGAGATCGGACCCGAATCCCCCGCTTGATATTGGACCGTTGGTCGCCGGACCGTGAAGTCGTAGTACTCATCTGGATCGATGTCCGCGAGGGGGACACCGCGCAGATTCGAATCGACGAAGCGAATCGCCGTAGAAGCGGACTCGCACGCGTCGTTCCATCCTTCGAACGCCAACATCAAGGTCGGTTCGCCAAGGACGGGATGCACGTGCATTCGCAGGGACGCCATGTGAATAGGGTGGCACGATGTGACCACCCTTCACAAGCAGAAAGATTCCGGGCATTCGGGAGCCGTACCCACCCGGAAGCGGTGCCTCGACAGACCGCCCTATCGCTGGAACCGGTATCCCCGACCGCGGACGGAAACGATATGTTCGGGGTCGCTGGGATCCCGCTCGAGGTATTTGCGCAATCGCACGATGAAGCTGTCGATCACACGCGTCTTCGTGTCGGGGCGCAATCCCCAGACCTCTTGCAGGAGTTCGCCGCGCGTGACCGTTTCTCCCTCACGGTCCACCAGCGCTCGCAGGAGCCCGACTTCACGGGTGGTGAGCATCACAGTGTCGTCCGGCGTTTCGATCGAAAACTGGTCGAAATGAATCACGCTCTCGCCCACATGAACGTCCGGCAGTGGCTCGTTTTGCGTCTCGACCCCATCCCAGCGTCGACGCCGGAGCAGTCCGCGCACACGCGCGAGCAGCTCGTCGAGGCGAAACGGCTTGGTCAGATAGTCGTCCGCCCCCTCCTCGAGACCACGCACGATATCCGCGGGATCGTCCTTCGCCGTCAACACCAGGATCCCGACATAGTTGCCCGTCGCGCGGGTTCGGCGCGCGACCTCGAAGCCACTCATCTCCGGCAGCATCAGGTCGAGAATCACGAGATCGAAGGGCGCGCCTTCGCTCTGGGCCAATCGGCCGAGTGCGCTTCTCCCATCACCCACGACCTCGACCTCGTACCCCTCCTGCTCGAGATTGAAACGAACGCCGTCGGCGATGTGTTCGTCGTCCTCGACCACGAGAATACGCCGCGCGCCATTCCCAGCGTCGGCCAGCGCCGAAGCCCCGCTGTTCTCGGTCTCCGTCAAGCCGGCCTCAAGGTGACGACGAAGCGACTGCCCCGACCGGCGCCCTCGGAGAGCGCCACGATCCGACCCCCGTGCTTGCGCAGCAGGGCGCGAACGACGAAGAGGCCGAGCCCCAGGCCCGAAACCTGTCGCTGGACATCGCGGCTCGCACGATAGAACCGGTTGAAGATCCGACCGAGCTCCTGCTTCGGAATCCCGATTCCCTGGTCGGAGATCTCGATGCGTACTCGCCCGTCTCCGATCTCCTCGATCCCGACCCGGATCCGAACGGGATCCTCGGAATATTTCACGGCGTTCTCGAGCAGATTCCGAAAGACGACACCCAATTCCGCCGAGTCCCCTCGTACGCGCAAGCGGCGAACCTTGTCCACACGAACGGAGTCGCTCGCAAGGTCGTGTCGTTCAAGCACCTCCCGCACGTTCTCATCGAGGAGATCCTGGATTTCGACGAAGCCCCAGCCGCTGCGTGCCGGCCGCGTCTCCTCCGCCCGTGCCGCCGCAAGCACCTGGGTCACCGTGTACTCGAGTCGATCCAGATCCTCCCCCATCCGCCCCAGGAATTTGCCGCGCTGACCCGCGTCGAGCTCATGTCGATCGAGTGTCTCGAGACCGAGTCGAAAGGAAGCGAGTGGCGTCTTGAGCTCGTGCGTCACCGCGTCGAGAAAGGCGCGCTGGGTCTGGCTGAGCCGCATCTCGAGCACCAGCTTCACGCACAGCCATACGAGTCCCGCGAAAACGAAGAGGAAAAAGAGCGAGCCGAGTACGAAGAGAAGCGTGTCGACCGTCGACAGACCGGCCGTCACCTCGCTGTCGTCTCGCCAGACGAGGACCTGCCAGCCCACGGCGAGAGCGAGCACGAGCACCATCGACACGATCCCGATGGCGAGCGGTCCTCCGATCGAACGACGCGGCATGAAACTCCCGGATCAGCGGGTCCAATCCCGCTGATCTCAGTATGCCGCGGATCGCCCCCCCCCGGCAGCCAAGGGATCACGATGCGAGGTCGAAAATACAGACCCCGCGATCGAGCCCAGCCCGGTCGACTTCGAAACTCGTCGTCTCGGAGCGCGACGTTCCCAGAGGGACTCGAAAAACCGCGAGGCGCGCAGATCGAACGAACGCAGAACCGAGATTCCCGAGCGCCGCAGCGAAGAAAGCCGGAGCGGATCCCGCCCACCGCGTCTCCCAGGGTTGCACGGTCTGCGGCAATTCGTTCATCGAGCTGGCTGTGACGGGATGGCACGGATCCGGCAAAACCGCTTCCCTTCCGCGATTCGACGCCCGCCCCGCTCTGCCGAACCCGAACCCCCTACGCACCACCGAGGAGTCTCCTTGAGCGACGCCCAACCAATTACTGGCTGCCGCCCCGGCGACATTGCCGAGAATCTCTTCGTGTGCGGCGACCCCGCGCGGGTCGACCGCATCACCGCTGGCTGGGACCAGAAGCGCGAGGTCTGTCGCGTTCGCGAGTACACGATCGTGACCGGACAGAAGGACGGCGTCTCTCTCAGCGCAGCGTCCCATGGCATCGGCGCCCCCAGTACGGCGGTTCTCGCCGAGGAGATGATCAAGCTCGGCGCGAAAACCATCATCCGGATCGGAAACTCCGGCGGACTCGATCCATCGGTGGAAATCGGTGATCTCGCGATCTCGACCGGTTGTGTTCGAGACGACGGAACGAGTGAGGCCTACGTCGTTCCGGAATATCCGGCGGTCGCCGATTGGGAGATCGTTGGAGCGCTGGTATCGGAAGCCGCGAACGTGGGCGCCCGAGCGAAGACCGGTGTGACCTGGTCCCTAGACGCCTTCTACGCCCGCAACGCCATTGCAGGCCCGAACGGCTCGCTCCGGAGCATGTCCGTCGATGGCTATTGGCCCAGCCATCTCGAAACCCGCATTCGTGACATGCAGCAGGCGCGAATCCTCAACTGCGAAATGGAAGCCGGGATCCTTCTCACCCTCGCGGGTCTGTTCGGAATCCGTGCCGGTGCGATCTGTGTCGTTTCGGACAGGGCACCCTGGCCGGGCCCCTCGGAGATGAACCTCGACAACAACATGACGACCTGCATCGATGTCGCCACACGCGCAATGCTCCGGCTGGCCCGCGCCTGAGGGCGTGGCGCTCACCAACGGGCTGCGCGGATTTCGGCCCGTTGGCGCATCGAGAAAACACAGGAGCCCCACCGCATAGTGAGCGTGCCCCTACGCACCTCGACTTCAGTCCGCAGCGAGCGAAGCGGGAATCGGCATGATATTCCAGGTGAGCACCGAGCGGTCATCCGTCCTCTCGTAGATCACTTCCTTCACGAGGCGCCGGCCATTCCAGACGTAGCGACGAAGCTGCTTGTCGTTGTCGCTCGCCACGTAGAGTTCCTGGCGGCCGTCACCGTCGAGATCCGTGGCGATGGCCGCGTGCTCGAAGCTGCTCGACCGGCGGTCGATCGCCTTCTTGCGCCATTTTTGGGTGTGATCCTCACCGGGCCGCAACCACCAGAGTCCCTTCGCGAAGAGCGCCGCAACGATCTCCTTCTTCCCGTCCCCATCGAGGTCGCTCGGCGTCAGGAAACGGCCGAGGCGATCATCGAGTTCTGCGATCACGACGCCTTCGGCCGCGGGGGTATCCGCCTCGTAGCGCCGAATCTCCGTGCGGTGAAGCAGGCCCTTGCCGTTCGGATTCTTCTGGCCCTCGACGATCACATACAGCTCGTCCTTGCCGTTCCCGTCGATATCGTGGACGAGAATCTCCTTGGCATGCCGATCACCGAGGTCGGCCACCACGACGCGGCCTTCTCCCTTGCTCGGGACGTAGCGAACGACGACACCCGACTGATGCGACCCGTCGAGTCGATTCGGCTCTGAGGGCGTCGCATAGATCTCCATCGTTCCATCCCCGTCCATGTCACCGAGCTCGATCTCGTGGACGAAGGTGTCCTTTTCCTGATCGAGTTCCTCGACCTCGTAGCCCCCATCCTTCGGTCGCACGATCGCCACGACGCCCTGGTCGTGGGTGGCAATCGCAATCACGTTCGTGCCGTTTCCGTCGATGTCTCCCACTTCGAGATCGCGCATGCGCGAGAATTTTCCCCCGAAATCCTTCTGCCACAGGGTCTGCGAAGTAAACACGCCCGCCTGCTTGGTCCACAGTTTCAGAACCGCCTTCTCTCCCGCACCGGTCAGCAATGCGGTCTCGCCAGTCGGAGTCTGATAGGCCATCGCCTTGTGGAATACGTTGCTCTCGTCGTCGACGAGCGACGTCTTTACCCATTCGCCGCCCCGTCGGACGATGAATTCGAGCTCCGCGGGAAGCGGGACGGGCGGGCCGGTCGCCCCCGCCTCCGCCGGCGGGAAGACGGACAGGCCGAGCACGAGGCCGAGGGCCATATCGTCCGGAGTCGTCGGTTTCGTCGTCGATAGTTTCTTGGCGGGCGCGGGGGCCTGCGCGGCCGATGGCGGAGCCGAATCCGCCGCGTCGTCGCCCCCGCTGTCTCCGCACCCCAGCGCGAAGATCAGAAGCAGGCAACTGGAGAGCACGGCCCCACGCGAAGCGCGGCCCGAGTTCGCAAGCGACCTGCGGAGGGCGGGACGGGCGAGCGGATTCATGGCTTGTTTCCTCATATTGTGTTCGTCGACTCGATCGTGGCTCGGCGGACGGTGTCCTTGCGGCCCGAATCGGGAGGGTTTGTAGCAATCCCCGTCGGACACTGCGCATCCTGGCCTGAGCGTGGTATTCCCTCATTCGCGAATTCATCATGGCCGGTCGCACGCCGCCCGCACTCGCATCGAGAGACGGGCCCGGATCGGGAGCCAACCGGAAGCGATCCGGGACGCGAACCCGGCGAGGCCGGGCCGTTATATAGAGAGGGATGCCCGTGAGCAAGGGCAAGAGCAGCAAGACGAGTGGGAAGGGGCAGAATCCCCTGCAGGCCCCTCGGGGAACGCGTGATTTCTACCCCGAAGACATGCGTCGTCGGAATTGGCTCTTCGCCCATTTCCGCAGCACCGCCGCAAGCTTCGGTTTCGAGGAGGTCGACGCGCCGATGGTCGAGCATCTCGACCTCTTCAAGCGCAAGGCCGGCGAAGAGATCGTCGACCAGCTCTACCATTTCGAACTCCACGACCGCCATCTCGCCCTTCGCGCAGAGATGACCCCGTCGATCGCGCGCATGGTCATCGCTCGCCAGGGTGCGATGCGATTCCCGATCCGCTGGTTCACGGTGACCCAGAATTGGCGCTACGAACGCATGACCCGCGGCCGCAAGCGCGAACACTACCAATGGAACATGGACGTCTGGGGGGAGCCCGGCGTCGAAGCCGAAGCCGAATTGCTCGCGGCGATGTTCACGATGTTCGATTCACTCGGACTCGACCGCGGCAAGATCAAGGTCCGGCTCAATAGCCGCGGCTTGCTCGAGGAATCCCTGCGCGAGGGCGTGTTGTCGGATCGCCCGGAGGTTTTCGCACCGCTCTGTGTCGTGATCGACAAGATCGACAAGATCGGCGCCGAGGCGGTGACCGAGCAGCTGTGCGATCCGGAGGGCGGCGTGGCGCTCACGGCTCTGGAGGCCGCACGCGTCATCGAGATCCTCTCCGCGCGCTCGCTCGACGAGGCGGCCAAGTTCGCGGCGGTAGGCTCTCCGGCGATCGCCGAATTGAGTCAGCTCTACACGCTTCTCGAGGCCTACGGGATCGCGGATCAAGTCCCCTTCGACGCATCGGTCGTGCGCGGGCTTGCCTACTATACGGGGATCGTCTTCGAGGCGTTCGACGCGGGCGCCACGCTTCGCGCGATCGCGGGTGGCGGACGCTATGACCGCCTCGCCGAAACACTCGGCGGCAAGCCCGTCCCGGCTGTCGGCTTCGGTTTCGGAGATGTGGTCATCGGCGAGCTGCTCGAGGACGAGGGGCTCTGGCCCGATCTCAAGCCCGAGGTCCAGGACATCGTCTACGCCTTCGGACCCGAGCAGAAACCGGCTGCAATCACGGTGGCGAGTCGGCTTCGCCGCGCGGGAAGGCGCGTCGAACTCTGCCTCGGAAAATCGAAGCTCAAGCGGGTACTCGGAGACGCGGGCAAGGCGGGCACCGAGCGGGTCTACCTGATCGGGGAGGACGAGCGGGCCCGGGGCGTCGTCAAGATTCGGGACCTCGCGAAGAAAGCAGAGACCGAAGAGCCGATCGAGGGCTGAGGGGACACCATCCATGTCCAATTGGACTCCAGGGCAGAGTTCCAGTCTCTACCGCGTCCCGGATTGGGGGGCGGGATTCTTTTCGGTCTCGGAAAACGGCAACCTGCTCGTCCGGCCGCGCCGACATGCGCGATCGGCGGACGGGCATTCACAGGAGATCGACCTCAAGAAGCTCGTCGAAGAACTCGGACGGCGGGGTCTGCGACGACCGATGCTCATCCGCTTCTCGGATATCCTGGCGACGCGGATCGAGGAGCTCGCGGAATCCTTCGCCGCGGCGGTCACGGACAACGCGTATTCGGGTCGATGGCGAGGCGTCTATCCGATCAAGGTCAACCAGCAGGCCCACGTGGTCGAGGAGATCATCGAATTCGGAGCGCCCTTCGGCGTCGGTCTCGAAGCCGGAAGCAAGCCCGAATTGTTGATCGCGTTGGCGCTGCTCGATACGAAGGACGCGTTGCTCGTCTGCAACGGCTACAAGGACCGTGCCTATGTCGAAACCGCGTTGCTCGCACAGAGCCTCGGCCGAAATCCGATCATCGTGATCGACCGTTTCTCCGAGATCGAACTGATCGTCGCGGCTTCTGCGAGCCTCGGTATTCGTCCGCATGTCGGATTGCGTGCACAGCTCTCGACGGTCGGGGCGGGGCGCTGGATCGCGTCCTCGGGCGAGCACTCGAAGTTCGGCCTTTCCGCCGACGAACTCGTTCGGGCGATCGAACGCCTTCGCCGTGAGGACATGCTCGACTGCGTCGAGCTGCTCCATTTTCACATCGGCTCCCAGATCACGACGATCCACGCTCACAAGGAAGCTCTCCGCGAGGCGATGCGGGTCTACGTCGGTCTCCACCGCATGGGTGCGGATTCATTGCACCTGCTCGACGTGGGAGGCGGCCTGGGAGTCGACTATCTCGGGTCGCTGACCGACGACCCGTCGTCGATGAACTATTCGATGAAGGAATATGCCAATGACGTCGTGTTCGCCGCCGCCCAGGCTTGTACCGAAGCCGGAATTCCGGCGCCGGACATCATCACGGAGTCGGGTCGCGCCATGGTCGCTCACCAGTCGGTACTCGTCTTCGACATCATCGGCGTGAATCGCGATCCGTCTGGGCAGAGGGTCGAGGCCTGTGGAGATTCGGATCACGCTGTCCTGCATGCTCTCTTCGAAGCCGTCGAGTCGATCGCGCCAGATAGCTTGTCCGAGCGCTATCATGACCTCATCCATGCCCGAGACGAAGCCGCCTCACTCTTCTCCCTCGGATATCTCGATCTTGAGGGCCGCGCCAAGAGCGAACGCCTTTTTCGTGCGGGCTGCGTGCGGATCGGCCACATCCTCGAACAGCTCGGCGAGCCCAGAGAAGAATTCGAAGATCTGCGCAAGCTCTTGACGGAGACCTACTTCGGAAATTTTTCGATCTTCCAGTCGGTGCCCGATGCCTGGGCGATCAAGCAGGTCTTCCCCGTCATGCCCATCCATCGTCTGGAGCAGGAGCCCACTCGTCGCGGCGTCATCGTCGACCTCACCTGCGACTCGGATGGTCGACTCGATCGCTTCATCGGGGATGGCGAAGACCAACCGACACTTCGACTCCACCCGTGGAACGGCGAACCGTATTTTCTGGCCATCTTTCTGGTCGGCGCCTACCAAGAGATACTCGGGGATCTCCACAACCTCTTCGGCGATACCGATGCAGTCCACGTTCGCCTCGACCCGACTCGCCCAGACGATCTCATCGACGAGTCCGAGAGCGACACCACTTCCAGCCAAAAATACTCGGTCGAACACTACGTCGAGGGCGACGCCGTAACGGATGTGCTCTCCTATGTCCAATACGACAAACGTGGTCTGGGCGAACGAGTTCAACACACGATCGAGCAGGCCCTTCGCGACGGGCGGATCAGCCTCGAGGATTCCGCCCTGCTCCGTCGCCGCTTCGACGAGGGGTTGAACGGCTATACCTATCTGCGGGACGAAGGCTAACGCTCGAGGAGCCCCGCACGAACTCATGACATGAAGGCCCGGAATTGACCGCACGCAAGCAGAACCGCCCGTCCACAGACGTCAGCCGCGTCTATTCCTGGAACGTGAACGGCATCCGCGCCGCAACCAAGAAAGGCCTCGATCAGTGGATCCGGAAGTCGAACGCGGAGATCATCGGCCTTCAGGAGGTCCGCGCTGATCCCACCGCGATCCCCGAGGAGATTCTCGCCCTCGACGAATACCAACAGCATTACGTCGCGGCGGAGAAGAAGGGCTACTCCGGGGTTGGCCTGCTCTCGCGCCGAAAGCCCGACCGCCTCGACACTACCCTGGGAGAGGAACGATTCGATTCCGAGGGTCGACTTCAGGTCGCACGCTTCGGCCGCCTCATCATCGCGAACGGCTACTTCCCGAACGGCTCCGGAAAGAACCGCAGCAACGACCGTGTCCCCTACAAACTCGACTGGTACCGTGCGCTCTTCGATCGTGTCGAGAAATGGCGCCGAGGGGGCTATCGCGTTCTCGTGATGGGCGACTTCAACACCGCGCACAAGGATATCGACCTCGCGCGACCCAAGGACAATCGCAAGACCTCTGGTTTCCTGCCCGTAGAATGCGAAGAACTCGATCGCTGGATCGAAGCGGGATGGGTCGACTCTTTTCGCGCCTTCGAGCCCGGGCCGGGACACTATTCATGGTGGAGCCAGCGCTTCGGCGTTCGAGCCAAGAATATCGGATGGCGGATCGACTATATCCTCGCTTCCCCGTCCGCCCTCCCATTCATCAAGCACGCATTCATCGAACCGGACACGATGGGATCGGATCATTGTCCGATCGGAGTCGATCTGGATCCGGGAATCTTCGCACGACAATCTGCGTAGCCGCTCACCACGGGGGCGCGTCCCCTCCGTCCAATAGCCTCCCCCGGTTCTCTTTTCGCCCCTACCCTCAAACGACCGCAGATGAAGAGAGAAGTCGATGGGCAGTCTCAGCAAGGCACAGATCGATCGCTATTGGGAAGAGGGATATGTCGTCGTGCCTTCGGTCCTCGACCCGGACCAGATCAGCCGCTACCTCGAACAAGCACGAAAAATCGCACTCGGCGCCTTCCCGGAATCCGCGGCCAACCGGCTCGTGAAGGACATCCTATTCGCCAAGGGCACGCTCCCGATGCCCGAGGATCCGGAATACGCACTCTGGAAGATCATGAACGCCGATCGATTCGATCCGGTCATGGCCGAATCTCTTCGCTTTCCGCGTGTGCTCGATGCAGTCGAGTCGCTGATCGGCGAGGACCTAATGGCCTTTCTGATGATGTTCATCTACAAGCCGCCAGGAGTCGAGCAGGCCGTCCATCCCTTCCATCAGGACGCCGCCTACTTCATGTTTCAGCCACAGGACAAGTGCCTCGGCGTCTGGATTCCACTCGATCCCGTATCGGAAGAGAACGGTGCACTGACGATCGTCCCTCGCTCGCATCGCCTCGATGTCCACAAGCACATCGCAAAGAAAGGCTTCAACTTCGGGGCCCTGGCTGCGGAAGGAGTCGAGGACAACGCCGACTATCACGAGAGGGCGATCACCCTCTCCATGCAGCCTGGGGATTGCCTGCTCTTCAACACCCGACTCCTGCATCGCAGCGGAGGCAATCGGACCATGGCTCATCGTCGCGTCATCACGCTGCACATGGCGAATTCGAGCTGCAAGATGACCGGCCCGGCGCTCAGCGAATACGGATTCACGCACGTTCGCGGGCGAACCTACCCGGGCGGCCTCGAACCGGTCGAAAATCCCGAGATGAAATTGGTCCATCGCCTCGTCGAACGCTGAGCCAGGTGGATCTGCTCGCGATCGCGAGCGGACGCGCGCGCCTCGACCACGACGACTATTCGCTGGGCGTCCCGTCGGCCGAGGCCATCAGGATGCCACGCTCGTAGTCCTCTAGCGACGCATGACGCGTGAAGCGCCCCTCGAGCACTGCCCGACTCGGCAGGCAGGTGGCCCCCGACAGGCGCTCGATTTGCACCACCCACGCCGTCAGAGCGGCCAACGGATTCGCGGCCTCCGGAGCGTAGGCGAGCGGATCGAAGCGATCGCTGCGGAAGCGGATCAGCTTCATCGGCTCGGAAGGATCTCCGCTCCAATTCAGGACGAAATCCAGAACCAACACCGGTCGCGGCCCGAGCCCCAGAACTGCCGCCATCGAGATCGCCTGGATGCGCGAATAGGGAAGCTTCGACTTGCCCCGATCGTCCGCATCGATTTCGATCCATTCCGCGTTCGCCTCGAGGGGGACGGCCTCGAGAGCCTTGAGCGAGCGGAGCTTCATGATCGAAGTTGCCTGCGCCTCCGAGCCACCGAACGCGAACTCGTCGTCTCGGACCGATTCGATCGGCGCGGGCACATCCCGGGGTGCCATTGGACTCGTCAATTCATCAGTCGCATCCATCAGCGGCGTGAAATCCGAGTCCGTCTCGTCATCTCGGGGATCGACGAGATCAGCGGCCCCGGCTCGAAGTCCGAAATCGAATCCAAGCTCCGGCGTTTCGAGATCGCTCGGGTCGAGCAACACCTCGGCCGTCACGCTTTCCTCGAGGGCTCCGCTCACATCGGTCAGCGTGTCGGCCTCGAGAGCGTTCTGATCATCCCAATGCGAGAAGACGCCGCCGGAGTCCCCGCGAACCGTGGGTGTCCCGATCGCCGTAGCGGGTTGCTCGACGTCGGTGGAGAGGCTCTCGGCCGAGAAAGCGTCGGTGTGAATCGACGGGTCCGGCAGAGCGGCTCGCGTGTCATCCAGATCGATGTGCTCGCCGGAATGTTCGTGATCCAGATCCTCCGCGAGATCCGCGTCGAGTGCGAGTGGAAATTCGGTCGTCTCGACGGTCTGATGCTCCGCGTGAACGCGACGATCCAGCTGAGAGCGGGAGACCGCAATCGGATCTGACTCGACCGTTTCCGGTGGTTCTGAACTCGGCACCGTCACGATCGACGCGAGATCGGCACGTATCTTTGGATCGAGACCCTGATCGGCGAGTGCGAGGGTCGCGGCCGCGCGCGTCAGCTCGACGTCGAGATCGCGCGCGACATTCGCGATGCGCGTCGCGTGGGCAGAAAAGACCCCGGTCTCGAGCGCGAGACGCAGGGAGAAGAGCGCTTCCTGCGGATGACCTTCGTCCAGGAGCTCCTCTCCGAGTCGAACCAGCGCCGTCGCCTCGAGCGCGACGCTGCATTCCTTGTGAGCCAGTGGAAACCAGTAGTCGATGGCACGACGGACATCCCCCTCCTTGAGTGCCGTCCGTAATCGCGGGAGGATCGCGTCGGCAGCGACCTCGGGCTGGCCCACCTCGACGGCAATCGAGTAGAACGACTCGCAGATCTCAGCGTCCTCCGGATCAAGGCGCCAGGCTGCCTGGATCAGATCAAAAGCCTGATAGGGATCGCCGTCCGATCGCATTCGCGCAACGCGAAGGACGATCGGATTCGGGCCACGTGCCTTCCGCTTCGAAGTCAGTGCGTCTACGCGGGTTTCGACGTTCATGAGCCGCAGGCCACCCGCGACGAGCGATCCGAGACCGACCGCCGCACAGAGCGTCGCCCAGGGCACCCCACCCAGATCATCGATCCAGAACCCGCGGACGACGAAAGATTCGACGCCCAGCCATACGGGCAATACGACCCATCCGGGTACGGCGAAACGTCCTCCCAGGCTGCGAATGAAGTAGGCTCCCAGCAGCGCGCCCGATAGGCCAGCACCACCGCTCCAAGGCACACCGCTCGACGCGTCGAGCACACGGTAGGCCTGAGCGACGGCGGGGATGGCCCCGACGACAAAGGCCGCGAAGATCGAGGAACCCCAGGTGCGTTCGAGCGGAACACCCACCAACAACAGGACGACGACACTGAGGATGACGCCCGCAAGGGTCTCGTGGACGAAAGCATGCGCGACGTAGTTTCGCTCGGGCGAGCCGCTATCGAGGATCCCCAGCCGCCAGGCCGGATCCGCGTTCATGCGTGCGTCATAGGCCCGTTCGATCAACCCATCGAGGTTCGCCTGCGATCGCGCGAGCATTCGGGGCGGAAGCTTGATGTCGACCGACGACTCAGCGCCCGATGCGGCCGCCCGCATTCCGGCAATCCAGGTCGGATCGAGGATCAGTTCACCAAGCGAATCGACCTCGAGCCTCGGACTACGGACGAGATACTCACGTGCCTCGTCGCGTGCCCCTTCGAACGCCGTAGAGGACGCCATCGGATCCTGGGCAAGCAGGATGCAGACCGCGGCCATGGCCGCAGCGAAGATCAGGCTCACGATCGGCGTCTTCCCGAGCCATCCCAATTCTCAGATCTCCCATCCCAGGCTGTGCGAACGACGCACCTTCGGCCGGACGCCCCTGGCTCTTCTGCTCAACGGTCTGCTGGGCGTTTCGCCTTAGCGGGAATCCGTGGCGCGGATCACATCGTGGCGAAAAAGCCTCTACCCAAGGGGGGGTCACTCTTCTCGCGCTGGATGAACGCAGTCCCGTCCCTGCTCACCGTCCTGCTGCTAGGCGCCTCCCTGGCGGGCTGCGACCCGCCGGATGACCCGCTGCCCCGGGACGCCGTGGCGCAGGTGGATCCCATCCTCCCGGATGTTCCCTGGTTCGAGCTGCCCGAGGGTTGGTCAGAACAACACCCGGTGCTGTCTCCGAACGCCAAGCTCGAGGCCCATCTGATCGCACTCGCAGAGGCCATGATCGACCGCAATCCCGCGGATGGCGGCGGCCGAGCCTGGCTCCAATCTTCCCGGCCGGTGGATCCGAAGGGCGCAACGACGAACTGGCGGCCAGACGAATCCCTCGCGAGCCGGCCGACCTTCGAGGCCTCGTCCTTTCACCGTTTCGAGATCGTCTTCGAAGTGGGTCCGCTCGGGATCGAAGAAGGGGGGATGCTCTTCGTGAGCCCCGAGGCTTTCTGGTATTGGAGCGAGGCTCAGACAGGCGATCCGCAAGCCCCGGGCTACACGACCGCCCGGGCTCGAGGCGACGCCGTCGAGCTTCGCGCGAGTCAGTCGGATGCCTCGTTTCTGGTCGTCGGACGCCGACTCGAAGCCGGTGAAAAGATCGATTTCATCTACGGCGCCGGCGACGCGGGAGCGCAGGTCGATCGTTATGCGGAGCGGGGTTCCAAGATCATGATCGGCGTCGATGCCGATGGAAATGGGTTTCGTCAATGGGTCGACGAGGAGGTTCTGATCGACATCACCGCGAGACCCGGCATTCGTCTGCTCGCCTTCGGACCCGCCCAGGTCTCACCCGGCGAGTCCTTCGAGATCGTCGCTTCGATCACGGACGGTCCCGGCAATCGCTCAAGATGGCCGGCGGCGACCGAGGATGCTTCCGGGGTCTCGATCGGCCACTTCGCAGTTCGCACCCTCGAGAGCTCGAGTCTCGGAATCGAGACCTCGACTTCGGGGCTCGAAGTGAGGAGCACCCCCTTCGCACCCAAGCGCTTCCGCCTCATCCCCGCCCCCGGCGAGGGCACGATCCGTCTACGCATCGAAGGCCTCGGTGCCCTTCTCGGGCTCGCGTTCGATCTCCCTCCCATCGTCGTACGCGACTCGGAGAAGCGTCTCGTCTGGGGAGACCTCCATGGGCACACACGAGTATCCGATGGCACGGGAACTCCGCACGACTATTTCGCTTATGCTCGCGACATCGCACGCCTGGACGTCATCGCGCTCACCGACCACGACCATTGGGGCGCCCGCCCGCTCGACGAGAATCCCGACGTCGCAGCCCGCCTCCTCGAGACGGCCCATTCATTCAACCGACCCGGCGAATTCGTCACGATCCCCGGGTACGAATGGACCAACTGGCTCCACGGTCATCGCCACGTACTCTACTTCGATAACGTCGCACCGATCTTTTCCGCGATCGACCCGGCTACCGATCGACCCGACGAATTGTGGGAGGCGCTACGCGGTCGTCCCGCGCTCACCTTCGCGCATCACTCGGCCGGCGAGCCCGTCGCGACCAACTGGTTCTTCGCACCGGATCCGGAGCTGGAACCCGTAACGGAAATCGTCTCCGTCCATGGCACGAGTGAAGCCGAGGATGCGCCCTTTTCCGTTACTGGAGGGATTCCCGGAAACTTCGTGCGTGACACGCTCATGCGCGGGGCTCGTCTGGGATTCATCGGCAGCGGAGATTCTCACGACGGTCATCCCGGCCTCGCTCAGATTGCTGCTCGCCAGGGGGGTCTCGCGGGAATCTTCACGCCCGCGCTCGATCGCCCGAGCCTTCTGGCCGCGATGCGTCGGCGCCACACCTTCGCGACCAACGGCATCCGGCCCTTCTTCGAAGTCCACCTCGACGATGTCGCCATGGGAGGAACTCTCGAGTCGATATCCGACGGAAGCGACAGCGGCGAGCGGAACGACCACGTCCTCCGCATCCGCTACGAGGCCACCGCACCCATCGAACGAGTCGACCTCATCCGCTCCGGGCGAATCGCGACCCTCCCCGCACCGGATGGCCTCTCCTACGATCTCGAACGGGAGATCCCTGGTCTTTCGCCGGGCGAATTCCACTATGTCCGAATCCAGCAGGAGGACGGTGGCCTTGCGTGGTCCAGTCCGATCTTCGTTGACCAACATGGAGCAGCGTCAACGCTGCGAGCCGAGACGAACTAGAGCCGGAAGCGCCCGATCTCTTTTTCGAGTCCCTCGGCATGCGCCGAGAGATCGCTGACCGTCTCACTGGTCTCTTCTGCGCGGCGTGCACTCTGGACCGTGGCCTCCCGGAAGACCTGGAGCGCTTCTCGGATCTGGTCGGCCCAACGAGTGGACTGTTTAGTGCTCTCCCCGATATCCCGAAGGATCCGTCCGGCCTCGTTCGAGAGTTCGACGCCCCGCGCTCTGCGAGGCTCCGAACCTCTTCTGCCACGACCGAGAATGCACGACCGTGTTCGCCGGCCTGGGAGGAGATGATCGCCGCATTGAGAGCGAGCAGGTTCGTCTGCTCGACCACCGACTCGATCACCTTCACGACAGCACCGATCGATTCGCTCTTCTCCGATAGACTCGAAATGATCGTATCGATCCCCTCGAAGGACCTCTGGATCTCGACCATGCCCTCGACGGTCTCGTGGACCGCCGACATCCCCTGCTCCGCCTTCTTTCGCAGTGTGATCGGAGAGCACCTGGCTCTCCGTCGCGTTCGACTCGACACTTCGAACGGATTCCGACAGCAACTCGAGGGCCTGGGCCGTCGACTCGGTCGAATGGTTCAGGGTGTCGGCGCTGCGCGCGATCTCGCGAATCGCGCTCGTCATCTCCACGACGCTCGAGGCGGTCGTGTCGATAATCGCCGACAGCTCGTCGATATAAACACCCGTCTCGGCGATCGATGAGTCCATCTCGACCGCTGCACCCGAAGTTTCGATCGCGGTGTCCGAGAGCGCCTCCACACTTGCATTGACCGTGTGCGTCGAGGCGATCATTCCGCGATGGACTCTGCGGTCGACTCTACTGCCTCCTCTTGGCGAAGCGCTTGCTCGCGCATGGCCGCACTCGCTGCGGTCAGCTTTCCCATCGCCTCGGCCACATAGCGCGTATTCTCACTGATCAGCGAAACCAGTCCTCGCAAGCTGTCGACCATCGCGTTGAAGGCACGGGCGAGGACGCCGGTTTCATCTGCACTGCGCACAGCCACCTGCGTCGACAGATCTCCAGTGGCCATCGACGCCGCCCCCTGAACGAGCAGCTCGAGCGGGTCTGCGATCGATCGCCGCAAGCGAGCGGCACCAATCCAACAAAGGAAAAGGGAAATGACGAGCACGGCGGTCACGATCACCATCGACATGGAGAGGAACGCCGTGGCCTCCTTTATTTCCGAGCGCAGAAAGATGGTTCCGATTTCCTCTTCACCCATCATGATCTTGAAGGCGAGATCGATGTGCTCCCGACTCCAGCGAGGCTCGCAGGAGAGCTCGCGAGGCGCCGCAAGCCTCCGATATCGGCTCGCACGTATTTCGCGAAGATGGCACCGCCGCCGTCGTAGACCCCTGCGGCTTCGATCGACTCCACGGCCTTGAACGCCCGTAGTGTTTCCATTGCCACCTGGTCATCGTCGAAGAGCAGCGAAGCTTCCGTATTCGCAGCGGTCACCCGTGCGAGGGCGCGCAGGTTCTCGTTCATGTCTTGTCGAAACTGAACAAAGGCAGTCGCCAGAAGGGCACCCGCCGTCAGCACCAGAGCGAGTCCGGTCGTCGCAAAAAACCACTGATGATGCGCCGCTGGATCGAGTCACGGCTGACGCCGAGCTTGCTCATCGGATCGCCCCCCGATTCGTTTCGCCCGCAGACGGACAGATGTGATTCTTGATTCTCATAGTGGCACCTATTTCACGACCTTCGCGAGGCGAAGCAGTCGAGAGCTGACTTTCAGCCCGGCCTTCTTTGCGGCACTCGGATTGATTTCGAAGCGAATCTTCTTGTTCGCGCGGATGAAGTTGGCGATGCCTCCTCCTCTGGCGAAACCGGCACGATCGGCCACCGTGAAAACGTTCGACCCGGATACGCTCGCCGCCACTTCTGCAGGATTCGCCGCGAGGTCGTCACCTACATACAGGATGTGGCAGCCCGAAAGTCCGGAGAGCGTGGCCACCGCCGTAACCGCAACCGGTCGGTTCTCGACGCTCTTTCCCGATACAGTCTGGGTGACGACATCTGCGAAACTCGCAGCCCCGGCCATGCAGATCTTGACTGCGTCTTCGGGACCCGAGAACGCGGACGCTGGCCACTCGACGTAGCGAGCGAAATTGAACAGGAAGGCTGCCTTGATCTGGTCCTCGGACTGGGCGTGAGCTTCTGGAATACCGATGCAGATGTACAGTGCAACTGCCGCAACGACCGAGATCTTTCGACGCACACTTCCCGTGATCGATCGATTGAGCCCTCTGGCTCGCAGCACGACACAGACTCCGGTAGATCGGCGGGGACCCATCGCGCCACACTCCATCGGCAGCCCTGGAGCGAAACAGGACTCTCTCGGTGTAATTCGCGATCCATCGCGGGTGGAAACCCTCGCGCTCTCAATCTTCGCCAGAGACCCGACCCGGTGATGCCCCGAATCTCGGTCCTGCTCCCCGTCTGGAATGCCGAGGCGACCCTCGCTACCGCGCTGCGGAGCCTGGAACGCCAAACCGAGCCCGATTGGGAATGCCTCGTCATCGATGATGGGTCGACCGATCGTTCGCGATCCATCGCCGAGTCCTTCGCGAAGCGGGATCCGCGATTTCGAATCGAGCTTCGTGACCACGCGGGATTGATTCAAACTCTCAACGACGGAGCCGCGCTCTGCGCCGCGCCGCTGATCGCCCGCATGGATGCCGACGACTGGATGCACCGCAAACGACTCGCCCGTCAATGTTCTGCCCTCGAGCGCGCGCCGGATCTGCAAGCGGTCGGCTGCTTCGTCAGGATATTTCCGCGACGAGGAATGCTCCCGGGACGACGTCGCTACGAGCGCTGGCTGCTCGGTCTCGGTGATCCGGAGGCGATCTGGCGCGACCGCTTCGTCGAATGCCCGATTGCCCACCCGACCTTGATGATCCAGCGCTCTCGGCTCGTCGAGCTCGGATACCGCGATCGGGGATGGCCCGAGGACTACGACCTCGTTCTGCGACTCCTCCGGGAAGGACCGGTCGTTGGAAACGTTGCCGAGCGCCTTCACGGCTGGCGAGACCTCCCGAATCGCCTCTCGCGCACCGACCCCCACTACGCACTCGAGCGCTTCACCGACTGTCGCGCGTGGCACCTCAGTCAAGACTTCTTGCGAGGCAACCAGCGCTACATCCTCTGGGGGCACGGCCGAACGGGCCGCGCGCTTCGCCGGGCGCTTTCCGGACTTGGGCACGAGGCCGACACGATCGTCGAAGTCCACCCGCGCCGGATCGGGAACACGATCCACGGCGCACCCGTAATCGGCCCAGACGAACTGACGACACCCCTGCCCTACCCGATGGTTATTTCGGTCGCAGGCCCTGGCCCGCGTGGTGAGATCCGCGCGACGCTGGCCGCAATGGGCTGCGAGGACGGCGTCGATTTCGTCTGCGCCGCGTAGACGCGTTCTCCGACGGCGGGCGGGCGCTTCCCGTTGGCGATCGACCGGGCATCGAGATGCTTGCGCGGACCCGCTCGGGGTTCTCGAATCTGACGAATCGTTATCCCGCAACCGCTGCGAATCATTCGACGCGGCAACTCATTTGATCCGACACGTATTCGATTTTAGAGGAACCTACCCAGTAGGGACGAATTCATGAAGATGTCGCTCGACTCGTTTCGTCCATTATTTGAGGGCCGGCGGCACACCCGTGACCGAAACGTCCCTCACCAAGGAGTTGCCCATGGACACGCCGAACGTCCTGGAAATGATTCGCCCCTTCGACCCACTCAGCGCCGACGCCGAGGATCTCTATGACACCGTCGTCCGACGCCTGAACACAGTGCGTTCGCGGCACACCCGACTCGGCAAGGAGCTGAAGCATCTGGAAGGTCAGTTCATCGACAACGACCTCACGGTTCAATACGGCCCTCGTCGAGGCGAGCCCCTCACAAGGGCTGGACGACGAAGGCGGCTCGCCCGACTCATCGAGGTGGGTGCTGAGATGCGTCAGCTCGGTCGAGAGGAGCGCTTCGCCGAGGACGCGCTCGACCGGATGAACAGCGCGCTGGATCAATGGGCTCGGGATACGTACGGACAGGAAGGGCCCTGAAAACCGGACGCCAGATCAGAACTCCGCCTGGCCCGGCACACGTGGGAAGGGGATCACGTCTCGAATATTGGCCATGCCCGTCATGAACTGGACGATGCGCTCGAAGCCGAGTCCGAAGCCGGCATGGGGCACGCTGCCGAATCGCCGCAGATCGAGATACCACCAATAGTCATCCGGCAGGAGACCCTGCCCTCGAATCGTCGATTCCAGAATCTCGAGTCGATGTTCGCGTTGCGATCCGCCGATGATCTCCCCAACCCCACCCACGAGCACGTCCATCGCCGCCACAGTCTGCTCATCATCGTTCCGGTACATGTAGAAGGCCTTGATCGAAGTGGGCCAATCCGTCACGATGACGGGACGACCCACGTGTTTCTCGGTCAGCCAGCGCTCGTGTTCACTCTGCAAATCGAGCCCGAAACCGACCGGGAATTCGAAGGTCTCTCCGGATCGTTCGAGAATCGAGATCACCTCGCGATAGGGAATTCGCTCGAAGGGCTTCTCGATCACATTCTTCATCCGCGCGATCGCCTGGGGCTCGATCCGCTTCTCGAAGAAAGCCATGTCTTCCTCGCATCGATCGAGCACGTCCTTGAATACCGACTTGAGGAAGCGCTCCGCCAGATTCGCGAGATCGTTCAGATCGTAGAAGGCGGCCTCGGGTTCGACCATCCAGAATTCCGCGAGATGTCGAGCCGTGTTCGAGTTCTCCGCCCGAAAGGTCGGCCCAAAGGTGTAGACCCGGGAAAGCGCGAGCGCGCCAATCTCGGCCTCGAGTTGCCCCGAAACTGTCAGATAGGTGGGTCGCCCGAAGAAGTCCTGGGCATCGTCGACGACACCGTCTCCGTCCCGCGGTGGGTCTCCCACTGGCAGCGTCGTGACGCGGAACATCTCTCCAGCACCCTCCGCATCCGAGGCCGTCACAATGGGGGTGTGGAGATAGAAGAACTCCTCGCGCTGAAAGAATTCGTGAATGGCCATCGAAGCGGCGTTCCGGATCCGAAAAACGGCTCCGATCGTATTCGTTCGTGGGCGAAGATGGGCGATCGTGCGCAGGAACTCGAAAGTGTGTCGCTTCTTCTGGAGTGGGTAATCCTCTCCCGCCTCACCGACGAGCACCACCTCGCTCGCATGAAATTCGAAGCGCTGGCCCTTGCCGGGGGATTCGACGACTTCACCCCGCGCCTCGATCGAGCTTCCCGTCGAGAGACCCCGCACGACCGCCTCATAACCCTCGGTCTCGGGATTCGCGACGACCTGCATCCCGGCCATGCAGGAGCCATCGGATACGTCGAGAAAGGAAACGCCTTTCCCGTGACGAACCGTGCGCAACCAGCCACGGACCACGCCCTCGCCCCCGGCGGTGTCCCGGCTCAACATGCTTCGAATCGACTCGGTCGACATCCCTCTCACCTCCCGCGCGAAGAGTACCCTGCGATGCCGTTCGGCCGCTATCGTCGTGGCAGACGAGATGAGAGGAGCCCGCCCCGGGCGCGACTACACGATGACGATCAACTGGTTTCCCGGCCACATGAATCGCGCGCGAAAGGAGATCGCATCCGCGGTCAAGAAGGTCGACGTCGTGATCGAACTCGTCGACGCCCGACTCCCGATCTCGAGTCGAAACCCCCTACTCGGCAAGCTCTCCGAGGGTAAGCCGATCCTGACACTCTTCACGAAGTCCGACCTCGCGGATCCCGAAGTGACACGGGCCTGGCTGAAGGCCTGGTCGGGACCGCGCCCGCTGGCGCTCGTCATGAACGAACAGAGGAGCGTCCGGCAGGTGCCGGCACGCTGCCGTGAGCTCGCGCCCCATCGCGGGGGCCCGGGCCGAACCCTGCGAACGCTCGTCGTCGGCATCCCAAATGTCGGGAAATCAACGCTCATCAACTCGCTCACCGGCCGCAAGATCGCCAAGGTCGGCGACCGACCTGCCGTCACCCGCCGGGCTCAGCGAGTCGAACTCGATCACGATCTCTCGATCTTCGATTCGCCCGGTGTGTTGTGGCCGAAACTCGATGACCAGGAAGGGGCGCGGCGGCTCGCCGCGAGCGGCGCGATCGGCGAGAACGCCTTCGAATTGATCGATGTCGCTGGCTGGGCGATCTGTTTCGTCGCCTCGCAGTATCGCGCCGAGCTCGTAGCGCGCTATCAGCTCGAAGACGAGGTCGATGAGATCCTCGCTCGCACCCCCGCCGATCCCGAGGATTCATCTCGGTCGGTCGAACTCCTCGAGGCGGTCGGTCGAAAAAGGGGTGCGTTGCGCTCCGGAGGACACGTGGATCTGGATCGCGCAGCGGATCTTTTTCTGCGTGACCTGCGCGGCGCAAAGGTGGGCGCAATCAGCTACGAGCGCCCGCCGGGTGATTCGAGTTCGGCGAGCAGCTGAAGATAGGCGTGATGTCGTCGCTCGGAGATCGTGCCCGCTGCGACGCCCGCCAGAACCCCGCAATCGGGCTCGGTCTTGTGAACGCAATCGCGAAAGCGGCAACCCTCAAGAAGCGCCTCCTCGAAGCCCGGGAAGGCCTGTGCGGCTTCGCGTGCCGTCACGTCGACAGCGATGAAATCCTTGAACCCCGCCGTATCGACCAAAAATCCGCCGCGCGGGAGCTCATGAAGCGTCGCAGTCGTCGTCGTATGGCGACCCTTCCTGCTCCCCCGATTGAGTTCACTCACGCGAAGATCGAGATCCGGCACGAGCGCATTGAGCAGCGAGCTCTTCCCCACCCCCGACGGGCCGACGAGCGCTCCGAGTCGACCACCCGCCAGGGCCTCGAAAACCGAATCGAGCCCCTCCCGCCTGTCCGCGCTAACGCAGAGCACCGCTGCGGAGGGTCCATAGATTTCGGTGAGTCGGGTCGCGAGAACATCTCCCTCGTCGAGATCGGTCTTGTTCATGACGAGGATCGGATCGATTCCGGCTGAACGCGCGATGACGAAGCCGCGGTCGATATAGCCCGGAGGCTCCCGGGGCTCGGGGGCGATGACAATCCCCAACAGGTCGAGATTCGTCGCGATCGTGCGTTCGCGGCCGCGAGGATCGCGGCGACGCAATACGCCGTGAGCGGGCTCTACGGCGAGCCGACTCCCGCCCACACGAACGCGATCGCCCACGACCGCGCGCTGGGCCGGCCGGAGCCAGACCTGGCGCTCTTCGCCGGTTTCAAAGCGAACCAGGACGGCAACCCCGTGGTGGGCGACGACGAGGCCCTTTTCGCCCCCGTCCGGTCCGAGCGACGCGTGCAGTCCTTCGTCGGCCTCCGGGTCCCCACCCCCCCGCGCTCGCTTCTTCTTTCGCTTGTGTCCCGCCACCTTCAATCCGCCCAGAGCCGTTCGCCGAGGCCCGAGTCTCGTTGGACCCGTCGGCCCACCATTTCGCGCAGAACCGATTCGCTGGCGTGCACGCGCAGCGTCTTTCTCGCGCGGGTTACGCCCGTATAGAGAAGCTCGCGCGTCATCAGCGGCGAAGCCACGTCTCCGAGCACCAGGTCGACCACGTCGAATTCCGATCCCTGACTCTTGTGCACACTCATCGCGATCGCGCTCTCGTGCAATGGCAGCCGACCCGCCGAGAGGGCACGAACACCGCCAGCGCCGTCGGGAAAGAGCGCCCGGAGCCCCGCGTCCGTTTCCTCGATCAACCCGACGTCTCCGTTCCACAGATCCTGATCGGGTGCATTCCTCGTGACGAGCAATAGCCGTCCACGCCACCAGCCCGCGCGGGGCGTCGTCTTTCGGATCGACGCTGCGGCCTCGTCGAGTCTAGTGCAGAGCCTCTCGACTCCGAGCGCTCCGCGGCGATGGGCACACAGGACCCGATAGAGACCCAGCCGATCCAGCTTGTCCAACGGCAGAGGCGTCCCATCGATCTCGACATGCATTGTGCGGCTCTCATCGATCAGACGTGCCACGACCGCCTCGCTCGAAACGAGCTCGCAACGCGCGATCTCGGGCAAATCCGGGTCCGCGAGCAGTTCGACCATGGCGTCCGCATCGCCCGCCCGAATCGACTCGGCGAGGCGACCGATTCCCCCCGTCTCGCTGAATCGATAGCTCTTGCGGAGCGTGACGATCGAATCCGCCAACCCCGCCGCGGCGCTGGCGGGTGCCGCCGGCCCCGAAGACGAAAGCGGGTTCGAAAATATCGAATCCGCCCGACCGCCGGGCACTCCATCACAGAGTTCGGCCAGCACCGCTCCGGAATCGACGGAAGCCAGCTGTCCGGGGTCACCGAGCAAGACGATCCGGGAAACGTCTTCGCACGCATCGAAGAGTCGGTTCATCAACTCGAGATCCACCATCGATGCTTCGTCCACAACGACGACATCCAAGTCGAGTCGCACCCGCGTCGGGCGGCCGAATGCGTCAAGCCGTGTCTGTCTGTGAAGCGCACGATGAATCGTTTCTGCATTCTTCGGAAGCGTCTCGAGGACATCGCTGGAAACATCGAGCGAGTCACGCCCCTGCGCGAATGCGTTCGCCATCGCCGCCGCGGCCTTGCCCGTAGGCGCGAGTAGACGAACGAGCGGCGGAGGCCGTCCCGTGACACTCGCTTCTTCGACGAGAAGCGCGACCAAGCGAGCGACCATCGTGGTCTTGCCCGTGCCCGGCCCACCGGTCACGATCGAAAGTCGCCTCGCAAGTCCCTTCCGCAGCGCCTCCCGCGCAGGATCGTCATCGGCCGCGTCCCCGGGAACGAGCCGGGCAATCGAGGATTCGGCCCAGACCCAGTCCACGGGCAGGGAATCAGCGATTCCACGTGCTCGGATTCGTTCGGCCAATTCGATCTGATGACGATGGGCTCGACGCAGAAAGAGCCGACCCCGCTCGTCCATGACGAGGGGAGCGGGCCCATGCATGTCTCTCGGATCCTCATCCGCCGAATCCACGAGTGGGCTCTCGCGAATCTCGGAGATCCACTCGTCGACAGAACCGTGGGTCGCGAGCACGGAATGGGCGCGCACTTCGCCCGCGATCTCCGTCACGATCCCGTCGCGCGCCAGCCGAACGAGATCTGCGCACACGTGTCCGGCCGCTTCCTGGCGACATGCGATCGCCAGGGCCCAGCGAATTCCATCGCCGGGTTGTTCGTAGAGATCGGAGAGGCGCACGGCAAATTGCTGATCGAGGGGCGATAGGAGCCCTAGAGAACGGGCGCGATCGAGCAGGTCACCCTCCCCGATCCTCAGCCAATCCCGAATCGGCGTATTCATGGGGCTCCCTCCGATCCATGCCCCATCAATTCCGAGACCCCACGAAGGATCTCCGGGTCGGGTCGATCGAAGAACACTCCGCATGAAGCTTCGTGTTCCTCCGCGAAACCACGCAGGAAGAGATAGTAGGCTCCACCGAAATGTCGTTCGTAGTCGTATCCGGCCAGCCGCCGAGAGAGATGGCGATCGAGCGCGACCGAGTAGACGAGATATTGAAGGACGTAATCGTGATCGATCATGCTTTCGATCAACGCCTCGGGTCGGTAGTCGACCTGCCGATCGCCCAGATGATTCGACTTGTAGTCGACCAGGAAATATCGTTCGCCATCGAAGAATGTGGCGTCGATGAATCCGCGCAGGTAGCCGTTGAGTTCTCTGAATTGCATCCGACCCACCCGGTCCGAATAGCGTGCCAGGGGGCTCCCCTCTGGTGATTGCGCCAGCAGCGCCGCCAAGTCCTTGGGAGCGAAGGACGGAGCAGCCGAATCGCCCGGTGTCGCGAGCGTGAACTCGATTTCGGGACGAAGCTGGCCCGCGGCAACATCCGAGAGGGAAAAGCGGTTTGGCTTCCGCCGCAGCGGCGTTCGAGCGACGGAATCGACGACGTGAACGACCTGATCCACATGTCCGGCATCGAGGCCGTTTCGCTCGAGAAGCTCGCTTCCGAGCCTGCGCACTTCGGCCTCGTGGTAGTTCGCGAAGTCCACCCGTTCGAGGACTTCGTGGAGAAGCGTCCCGGCGTCGGCTCCGCGTGGAAACTCGTGCATGTTGGCCGCGAGATCCGGATCGGGTTCGGCGAGATCGACTTGATTCGACTCGCTCCGGCGCGGACCGTCGATATTCGCGTCGAGGTCGCGACCCGTGATCTCCGGACCATTCGCAGGGGCCGAGGCTCGATGCCCCTCACGAACCAGAGCCGAGAAGCTCGTCGTTCGGACCCCTCGACCGAGAACTCGCTCCGGGGCGGAATAGGCGAGAGGGGGCCGCTCCGCCGCGGGTGCCTGCCACCGATCGCGGGGATTGAAATTCGCATTCTCGACCGTGATGACGCAGGGACCCGCACCCTCCCCAAGCCGCTCCCAGGCCGCCACCCAATCTTCATCCGACCAGGACTTCATCTTCTTGACCGCCGCATCCTGAGCGAGTCCCTCGCCTTCGACCAGGGGGCCCTGCAGAAGCCAAGCGAGTGGCGTCCGGGTATGCGACGGTCCGATCGCTCCCCATGCAACGACACATTGGTGCTTCGCTCGGGTCAGGCCCACATAGAGCAGTCGAAGTTGTTCGGAAAATTCCTCGTTCTTGCCTTGCTCGATATTTGAGGAGTAGTTTTCTGGATCGCCGAGGTCGAGGGTTCGACGGCCGGTTTCCGCGTCGTGGAAACGGACCGGGGGATTCCGCTTGTCCCCCTTCTCCGCGCTCTCCACGGACGGGCCGCGTCCCGCAGCTTCTTCCCACAGGCTCGGCAGATAGACGATCGGATACTCGAGCCCCTTGCTGCGATGGAGCGTCACCAACGAAATGGCGTCATCGTCTCGCTCGAGGCGAAGCAAGGAGGCCTCGGATCCCGTCAGAGCGCGCGCGTCCTCCGAGACGATCGAGCGTTCGAGCCACACCACGAGACTCGCCCGCGACGGCGCACGTTGGCTCGCGACCCTCTGCAGGAGTTCAGCCAGGTGTAGCCAATTCGTCAGACGGCGTTCACCGTCTTCGTTCGCCAGCAGCCTCTCGGTCACACCCTCGTCACGGCGCCAGGTTTCGAAGGCTCGTCCGAAACCCGACTGTGACCAGATTCGGCCGTATTCGGAGAAGCGCTGGGAGATCTCGGCCAGTTCCGGGGCCTCATCGTCCAAGGCCGCGAGCCTCCCGGCGTCCCAACCGTGTGCCCCCGTCGAGAGCGCGGCGCGCAACGTCGCAGGATCCGCCGATCGCATCAGCGCCCGGAGGACGCAGACGAATTCCCAGGCCTCCGGCGAATCGAAGACATCGGCATCCCCCCGATCGACGCAGGGAACCCCGAGTGCCTCGAGGGCGCGCCGCATCGCTCGTAGTTCACTCTTCTTGCGGCAAAGAATCGCAATATCCGATGGAACGATCTCCCGGTCACCGACCCTCCCCCGCGCATCGAGCAGATCTGCGATGTCGCGAGCCACCGACGCCATCAGCACCGTCCGACCGAATCGAGCCGGCAAGGTTTTCGCGACATCGATCTCCTCGTCGGAAGACTCGTCCGCATCCGTTCGATTCGCGAATAACACGCGAAGGCCCGCGGGCGATCGCCCCGGAATTTCGAAAGCCGCCTTGAATTCCTTGCGGGGCTCAACGGGATCGAATTCGATCGCATCGATCTGGAAGGCCCTCGAACGCAATCGAAACAGGGAATTGATCGCCTCGATCAGACCCGGATCTGACCGCCAGTTGATCGGTAGGCTGTACAACCCCTCCCTCGCATCCGCGCGCGCCGCCAGGTAGGTGAAGACATCGGCCCCACGAAACGAGTAGATCGCCTGTTTCGGATCTCCGATCAGAACGAGACCGCGGCCCGTGGAACCCTCGAAGCCCTCGTGCCAGACCATTCGAAACGTGTCGTATTGAACGGGGTCCGTGTCCTGGAATTCGTCGATCAATGCGAATCGGTAGCGTTCTCGAAGGAGATTCCGGAGCCGTTCGCCGCGGGGACCTCGCAAGGCGCGGCGAAGCTCGCTCAGAAGGTCGTCAAAAAAGAGCAGGTGGCGCTGCTCCCGCCGGATTCGTGCCGCCTCTCGAGCCGCGGCCACGAACCACCAGCGAAGCCCGAGGGCACGATGCTCGAGGGCAGCCTTCAGGGCTTCGAAGGCCAGAGAGGCTTCGTCGAAGAAGGCAAAACACGGATCCTGAAGAGTTTCCTTGCCGCTGTTCGTGCGCTCCGCGAGCACCGAGTTCGTCAGGTTCCCGAATTTTCCGGGCAAGGCAAGGAGCGCCAGGGCGCTGTCGACCTCGCAGCCATCGATCCGCGCGGCGAAGACGTCGAATGCAGGAAGCCAATTCTTCTCGATCGCCTTCTTGTTGTAGATGTTTTTCGACTGACCGTTCTCTCCCAGCAGGAGCCCGGCGACGACCTCCCGCCGATCATTCCAGCTCCGGGCCCATGCGCGCAGCGCAACGACTACACGTGCGCGAAGGGCTTCCGGGTCGGGTGCCGAGATCAGTGGATCCTTGGCGGGAAGGAGCGGCATCTCTTCGTCCGCTCCGATCTGCTTGAGGACTTTCGCCCGAAGGGCATCGGGGTCGAATTGCCAACGCTTGCCCGCGCCGGTGATCAACCATTCCACGAAATCGGGGTCTTCACCCTCCAGGATCTGGGCCCAGAGATCGTGGGCCAGTGTGCGCTCGATCAGGTCGGGCTTCTCCACCAATTCCGCGTCGAAGGCCATTCCGCTCTCGAAGGCGTTTTCCTGGAGTGTCCGCTGGCAGAAGCCGTGAATCGTGAAGATCGCCGCCTCATCGAATTCCTGAAGCGCCCGCCGGAGCGCATCCGGACGTCCACTCGACCGACCTTGCTCTTTCGCTCGGAGGGCGAGATCCCGGAGCGCTTGCTCCTCCTCGTTGTCGGGCACCGATTCGACCGCATCGATCGCGGCCTGGATCCGCTCGCGAACACGCTCGCGAAGCTCGGCCGTCGCCGCATCGGTATAGGTCACGACGAGGATCTCAGACGGAGACAATCCCGCGTCGACGAGCAGCCGCAGATAGAGCGTCGTCAGCGTATAGGTCTTGCCCGTCCCCGCGCTGGCCTCGATCAACGAGGTCCCGGAGAGCGGCATCTTCCAAGCGTCGAGATGCTTCATTTCGATTCGACCTGGCGCGCTTCGAGGAAGGGCGCGAAGAAATCCTCGGCGATCGAATCGAATCGGTAGGGAAAGGGAAGGTCACTCGCGCGAACGATCGGCGAGACCCCCTCCCAGAGGCGCGCGTGCTCGAGGCCCTCATCGGATTCCGGACTTCGCCACTTCCCGCTCTCACCCCCGAAATAGCTCTCCTCTGCTCCCCGCCACGCCTGATCGATTTTCCCCGCGAGCGAGTCTACGGCGAACCTTCTCGACGATTTCGGGAAGAAGGGGAGCGGCGCAGATCTCGTGCTCCAGGCCCATTCGAAGAGTCGAGCGAGATGGGCTCGAGGCTCGGCGACTCCCTCGAAGAGCACGACCTGGTCCTTGACCGATCTGGATTCCGCGCGGCCCACGAGCACGGTGCGCGCCTCGAGTTCAGCACCGTCCTCGATACACGCACAGAGAAAGAGGTGACGGATCCACGCTTCGAGGTCGCCGCGCCCCCCGATCCGTCGGAAGTCCACGACGAACCGACCCGCTGGTCCGAGCCGGTCGAGACGCCCCTCGAGCCGGCAGCTGCCCAGTCCCTCGACCTCGAGTTCGATCCCGCACTCGAGGTCGTCGAGACGCGAACCCGGGGATCGCTCTCGCACCCGGATTGCGACTTCGTTCACTTCTTCCACGAGGGCACGCACGGCGAGTTCGCCCGGACGACCCGCCGGAATCGTGGCACGCGCAAGCAGGCGCATCGTCGCTTCTTCCGAGGTCACCCCCGCATCGAGATCCTCGAGCAGCGCGCTGCCGAGCGAGTACTGCTCGAGCCCCTCGAACTCGACGGGATCGAGATCGTTTGCGACCTCTTCGCTTCGCGGAAGTCGCAGGCGAAGCTGTTCGCGCGTGAAATAACGAGTCGACCGCAGCACCCTCTCCGCCAGGTCGTCCAGCACCAGCACCGGCTGACCCGGCTCCGGATCGCTGGCCGGATCCCCATTCCACAAGTCCGCGAGAAATCGGCGACGAATCCCCCCGCCCGCCTCGGCAGCCCGCCGGCGCGCGAGAGCTCCGGCGTAGGCCTCTTCGTCGCGGCCGAGCAGACGAGGATCACCGGGGACCTCGAAATAGCGATCGCTGAACGATTGAAGCGCGTGATGGACGACGATCGACGCGCGCAGCGTCGCAGGCGGATTCTCGGCCCAGCCTGCTTCGTCGACCGATGACTCGAGTTCGAAGGAGCCTTCGATCGCGTCCAACAGCTCGGTGATTACGATCGACGGCGGCAGATCGCTTCCATCACGCACATCCCGTCCGGGAACCGTCAGGATCAGTCGATCCCGCGCGGACAACATCGCTTCGAGGAACAGGTAGCGGTCATCGCTTCGGGTGCTTCGATCGCCCGGGCGGGGTGCGCGCGCCATCAGATCGAATCCCGCTGCGGCCCGACCTCGCGGGAAAGCCTGATCACTCATTCCAAGGATCACGACCACGCGAAAGGGAATCGCTCGAAGCGGGACGAGTTCGCAGAAGGTCACGCCACCGGCAAGGAAGGCCTGAGGGGCCGGACTCGATTCGAGCGAATCCGCCACACTCTCCCGAATCGCCTCGAATGGAATCGGTTCGTCGAAACCCGCCGCTGTCGCACTCTCTTCGAAACCCTGTAGCAGGCGGCGGATCGCAGAATGCTCGTGGGCGTTGGCGTCCCCCCGTACGCAGCCGCGCTCGAGGAGGTCTTCCAGCCAGCGACTCCATGACGCGACGCTGCGCTTGGACGCGATCTGGCCACGGGCAATTCGCAGCATCGTTTCGACGTCCCCGATCGCGCCCAGCACCTCCGGATCGGAGAAGGGATCGAGCGGCTCCGGCGCGATGCCGGCATAGACGTCGGCCCCCGCACCCACGGCATGGGCGAGTGCCAGGCGTTCGAGACCGTCAGCCCAGGTATGGGATCGAGCGCGCACGAGGCCGAGCGCTTCGCGATGATCCTCGTCGAGACCGAAGCGGATTCCCGCTTGCTCGGCCCACTCCCCAAGACGTTCGACCGCCTCCTCGTCGAGCCCAAACCGCGAGCGAACGGGCTCCATAGACAGCCAGTCGAGGACTTCGCTCCGCGCGGCTCGCCCCCCGAGCAGAGCGAGCAAGCTCCGAAAGGCCGCTGCGACGGGCGAGCGCTCGAACACGCCTCGATCCGCGATCCGATGCGGAATTCGCCGACTCTCGTCGTGTGGAACCCCGAAGACCGCCTCGATGTCCGGAGCGATTTCGTCGATTCGCGGGGCCATCACGATCACGTCTTCCGGCGAAAGCGTCGGGTCGTGCTCGAAAGCGTCCCGCAGCGCCGCCTCGACGACCTCGAGTTCTCGTCGAGGGCCGTGGCAGAGATGAACTCGAATCGAATCATCGTCGCGACGCACGATTCGCGTGAAATTCTCGCCCGATCCTGCATCCGGATCGAAATCGGCCGCGAGGTCGAGCAGATCGGTCTGGAGTCGGCGCAGAAGACTCGGCGCCTCCTGGTTGTCCACGGGGGATTCGAACCGATCGACCTCTCCCTCGTGGAGCGTCATCTGATCCTCGAGGCAGCGCTGAAAATCTCCGCCCAGCCGCCCGAGGCCCGCGAGGAGTCGCACGGCGGGGGTCGCGGGCGCGGCGCCGAAGAGCCCGGGGCTGCCTTCGCCTTCCCCCCCGACCGGGTTGTCGAGATCGCCCTCTCTCACCTCACGCCAGAGATCTGCCCAATAGCTTCGCGATGGAGAGAGAACCGAGAGGTGGACATCTCGGTGGCTCGCGAGGCCTTCGATCACCGAGAGGTAGAGCGGCGGCAGCGTCGAGATCGCAAAGATCTCGACGACGTCGGGAAGCGCCTGCCCGAGACTTGCCAAGAGCTGCGACGCATCGGGCGAAGCCACGGCATCGATAAAATCCCCTGCGCGATCCGCAAGATGTCCCCGGCCGAGTTCCGCGCTGAGTTCCTGGACGAGCCGAGCCTGCCAGCGCTCGTCGCGTGCTTGCGGGAGAGTCGCCGCCTCCCGCCAGGAACGCACCCAATCCGGTCGGTAGGTGATGTATTGATCGATCAGGCTCGCGATTCGACGTGAAAGCGCAACGAGACGCCAATCGGCGTCGGCACTGTCGAGATATCTCGAGAGCGGTTCGTAGTCCGCGTCGCCCCTTCCCTCGGATAGGCGCCGAGCGATCGACCAGACGAGACGTCCGTGTTCCCAGCCGGGGTTCTTGCCCGAGGCTACCTCCGAAGGCGTGCTCTCGAAGATCCTTTCGAGTAGCTGGCGCGGAAAGAGGAACTCGGTATTCGCACAGACCCCGAAGCGGCGCGAGATCGACTGTGCGAGCCAGCGCTCCATCCCGGGGCCCTGCACCACCACGACCGACGTCGCGAGGGGATCTCGTCCTGGCGCCATCAGCCGGGCCGCGAGACCCTCCTGCAATTTCTCCGTTCGGTTGCTTCGTTCGACGAAGAGCAAACGGCGGCCTAGAACATCGACTTCTGGTTCGCTTCGAAGTCCCAATAGGAACGGAGCAGCGTGATCTTTCCGGCCTCATTGACCTCGTAGATGTTGATCACCTCGTTCCAGGCGACGGTCCCATCGGGACGCTTCGCGTAGATCGTCCCGACGTTCACACAGGGTCCGTTTCCGTTCATCGTCTGCCGGATTTCGAATCGGATCGTATCCGGGCGGATATAGGCTGCGCAGAATTTCTCGATCGCTGCTTTCCCGACCTGCCCCTTGCCCTCGGGATCCATCGGTGAGGGGCCGTAGGGGTCCTGGAGGACGGCGTTATCGGCGAAGAGGTCGAGCCACCCCTGGGCATCCCCCGCCATGGAAAGCTGCATCGACTTGATGCTCGCTGTGCGAGCGGGGGTCTCGGGGGCGTTGAGTACGAGATCGATCGACATACGGATTCCTCGGTTGATTGGACTTGCGGGAGAGCCGTCGAGCATACTCGATCGGTGACGCGTCTTCCCCGCCTACCGTCCTCGGATTCGGCCGGACGGGTCGCCGAACGGGCTCATTCGACCTTCGGCACACGAGTGATCCCATCGCCGGCGAAGACGCCCACCCAGATCTCGTCGCCGACTTCCAGCGCAACGCTCGCAGCCCCGCGCCCGGCGGCGACCGGCCGCGTGGTGAAGCGCACTGGATCGATCAGCGTCACGGAATAACCGACGTCACAGCCACCGGACTCGATCAGCCCGCAGCCGAGCACCCCGATCGGCCCGACCCGCTGGGCCGCGACGAGCAGCTGACCCGCGGCGGTCCAGGTGAGATTGTCGGGAGCCCCGTCGATCGAAACCTCGTCCCGTTCTGGGATCGCCCCCGCCCGCAGGCCCTCGGCGAAGCGCAGTCGGTAGACCGCCTCCCTTCCCCACTCCGCGACGAAGACCACGCGACCATTCGCCGAGGCCGCGATTCCGTTCGGCGCGCTCGCTCGGCTGTTTTCGAGTTCGACCCATTCGCCTCCCGGCGACCAGTAGAGGACCGAGCCCGTCCGGAAACCCATGCTGATCTTCAGCATGTTCCAGATCGCGGTCACGCCGATCGATTGGAAGCGCGGAATCATGTTCGTCACGAGCAGCGACCCGTCTCCCAGGAGCGCCACATCGTTCGCCGACACCGTCTCGACCATCTCGACACAACCCCGCCACTCGAGTGCCGGTTCGGGCCCGCTCGCGATCTCGAAGAGGTCGATCACCTCACGAACGCCGTGGGTGACGACCGCGAGAGCCGAGCGACCGTCTGGCCCCGTGCCCACATCGATTCCGTGGGGGCGGAAATCTCCACCTCCCGGGGGTCCGTCGCAACTCGGATCACCCCATTGATTCGCGTCCGGTGAAGCCTCTGCCCATTCATGTGGAAAGAGTTTTCTGCGCTCGATCCGGCCCGTGTTCTCACCCATTCGAACCGCGGTCAGTCGGCCCGAAATGAACGGACCCGCATCTTCCTCCGCGTTCGGGTCCGCCATAAGCATCTCGCTCACGACGACCCAGCCGCCGCTCGGCAGGTGGCTGAGATCCTCGGGGTTCATCAGCCCGCAGATCACGTCGTCCGTGGCCCATGCATCGCAGGGAGGCAGACTCTCGGGGGCACCGAGACAACCGCTCATCGCCACTGCAAGAAATGTAGAAAAGAGGGCTCGCCACATGCCTGACCTTCTCCTCATCGACCCAGAACGATCGCCAAGCGGCGCGCGGCCTCGCGAACCTCGGCTCCCGGCGCCGCGGTATAGCTGAGACGAATCCAGTCAGCGTAATCCCCGCCGCAGCTCGATCCCGGTGCCACGAGCACCCCCTGCTCGAAGCAATCCTCGAGCAGTCCCATCAAGCCACGATCGTCGAGTCGGGCCCGCACGTCCAGAAAAAGGAATGTTCCGCCCTCCGGAGTGGGAACCCCGAGACGTCTGGCGACATCCACGCCGACGGCGCGATCCTGTTCGCGAGCCTCGGCAATCCATGCGTCCCCTTCCTCGAGCGCCTTGAGTGCGGTCCACTGTCCGATGATCGGGGCGTGATAGTAGAGATGCGTTGCGATCTTTCTCGCTTCCACGAGCACCTGCTCCGGGCCCGCGAGGTAGCCCACTCGTTGGCCGGCCATCGCATAGCTCTTCGAGAATGAGAAGACGGAGAGGGTCCGCTCGGGGGCGAATCGAGCAATCGACACATGCCGGCCCCCAGAGCTCGACGGGGAGTCCTCCGGACTGGCGTAATGATAATCCTCGTAGACCTCGTCCGAGAAGATCCAGAGATCGTGGCGCCGAGCGACTGCCGCCATCGCCTCGAGCCAATCGCCTGGAATCACTCGCCCCGTCGGGTTCGACGGGGTCGAGACGTAGAGCACGCGGCTGCGGCGGGTGATTCGGGATTCGACTGCCTCCTCCGCCTCCCGCAGACTCGATACCCGATCGAAGAAAGGGACCTCGACGGGACGCGCGCGAAAACTTTGCGCGATGCCACGAATCAACGGCCAGAAGGGCGCCAGGATGAGCATCTCATCCCCCGGCGAGAGAACGGCGCCCGCAACCGCCGCGAGGCCCCCCGTCGCGCCGGCGGTGACCAAGACCTGCTCCGACGAACGAGCCAGTCCATTCTTCTCTCGCAGCTTCTGACTCAAGCGCTCGACCAACTCGGGCAGACCGCGAGTGTCTCCGTAGGCGTGAAGGCGCGAATGGACCGCCGAGGGAATATCCTCCGAACGCGCCCCCACGAAGGGATCCCGCCAGGTGTCGCCGACATGGAGCGGAAAGAGCGGCCCACTCTGATCGGCGATCCGATCGGCCATTCGATCGGCCATTCG
>JAPYTP010000004.1:45636-89291 GCA_029941885.1 Myxococcota bacterium
CGATCGGCCATTCGATCGGCCATTCGGTCGGCAAAGGGCGAGTAGATCGCTCCGGGCATCGCGGCCGTCTCGGGCGCAACTCGCGGTGCCGTCGAGGAAGCGCCGCCCTTCGACATCAATCGGCCTGGACCGCTCGGATCAACTCGCCGTAGCCCTCACGAAAACTCGGGTAACGGAATCGATAGCCGCTGTCTCGCGCTCGTTGATTGCTGCAACGCTTGCTACCGACTGCGCGCCGACCCCTGGACGCCACCTCCGCTGCCTCCCCCGACTCTTCGACCGGGGGCTCGACGTTCAACTCTTTCGCGAGCCAGCGAAAGACTTCCGCCTCCTCCGCGGAGCGATCATCGACGCCCAGATAGAGGGCCTCGGGCTTGCGGAGGAAGAGGAGATGGCGGATCAGCCCAGCGGCGTCGTCGCGATGAATCCGGTTGGTGAAGTGTTCCTCTGCACGCAACCGAAGTCGTCCCTCGCGAGCGCGCTCGATCAGACCCGCTCGACCCGGTCCGTAGATCCCACCTAGACGCACGACGACGCTCGAGATCCCGCTTGCGGCGAGCAGCCCCTCGGAGGCGAGCAGGGTCTCTCCTCGAAACTGGGTCGGATGGGTCGGGGACTCTTCGTCGATGGGCTCGCCGCGGCGCTGTCCGTAGACCGACGTGCTCGAGGCCATCACGATCCGACGCGGTCGTTGCCCCTCATCCGCCAACCACTCCAAGAACCCTGCCAATCCGTCGAGGTAGGCCCGCCGATAGGCCTGTTCCGTCCCCTCGTCCGCTGCCACGGTGAAGACCGCGTATTCGACCCGCGCGGGTGCCGGCCCCAATGCGTCCGGACGCGCGACGTCTCCGACGATTCCCTTCACACCCTCGACCAGGGCATCCACGCTGCGGCGGATGCCATAGACCTCGTGCCCTTCATTCATCAGCATGCCCGCCAGCGCATTGCCGACATAGCCGCATCCCGCGATCACCACTTGTGCCATCCGGGCAGGATGCCGCAGATGGCTATGCTCGTGCCATGCACCGACCTCGAATCGGGATCCCGCTCAGCCTCGACGACCGTGGACGTTGGCGTGAGGGCCGGAGCTATCACTACATCGATCGCTGCTACGCCGACGCCGTCGATCGTGCCGGTGGGCTCCCGGTCCACCTCCCGATCCAGGGGGATCCCGAAGCGCTTGCGGAGACCCTCGATGGATTGGTCATCCCGGGCGGGGACGATTTCCCGAGCGACCGTCCGCTTCCTTCGGGCGTCGAGCTCGAGGTCGTCGCGGAGGCCCAGCTCGAGTTCGACGAGTCGCTCTTCGAGGCCAGCTCACGACGTGGTCTTCCGATCCTCGGAATCTGCTACGGAATGCAGCTGATGGCGCGCGCCCGGGGCGGAACCCTCGAAGCCCACCTGCCGAGCCGGGAGCCAGCGATCACGGACCATCGATTGCCGCCGCAGGGGCGTCACTCGATCGAGATCGTGACGGATAGTCTGCTGGGCAGAATCCTGGAATCGGATGCGGGATGGGTCAACAGCCTGCACCATCAGGCCGTGCGGGAGCTCGGTGGGGAATACCGTGCCGTCGCCCACGGCCCCGGCGGAGTCATCGAGGCATTCGAAGCGGCTGCGAAAATCGGCGAGACAACGGACGCGAAATGGGAGATCGGCGTGCAGTGGCATCCCGAAAAGATGAATGAGAATTCGAGCTCGAGGCTCTTCGATGCCTTCGTCGAGGCGAGCCGCCTCTCGAGCCGTCCCTAGTGCGAATCGCGCTGTCCCTCGCATTCTGGGGTTTTGTGGTCCTTTCGTCCGCGATTCTCTTTCCCCTTGCGGTGCTGCTCTATTGCGTGACCTTCGCCTTCGATCGTCGGCGCTGGGCGATGCACAAGTTCACATCGGTCTGGGCGTCCCTCTACACCTGGTTCAATCCGGCATGGCCCGTTCGGATCCACGGACGCGAACGCATGCACGAAGCCGGACCGGTGGTGATCGTCGCCAACCACCTATCCCTCGTGGACATCCTCGTGCTCTTTCGATTGCAGAGCCATTTCAAATGGGTCTCGAAACAAGAGAATTTCAGCGTGCCTTTGATCGGCTGGAACATGACCCTGTGTGGCTATATCCCGTTGCGCCGCGGAACGACCCGAAGTATTCGCGCGATGATGCAAAGATGCGATGAAGTGATCAGCGAGGGAAGCTCCATCGTGATGTTTCCAGAGGGCACACGCTCCTCGACGGGGAGGTTGCGATCCTTCAATCCCGGCGCCTTCGAAATCGCGAAGAGCAACGGTGTTCCGATTCAACCGATCGTCTTGCGTGGGACCGGCGATGCCCTGCCCAAGCGTGGCTTCGTCCTGCAAGGACGACACCCGATCTCGATCGAAATTCTCGACCCAATCCCGCCGAGCGACGTCGAGAAACTCGAGGCCGACGACATGATGAACCACGTCCGCGGGATCATCGCGGAAGCCCTCGCGCGAGACCCGCGTTAGTCCCCGAGGCCGCGCCCGACCGCGCCCGACCGCGCAGGACTCACGTGGACGGCGCGACCACTTCTCGAAGAACTCTCCAGCGATCGAAGCAGGGCCTTCGCCTATGGCGAACTCTCCGAAGCCTTCCTGCGATCGAACCCGGCGCTAGCCGAGAGCATCCCGGGCCAGCAATCGAATCGGGGATGTGCCTTCGGTAGTGCGCTCGCCGGGATGATCGCAAAAGGCGTCATCGAGCCCCGAGCGATCGCCTAGCGCCCTATTCGCCAGCGTTCGCGAAGCACACGACGCCGCAGCTTTCCGGTTGCGGTCCGCGGAAGCTCGCCGACCGCTTGAAACTCGACGGGCCGCTTGTAGCGGGCCATCCGGGCGCGACAGAAATCTGAGAGCATATCTGGATCGAAGGGCACTCCCTCCCGCAACACGACGACCGCGACCGGGCGAGCTCCGAATTCCCGATCGGGAATCCCGAATACCCCCACGTCTTCAACCCCCTCGGCCTCTAGCAGGATCGACTCGAGTTCGGCGGGGTAGACGTTTTCGCCCCCGGACACGATCAGGTCGGCGCGACGATCGAATACCCGGAGCCCTCCGCGCGTATCGAGGCACCCGATATCTCCCGTCGACAGCCAGCCCGCTCGGATCGCTTCACGCGTCGCCTTCTCGTCCTCGAGGTAGCCTCGCATCACGATCGGTCCACGCACCTCGATCTCGCCCTCGACGCCCGACTCGACACGATCCCGATTCGAATCGACGATCCGTATCTCGACGCCCGGAAGCACCTCGAGTCCCGACGCGAGATCGTCCTCACGGAGCACCTCCCGATCGGGTGGCCGCGTCGCGACCTGGGAGGCGGCCTCGGTGAGTCCGTAGGTCGGCGCGACCGGATAGCCGAGCGTCCGCGCGCGCTCGAGGAGACTCGCTCCGGCGGGGCCACCACCGAGCAAGACGACCGAGAGCGATGCCGGGGCCCGCGCTGTACCGCGCGCTTCGATGATCCGTGCGAGCATGGTCGCCACGAAACTCACGTGCGTGATCCTTTCGCCTTCGAGTGCGTGAACGACTTTCCCGACATCGAAACGATCGTGCAGGACGACACATGCGCCGATCAGCGCACATCGAATCAGGATCGACAGTCCTCCGATGTGGAATATCGGCATGCATAACAGCCATCGATCTTTCTCTTCGCTTCCGAGAAGAGCCGCGGAGGCGCGTGCACTGGCGATCAGGTTGTCGAATCCGAGAACGGCCCCCTTCGGCCGGCCGCCCGTGCCCGAGGTCTGAAGGACGAGTGCGGCGCCTTCGTCGATTCTCTCGCCTCGCCGCTCATGTGCGATCTCATCGAGAAGCAGCGAGGACTCGATCGCGATATCGAGATCGACCGCGATCGTTGCGTCTGCCGCTGCCATCGCCAGCAGACCGCAGCCCAATCCCGCGACGAGCCGATGGCCGCCCGATTCGGGCCCCCGAGCATCCGCCCTCGGAACGACGACGTATCGGGCCGACGTGGAAGTGATCGCATCTCGTTGTTCGGTCTCCGCCAACCGGGCGTTCAGCGGCAACATGACGACACCCCGCGCGAGCATCGCGTGAATCAAGACGATCCCCTCCACGCTAGGCGGAGCGAGGATCGCAACGAGATCCCCGGGCTCGATCCCGATCGCGGCCAATCGGCCGTCTGTTTCCCGGGCGGCAGCGGCGAGTTCGGCATACCCGATCTGCTGCCCCTCGAAGCGGAGCGCCTCCCGCGCCTCTCCCAAATCCGCGAGCCCGGCAATCCATTCCTCGCGCCGGTCCACGCTCATCGCCCGCTCATCCCGGTCATGCCTCGACCTCGAAGACCGGACCCCGCTCGTGGGGAAATCGATCGCCGCCACCACTGGGGTTGGAGTCGGCCGGATTCGGCGCGTCGAAAACGGACTCTGCCGTGCACGGGAGCACGGGATCGAAACCGATCCCCGCGTGCGTCGACACACGCATGTGCCCCCGTTCATCGAGTCGCTCGAATTCCGACCCCGCGCAGAGGTCGGCAGCGAGCAGTCCAGCCGTTCCGAGACCGTGCACTTCGTCAGCGGGCGACAGTCCCGCGGCGAGAGCCAGGGGCGCGGCGCGCCCGACCGCGCCCTCGATCAAGCTGGACCAGACGACTCGCAGCCCGTCCTGCTGGGCACGGCGCCAGAGCGCGATCGCATCCGAGAGTCCCCCGACCGCGGCGGGCTTGACGATCAGAATCGATGCTGCACGGGCGTCGAGACAGGCCCAGACGCCTCCTCCGAGCAGCGCCTCGTCGGCTGCCACGGAAATCGCGCCCTCTTGCGAGAGGTGTTTGAGGCCCACCAGATCGTTGCGGGGGACCGGCTGCTCGACATAGTCGATCGAGAAGGGTTCGAGCGCGACCAGAGCCTCCGCCGCTTGCGCTCGGCTCCACGCCTCGTTCGCGTCGAGCCTCAAGCGGGCCGACGTTCCGATTACCGAGCGCAGGGCGGACACCCGCTCGAGGTCGAGGCCCAGATCCCGGAGTTCGCTCGACACGGCAAGCTTCAGCTTGAATGCCCGAAAGCCCTGGCCCGAGTACGCCGCTGCGCTCTCCTCGACACTCGCCGGATCGGCGCCGCCGACGAGCGCCTGGACGGCGACGGAGGAATGTGGAATCCCGGCCCGACCCGCGCGATCGCGAACCTCGGCCGCGAGGCTTCGCTCCGCTCCTCTTGCCGCCAGATCGAACCGTGCCGAGTCGATCGCGGATCGAGCACAGGGCGCATCGATTCCGCGAAATGAGGCCGCTCCGTCTGCTGAACGATCCCCGATGGATTGCGAGGGGTCTTCCCTCCCTCGAACCCAGGAGGCCAGCCCGTCTTCGAGGGCCCGTCGACAGGTCGAGAGATCTTCGGTCCCGAATTCCGGAAGCGGCGTCGCCTCACCGAATCCGTGTCGACCCTCTCGATCGGTGAGTTCGACGAGCCAGCCGAGGCGCTCGGAAATCCGGCCGTGGGCGGTCGCGAGCGAGCGCACGAGGGGAAGGGAAAAAGGCCGGAGCGTGGCGCGCCGAAGCGTCACGCCGCGAGCCCCAACGCGAATAACATCGAGAAGAGAAAGCCCAACTGCGCGGTGCCTGCGAGGGCCTCATTGAGAGCGGGACCACCCTCATTCGACCGGATGACACCGAAGAGTCTGAGCGCGCGGGGAGCCGAGACCCAGGGCAACAAGATCCAGGGCGCCTCCCCGACCCCGAGCCACAGAACGATCGGCACCAGGTAGGCGCCCCCGACCAACACCGCCCACTCGATTCGCGCGCCGCTACGCCCCAGCCGAACGGCCAGCGTCCGCTTTCCCACCGCGGCGTCGCTGTCGATATCGCGCAGGTTGTTCACGACGAGAATCGCCGTCGCGAGGCCACCAACGGGCAATGCGCACACGAGCCCGAGCCCGGACAAGGACCCGGTCTGAACGAAAGTCGTTCCGACGACCGCGACCAGCCCGAAGAACAGGAAGACCGCGACATCTCCGAGGCCGTGGTAGCCGAGCGGCCAGGGTCCGCCGGTATATGCGATCGCGGCGGCGATCGAGACCAGACCGACGGCAATGATCACCGGTCCGGCGACCCAGCAGAGGTAGGCGCCGACAAGCGTCGCCAGAGAAAAGACCACGAGCATGCCACGCTTCATGGCGGCGGGGGGGAGCAGTCCCAGTTGGGTCGCGCGCGGCGGTCCGATCCGATCTTCGTTGTCCGCTCCCTTTTCGAAATCGAATACGTCGTTCGCAAAATTGGATCCAACCTGAAGGAGCAACGCTCCGAGACCCGCGGCGATTGCTGGCAAGATCTTCGCGCCCCCCTCCACCTGGGCGACGGCGGTGCCGACGAGCACGGGACCGATCGAAACGGGAAGCGTGTGTGGACGTGCGGCCATGACCCAGGCCTGAAGGCTTCCGGGATGGACTTCGCTCATGCACGATCTCCTGCGGGCGGATCGGGTCGCTCGTCCGGGGATCGTCGTGAAATACCCGAGGCTCCCGCCCGATCGCCACGGGGGTCGGCTTCGAGATCCTCGAAAAATCGGCGAAGGACGAGCGCGAAGGAGTCCGGTGCCTCGAGATGCGCTGCGTGTCCCACGTTCTCGACGATCTCGATTCTCGCGTCCGCCATCGCGGGTTCGAGGGACGCAGCAATACTACGAAACTTGTCGTCCTGCTGACCGACGACGAGCAGTATCGGCCGTTGAAATCGACCGAGTCGTTCGTGAAGTGGCTCCTGGGCGCCCGCTCCCATTCCGCGCAGACTTCGCGCGAGACCCTTCGGTCGATTGCGAAGTCGCAGCGCCCGCGCCCGCGCGAGGGCATCCGCACCCAGACGTGCTTGACTCGCGAAGATCGGCAACGCCATCCAATGGTCGACGAAGGCCTCGATGCCCTCGCGTTCGATCCGGTCTGCGAGCTCTTCATCCAGGGCAATGCGTTCGGCCCGAAGCGTCGGGTCCGCGATTCCCGCGGTCGCACCGACCAGAACCAGACTCGAGAATGAATCGGGATGGGCGAGCCCAGCCGCGAGCGCCGCGCGAGCGCCCATCGAGTAGCCGACCAGATGCGGGCGACCGAGGTCGAGCGCACGGGCCGCCTCCACGATCTGATCGGCACACGCCGCCATCGAATAGCGAGCAAGCGATTCCGGGGCATCGCTCTCCCCGTGTCCCACGAGTTCGAGTCGCGCCACGCAGCGCTCCCGCGAGAGTGGATCGGAGACACACGACATGCTCTCGGCACCTCCCGTGAATCCATGAAGCACCAGAACGGATTCGGCGTTCTTGCGCGAAACGCCCTCGACGATGGCGTGAAGACGCACCCCTCCGGCTTCGACGAATACCTCCTGGAAAGCTCTGGTGCTCACCGCGAAAAACCAGCTTCGACGGCCTCACAGGCCCTCGCGACCGCTCGGCGGAATCTCGCTTCGTTCGAAGCGGCGTCGACCGGAACATGGATGATCGAAACGCCAGGCCGTTCGGTCGCCCTGGCGATTGCCGCTTCGAGTTCCCTGATCCCATCGGCCCGGCAATAGTCCAATTCGAAGAGCGCGGCGACACGGGCGAGATCGAGTTCATGGGGCGTTCGAAACAACTCTTCGAAAGACACGCTCTCGCCCAGGGCTGCGATCGGGAGGAAAGAGAAGATCCCTCCGCCGTTGTCATCGATCACGACGATCGTGAGCGGAATCGCCTCGCGCCGCGCGATCAGCAGCCCACTGAGGTCGTGAAGAAATGCCAGGTCTCCGGTCATCAGAAGCGTCCGCCGGCCCGATGCCGCCGCCGCCCCGAGCGCCGTCGAGGTCACTCCATCGATTCCACTCGCGCCGCGACTGGAGAGCACCCGAAGAGAGTCCGGGCGATGGCCGAAGCCCAGGTCGAGCAACCGGATCGACATGCTATTCGACGTAAAGAGCTGGGCCTCCGGGGGGGCGGCTCGGGCCAGGGTCGCCGCGACCGCCAACCCCGACCATCCATCCTCCGCAAATACCACGTCCTCGATCGCCTTGCCCGCGACGGCGTTCGAAGTTTCGAAAGAACGGCACCAGGCGCGATCTCGAAACGACCCTTCACGCGAGTCTCGGACGAGCAGAGCGGCGGCGGACTCGAGCAACGAGGCCGCCCCGCCTCGAATCACCCGGGTGACACGATGGGACGGCTCACCCCAGTGACCTCCCTCGTCCAGCCAATAGATCGAAGCCGGCTCTGCGGATTCGATCCAGAGTCGTTGCGCCTTCGAAACCGGCGTGTCTCCGATCCGGAGGACCACATCGGGCTTCATGTGCTCCCGAAAGACAGTCGTGCGCGTGAGGACATCACCTCGGTCGAGAAGGGGAGCACGGCCCGGTCGCACCTCGCTCCGCAGGTTCGAGGCGGGATCTGAGAGAATTGGCCAACCGGCGGCCGCTGAGAAATTCGAGAGCGCCTCCCGCAGCGCAGGTTTCGCATCCATCGGTCCACAACAGAGGACGCCACGCTCTTTCCGCCGCACGAGCTCGACGAGTTCGCGGATATCCGCGGGATCGGCGATGGCTCGCGCTTCTGTAAAGCGTGGACTTGTGGCGTCCGGCGGCGGATCGGAACCGATCGGATCCGAAAAGTCCACCGGCGGAGCCAGGGGCTCTCGCAGAGGCCAGTTGAGATGGACGGCGCCCGCCGGCGTCGACACCGCCACCTCTACTGCTCTTCCCGCCAGCTGAACCGCATAACGTCGAGCATCCCGACCCGCTCCGGGAATCGGCACCTCGACTGCCCAGCGCGGATAGCGCCCGTAGAGACCGACCTGGTCGATCGTCTGTCCCGCGCCCCAATCCCGCAATTCGGGCGGGCGGTCGGCGGAGGCCACGATGAGCGGAACACGCGAATAATGAGCCTCGATAACAGCGGGGAGATAATTCGCGGCCGCCGTCCCCGATGTGCACACGATCACAGTCGGCCGCCCGCTCGCCTTTGCGAGACCGAGCGCGAAGAACGCAGCGGCGCGTTCGTCGAGTTCGATCCAGGTCCGAAGCCCTCGCGTGCGATGCGCCACGATCGCCAGCGGCGTCGAACGGGAGCCAGGGGACACGACGACGTGTTCGACGCCGGCGCTTCGAAGTGCCTGGAAGAATGTCCCGACGAATCCATAGACCGCGACAGGGTCGGAGACGAAGGCAGAGATCTCGCCAGGCGGATCGGAAGCAATCGTGCCCCGAGATCGGGAATCGCTCACCTCAGATCTCCGTGAGCGGTGCGAGCAACGCTCGAAGTTTGATCCGCGTTTCGACGAGTTCTTGTTCCGGGTCCGATCCCTCGACGATTCCGGCGCCGGCAAACAGCCGAACGCGACTCGCCCCAGACCGATCCGACTCCCCGAGTCCGTTCCGGATCAGTCCCGAGCGCAGTGCCACACGAAAATCACCCCCTCCCTGGCTGTCGAGCCATCCGATCGGTCCTGCATACCAACCACGATCGAGTCCTTCGGATCGCTGCAGCCAATCTTCCGCGGCGACTCGCGGAGTCCCGCCGACCGCGGGGGTCGGATGCAGCGCTTCCACGAGGTCGAGCGCATCGACCCCGCGCGCCGATTCGCTGACGCGCTTCAGTCGGCCGCGGATCGGCGTTTCCAGATGCTGGATCCCGAAGAGCGGTCGCAGAACGGGCGACTCCGGGATCTCGATCGCCTCGCAGGACTGCTCGAGTACGGCACGAATCGCATCGACGACATGGGCATGCTCGGAACGCTCCTTGGCGCTCGACATCAACCCGTAAGCGAGGGCGCGGTCCTCTTCTGGATGACGCCCACGCGGCGCCGATCCCGCGAGTGCTGCGGTTTCGACGGCGCCCTCGCGGACCCGAACCAGCGTCTCGGGGGTGGCCGCAAGGAACGTATCCTCCCCTCGACCCATCGCGATCAACGTGCAGGTCGGGTAGAGCGAGCGCAATCGACCGAGAAAGGACGGCACATCGATGTCGCCGTCGTGGTCCACTGTGAGAGAGCGAGCGAGGACGACCTTCGAGAGTGGGCCCCGCTCGAATGCGTCGAGCGCTCCTCGTACCTGGGCGCGAAAGGTGTCGTGACTCCGATCGGAACGGACCCGATATTCCGGACCCGCCGGCCAATCGCTGGACGACACGGGCAAAGACCGGAGAGCCGTCGAGGCACCGACGATCGCTGGGTCTTCCCTGCGATCACTGCCCTCGAACTCCTTTCGACGCTCGAGCAATTCCCTGATCACCGAGGTCACGCTCGAACTCGATTCGACTCGCGCGATGAACACGCCACGCGCCTTGCCGTTGCGACGCTCGACGATCACCTCCGGGAGAACGAAGCGGGCGGCCGGAAAGGCCTTCCATTCCGCCGAGCCGCGGGACTCGGTTTCGAACCCGAAGCCACCGAAAAAGGTTGCCGTCGTCGCGGGTCGCGAATCCCCGATCCAGTCTATTCGCGCACGCACCCCTTCGCACCACGAGCGCACGTCTCGGAATCGATCCGCGCCCGCACTCTCGATCTCGTCCACGACGCCCCAGCAAACACTGAAGTCGGACGAAACGTCTCGGCTCCAGAGGAATCGATCGCGCTTCCCTGCACGCGAAAAGAATTCGAGGGCGTCCTCGATGGGAGTACCCGGATCGACATCGACCGCGAGGGCGACCCAACGGGTCTGGCCGGACTCTCGCGCCCGGCCCACGGCGATCGACACGAGATCCCGTTCACTCGAGGGAAGGGCATGAGAGATCGCTGTCTCCTCCCGATTCATGACAGACCTCCACCCACGGGCGTGAGGGGTCCGCGGGCTCCCGTCAGAATCTGTGCCGAGCCAAGGAAGAGGCTCTCTCGATCGACCTCGAGGAAGCCGGCCCCCGACATCATCGATCGCAACTCCTCTGGCGGCGGCAGATAGGCGGTCGACTGCGGCAGATATCGATAGGCCTGCCGATCGGAGACCAGTCCCCCAACCATCGGAACGACGTGGTCGAAGTAGAGAGAATGCGCCGCCCGAATGGGACCCCAGGCAGGACGGTCGACATCGATTAGTGCAGTGCGCCCGCCCGGCTTGAGGATCCGCGCGATCTCGCTCAGCACCGCGGACAGGGAAACGAAATTTCGCAGAGCGAAGCCGCAGGTCACCACGTCCACCGAAGCCGACCGAAAGGGCAGCCACTCACCGTCGCCCTGGACCGATCGGAAATCGAGCCCACGTGTGCGCCCCTGCTTCAACATCTGCAGAGCGAAGTCGACCCCGATCACCTTCGCCCCGCGACCCGCAACGAGCGCGCAGAAATCGCCCGTACCACAGGCGAGGTCGACGACGAGGTCAGTGGGGCCCACATCGATCTTGTCCAGCGCGCGGCGTCGCCAACGCTGATCCATCCCGACCGACATCACGCGATTGAGCGCGTCGTATCGCGGCGCGATCCGATCGAACATGTCCCGCACCCGAACCCTCTTGTCCTCGCCGGACGGCAGATCGCCTAACGCCACTGAACCTCCAATCTTGCCCTCTCCGTCGCTTCGAGTGCCTCTTCCAGGGCGCTCTCCTCACCACGACCCCGCAGACGCGCGAGCGCACGAGCCACGACGGTCCTTTGAAAATGCAGGGCGACGATCTGGGTCGCCTGCGGAAGCAGTCGCTCGAACGCTCGACGGACGCTCTCTTCGTCTTCGCCTCGTGGTTTTCGAACGTGGTCATCGAAGAGATCGATCGCCTGTTCGGCGAGTCGGTCGACATTGGCGGCGTGCTGGGCGGCCAGTTCGAGGAGGCGATCGAGAGGCATTCCCATTCCGAGGATCTCAAGGCCGGCGGCGACCATTTCGAGATCCGATCGCGGGAATCGCTCTTCTCCCTGGATCTCGAGGGGCTGAATCAGGCCCGCCTGGACCGCCGAGGCGATCAGCGCCTCGGGAACCCCGGTTTCGGTGGCGAGTTCCCGCCGTGACACGGTTCCCTCACCCACACTCTGATCGGCGAGCGCCGCGAGCAGGTTCGCGTCTTCGACCGGCTGGACCGTGTGACCGACGGAGACGGGACCGGCGGCCGCAGCGGGCATCGCAGCAGCCTCGCCGGTCTCGTCTTCGAGGAGCCGTTGGATCTGCGCCAGGCTGAAACCAGAGTCCATCAGCGACCGAATCCGGCGAATTCGCTCGAGGTGATCGGCGCAATAGATCGCGAAACGCCCGCGCCTCTGGGGTGCAGGAATCAGACCCTTGGCCTGATAGAAGCGGACCGTGTCGACCCCGACTCCGGCGGCCTCGGCGATCTCTGCGACGCGAAGCTCCATGCGTTTACTTTAAGAGCAGGTACTCTCAATGTCGAGGAACATCTTGTTGCCCCCCTGATCCCGCCCGATTCGGCTCGGGTGAATGCCCCGTGGGAACTCATCCCTCTCCCCATCCACTCAAAACGACCCCCGGGAGACCGAAAAAGGATGTATCGGCCAGCGCGGTTGGTTGCCGATCGGCGCCCCCACCCAAACCCTCTCGACGGTGCACGCTGGAAGATTCCAGTCCCCACACACGGCGGATCATGCTCGAGGCCGGGGGCCTCGTGATCCTCCACGCAGACGGGCCCGCCAGCGGTTTCGCGAGGGTCGTCGCGGTCGATCAGGTCACCGGGGGGAACCATTGGTTCCTCGGTTGCTGCAAACCGATCGAGCGGGGCGAGACGATGATCGTGGGATCTCCCGTGCCGAACGACGCGCGATACGTGACCCGTGCGAGCGTCATCGCCAGCTCCGACGAAACCTTCGCACTCCGGCTCGAACCCATCTGGGAACGCGTTCAACAACGCGCCTTCGTTCGGATCTCCGTCCACGGGCTACCGGTGCGCGTCGTTCGCCTCGCGACTCCGCCGAGGGCCGACGACGAGCCGGCCGTCGAGAACTTCGACGATGCGGTCCATGAACTCATGGACGTCTCGGCCGGCGGCATTCGATTCGAATCCTCGGATGAATACGAGCCCGAGGAAGACGTGGTCTGCCATTTCGAGCTACCGGGCTCGCTCTGCTTCGTGCTTCCTGCGCGAATCGTGCGGTCGCCGGAGGATCTCACGAGGAGTTCCAGCAAGCCGAGCGTGGCGGTCGAATTCACCCGACTCGACGAGAGTAATCGATCGCAGCTCTTGCGGTGGGTCTATAGCGAGCAGGTTCGCCGCCATCGCACTAACAAGCGTCAGGAGGCGAAAGACCTCGAGCGAAGCCGCATACGCGAGGAATCGCGCCGCTAGCGGCCCACGTCACGCAGCGGACTATTTCCCAGCCCGTGCCACCACTCTCGCGAATCTCACGAGGACGCGGGTCAGATCGGGCGTCTCCACCACCCCCTCGATCATGGAATCCGGATCGAGCCCTTCGTCCGCGAGAATCGGGCGTCGGGCCTCGACATAACGTTGCATGATCTCGCGGTCGAACTCGGGGTGAAATTGTACGCCCCATTGGCGCGGACCGAACTGAAGCACGGCGTGCTCTTCGATCGATGTCGTCCCGAGGATCCTGGCGTCGCTCGGCGGAACGAGCACGGATTCCACATGCGACATGTGGCCCGGGAACACTCCGGCCTCGAGAATCGGATCTCCTTCGAGATCGCCCTCTGGCAGACTCACATCGACCGTTCCCATCTCGCGTCCGCGAGGATTCGGACCGACCTCCCCACCCAGCGCATGGGCGATCAATTGATGGCCGTAGCAGAGACCGAGAACGGGGACGGTGTCGTCTTCGACGATTCGTGCGAGCCAGCGGGCGGACGCCTCACTCCAATCGGCGCGTTCGGTGACCATCGCAGGCGAGCCGGTGACCACGACGCCGCGCAGGGATTCAGTCGCGGGAAGCGAGTCCCCTTGGTAGACCGAGGCGACCGCGACCTCTCCGACCGGACAGCCGAGGCCTCTCGCGATCCACTCCTCGAAATCCCCGCAGAGTTCCTTCACCGCAGCGAGCGCCTCGCCGGTCTTGAGCACCAGGATCCCGTTCTTGCTCGCCATGTCGCGATTCACTCCTCACCGAGCCGTGGGGCGCATGCGTCCGCCCCACCCGAATGCTGAACCCGCAGGCGGTGAAGCGCAATCGCCGCGGCGACCGAAACGTTCAGCGAATCGACCTCGGGCTCCATCCCGATCCTCACTCTTCGGTCCGCCCGTGCGAGACTCTCTTCGCTAAGACCCGCTCCCTCGGTCCCGAGAAGCAATGCTACGGGGCCGATCTCGCTCGCCTCGAGATCTCCGAGATCTGCGCTTTCGAGTCCCGGATGGAGGGCCAGGATCTGGACACCCGCCCTCCGCATGTCTTCGAGAAGCTCACCCAGATTCCCCGCCCGTGCGAAGGGTACGACCAGACTCCCCCCCATCGAGGTGCGAATCGCCTTGCGGTAGAGCGGATCCGCCGAGCGTGGACAGAGCAGCACGGCGCGCGCTCCGAGCCCCATCGCATTGCGGAAGATTCCGCCCACGTTGTCGAGATTCGTGATCCCTTCGAGAATGAGGAAGCGTGGCGCTGTCTCCGCCGCGAGCCGATCGAGTACCAGCGTCATCGGATCGACCGCTTCGCCGCGAGAGCACGCCGCAAGACAGCCGCGATGAATCGGGAAGCCGACGATGTGGTCCAGGATCGACTGTTCCGAGACGTAGAGGGGGCAGCGGGGCGCGAGGTCCGACAACTCTTCTTCCATCGCTCGATGGGTGCGATCGCTCAGGAGGATCGATTCCGGCGCGAAGGCGGACTGCTCGAGCATGACTCGCAGGTTGACTCGGCCCTCGACGATGAATCGCCCGCGATCGGTCGAGAGTCTTCCGTCTTTCAGGTTCCGGTAATCGGCGATTCGGGGGTCCTCGAAATCGTCGACGCGCTCGAATTGCATCGCGCGATCGAAGCACACCGGATCGTGCGCGCAACGGCAATCTGTCATCTCCGCGCAGCGGGCCGAATGAGCTTGCGCGGGCCACGGCGGTTTGCGCGACCCCGAAAGCAGACCGCCCCACCGCTCGAGGGGGCGGCGGGGCGGCGGTCCATCCAGGGAGTGATGAACCACTGGCTCTGAATTCGCTGAGCGTCGGCGCCAGGCCTCCGCATCAGTCCCGAGACGGCGGGTCGTTTCGCGGCATGGACGGAGCTTCGGGGTCCAGATAGGGGGCAGAAACCGCAGCCAAACCAATTACAGCCAGACCAAGACAGGTACAGAACCCGTACCGAACCCAAAGCAATGCGCGCGTCATCGACTCGTCGCCTCATGTGTCCGTCGTGTGGACACGTCTACTTCGAAACATTCGCAACAGCGAGCCCCGTCGTATTCGACCCTCGGGAGAATCGCTGCTCATCTCGAATAGTGAGTACAAAGCGACGAAGAGAAGTGACGAGATTATCCAGCGGAAGCCTTGGGCGGGATCGATCGAGGCACTTTCGCACATGGGTTGCCGAAGGGTTGCGCCTCGGCGTGCCGGACTCAGTCGAAACGAAAGCGCCCGCGGCCCGGCGATTCCAGAACGCCGCAGTCGTTCTAGAATCGCGAAAAAAAGTCGTTGCCCTTGTCGTCGACGATGATGAATGCCGGGAAGTTCTCGACCTCGATCCGCCAGATCGCCTCCATCCCGAGCTCTTCATATTCCTGAATCGCGACGCTCTTGATGCAGTTCTTCGCGAGAATCGCGGCGGGGCCGCCGATCGAGCCGAGGTAGAACCCCTCGTGGCGCTGGCAGGCATCGGTCACCTGCTTCGAGCGGTTGCCCTTCGCGAGCATGATCATCGAGCCTCCACGCGACTGGAAGAGATCGACGTACGCATCCATTCGACCCGCCGTCGTTGGTCCGAACGAACCGGAGATATAACCCTCGGGCGTCTTCGCGGGTCCGGCGTAGTAGACCGCGTGATCCTTGAAGTACTGCGGCAGGTCATGCCCCGCATCGAGCCGCTCCTTGAGCTTCGCGTGCGCGATGTCCCGCGCCACGATGATCGTGCCCGTCAGCGAGAGCTGAGTCGTCACCGGGTATTGCGAGAGGTCGGCAAGGACTTCGGCCATCGGCCGATCCAGATCGATCTCGACGGGCTCGCGGGTGAGTTCATGGGCGACCAGATCGGGCATGAAGCGAGCCGGATCCGTCTCGAGTTGTTCCAGGAATACGCCCTCCTTCGTGATCTTTCCCTTGATCTGGCGATCCGCCGAACACGAAACGCCGATTCCGACGGGACACGAGGCCCCATGACGAGGCAGACGAATCACCCGCACGTCGTGACAGAAATACTTCCCTCCGAACTGAGCACCGATGCCGACATCTCGGGTGAGCTGCAAAACCTGTTCTTCGAGTTCAACGTCGCGAAATGCACGCCCGTGTTCGTTGCCTGAGGTCGGCAGATTATCGAGATAGTGACAGCTCGCGAGCTTGACGGTCTTGAGTGTCGTTTCCGCCGATGTGCCTCCGACGACGATCGCTAGGTGATAGGGTGGGCAAGCAGCGGTTCCGAGCAGTTTGATCTTGTCGATGAAGAATTGTTTGATCGATTCGGGATTGAGGAGTGCCTTCGTCTCCTGAAACAGGAGCGACTTATTGGCCGATCCTCCGCCTTTCGTCACGAAGAGAAATTTGTACTCGTCGCCTTCTGTCGCGTAGAGGTCGAGCTGCGCCGGCAGATTCGAACCCGTGTTCTTCTCCTCGTACATGCTGATTGGCGCAAGCTGGCTGTAGCGAAGATTGGTCTCGAAGTAGGTCTTGTAGATGCCGCGGGAAAGAGCTTCTTCGTCGTTCCCGTTCACCCAGACGTCCTGCCCCTTCTTGCCCATGACGATCGCGGTCCCGGTGTCCTGACACGAGGGCAGGACCATTCCGGAGGAAATATTCGCGTTCTTCATCAGCTCGAGCGCGACGAATCGGTCGTTGTCCGAGGCCTCGGGATCCTCGAGGATCTTGGCGAGCTGGGCGAGATGGCCGGGCCTGAGCAGGTGCGAAACGTCGCGGATCGCGGCCGCCGCAAGTTCGACGAGGGCCTCCGGCTCGATCTTCAGGATCTCGCGACCGTCGATTTCGATCGTCGAGACACCCCCGTCTCCGAGCTTTCGATATGGGGTGTCGTCGGCCCCCAATTCGAACATTTCCTGGTAGTGAAAGTCGGCCATCGAATCTTCTCCGTTCCGCATCGATCAATGGAGAGCGGTGGGATCGTCTGGACCCCGAACGCGCTCGGTCTCGCCGGGGGCCTGCGCGCGTCCCCTGTTTCGGGGCACGGAGCGTAGCCGAGACAATCCCGGGAGGGCGTGGCAAATGTCGACGAAGGCAAAGGAATCCATCGCGAACACTCGATTCGGCCAGAATCCGGTCGCCGGGCGCGTCCGCGAGCGGCGAAAGCTCAGCTCAGGGGCCAACACAGCCGATTGAAAAAGCGGGGAGGAGTCCAGTGTGAACCTGACGCAGCCGACGCCCCTCTCTATTATCGGAGTAATGATGCCCAGCTACCCAGCCCCAGTCGCCAGCCCCGGGTCGATCGACCCCGAAATTCCGGAACCCGAAACCCCGCGGCGGCGGCGAACTCCCTCCGTGCTTCGTCGTGTCGCCTGCCTCGCGTTCGTCGCGTTTCTTGGGAACCCTGCCGTACCCACGGGGGCATTCGCGTTCTCGGCGCCAGAGCTGACATGTGCCCGCAGCTGGGACCTGATCCAAAGCCTGCTCAAACGGCACATCAGCTTCCGCGGTCTCGACACGGAACTCCGCGAACGCGCGGTCGGCGCCTATATCGAACGCATCGACCCCTCGAAAACGCTCTTTCTCGGCAAGGAGATCAAGACGCTTCGCGGACAGTTGAAGGGCGTCTTCTTCGCCGTCCAGAATGGAGAATGTGAACTTCTCGACAATATCCAAAGCGAACTGGTCGTGCGCTACGAGCGCATGCAGAAGGACGTCACCCGCTTCGTCTCGCGCGAGGACTACGCACTCGATACCGACGTGCGTCTGATCCTCGACCCCGATAAACGCGGCCATCCCAAGAACGACTCTGCACGCCAGCGACTCCTCAAACGCCTCGTTCACTTCCAGATGTCCAACTACCTGAGCAGCGACATGGAAGTCGACAAGGCGAAGGAAAAGCTGATCCATCGCTACGAACTCATGAGCAAGCGCGCCAGGGAACTCGAGCCGCGGGATACCTACGCGAATTTTCTGAACGCGTTCGCCGGCGCCCTGGATCCCCACTCGACCTACTACCCCCCTGAAGCGGTCGAAGACTTCGAGATCCAGATGAGCCTTTCTCTGGACGGGATCGGTGTCGCCCTGTCGTCGAAGGACGGCTACTCGATCGTCGAACGGATCATTCCGGGCGGAGCGACCGACAAGACGGATGCGCTCGACCCGGGGGACAAGATCATCGCCGTCGCCCAGGAAGACGAAGAGCCCGTCGATATCATCGACATGTCCCTCCGAGACGTCGTCTCGATGATTCGGGGCAAGCGAGGCACGACGGTCAAACTCACGATCCTGCGCAAGACGGATACGACCGAGCGCTTCGACGTCGCGATCCAGCGCGACAAGGTCACGATCGAAGACGCAGCAGCGACCCTCGATTTTCACGAGGTCGAGGTCGGTGGGGCGATCCGCAAGCTTGCGGTGCTCGATCTGCCCACGTTCTACGGTGATTCGGATCCGAGCAAGAGACAAAGCGGTCGCGACGTGCGCGACCTGCTCCGAAAGGTTCGCGAGGCGAAGGCCGACGGTGTATTGCTCGACCTCTCTCGCAACGGCGGTGGCAAACTCGAGAGTTCCGTCCAGATCGCCGGCCTCTTCATTCGCGAAGGCGGCGTCGTAGCGGTGAAGAATGTCTTCTCGGAGGTCCAGATCCTCGAGGACAACGACGAAGAAATCGTCTATGACGGCCCCCTCGTGATCCTGACCTCCCGAATCACCGCATCGGCCTCGGAAATCGTCGCGGGTGCCATGAAGGATTACGGCCGCGCAGTCATCGTTGGCGACGACCACACCTTCGGCAAGGGAACCGTCCAGAGCTTCGTCCATCAGCCTGGGCGCCTCGGCGCCATCAAGGTCACGACGGCCATGTTCTTCCGGCCGGGCGGCGCATCGACCCAACACGAGGGTGTCGCCGCCGACATCGTGCTTCCGTCGCTCTTCGCGACCGACGATCTCGGCGAGCGCTACACACCCTATTCGCTGAAGAGCCAGATGATCGAACCCTTCCTGTCGATGCCGTCGAAAATCTCGAACAGCCTTTCCAGTCTCTCGGGGAGCGGCAAGACCTGGCAGAACCTGTCAGACGATGTCATGACCGAACTCCGAGGCCGCTCAACGGCACGCGTCGCCGAAGACGAAGAATTCATCGAGATCTCTGAGCAGCTGGCAAAATTTGAATTAGAGGACGATGTCATCCATCTCGCCGAGTTGATCCGCGAACGCAAAGAGAATAAAGCCGAGGATTTGGAAGAGACCGACAGCGAGACGGAGTCCGGCCCGGACGCCGCGGACGATCCGGCCTCGACCGAACAGGATCCTTCTCTCGAGAAGGGTGCAGATGAGGCGGCGACCGAAGAAGGGTCGGATTCGCACACTGAGAACGAGGACAGGGAGCTCACGCCGCAGCGCAAGGAAGCGCTGCTCATCCTGGCTGATCTCGTCGAACTTCAGGAGACCGCTCGTTCTACATGGCACGCACCGCAATCGGCCTGGCGATCGGAATCGCATTCGTCTCAGCCGTAATCTGGTACGCCCTCGACACCACCCGCGTCGAGTGCGAAATCTGCGTCGAGTACAGGGGCCGATCGGCCTGCTCGATCTCGCTCGCGGCAGACGTCGAGACCGCGGAGATGCAGGCCCATAGCGGCGCCTGCTCTCAGGTGACGGGGGGCGTCACGGAAACCCTCGAATGTGATCGAATCGCGGGCACCGTCCGGCGCTGCAGCGAGTAATGGATCTCGCAACGCGGTCGCGCCGTCACGACGGTTTCTAGGCGTATTCCGTCAGCTCGACGACGACGCCGTCGGGCACGGCGACATACGCGTAGGTGAGTCCCGATTCCTCGCTCATCGGCTGACTCAGCATCCGAACCCCCGCAGCCGACAATTCCGAGACCGCTTCGGAAACACTCGCGACACGAAGGCCGATATGAGCCACACCGAAGCCGTGGCTATAGGCGCCGTCCGCAGCCGGTGGTGGGAGTTCGGCGCCGAGCCCGGCAGGAAAGGCGCCGATCACCACGATCTGCCCACCCAGCGATAGAAAGATCCGGATATCTCCGTTGACATTCGAGTTTCGAAGCACGGATTTTGCCTCGAAGTGGCGCTCGAAGAATCGCGCCGACTCCTCCGGATCGGCGGAATAGATATGGATGTGGTCGAGTGATTCTACGTGCACGGAACGAAGGCCCCCCTCTAGAGAATGAAATTGGGTGTCGATCGGTGAGATGATGCAGACCTTGGCCTGCGTCATCAGTGGCCGGCGATTCCGACCTCCGCCGCGCAGGTCGCCTGCGGGCCCGATCTCGAATCGGAACGGAGAGGGCTAGGAGTCGAGCAGGCTGGCGATCTCACCAGGCTCGGGAAATCGTGCCACGTCTCCTTTCGAGAAGAGCTGTTTGCCGTCCACGGTGACGTCGAAGACCCCGCCGGCCCCCTCGATCAGGATCGATTCGGACCCGGTCAATTCCTTCAGCTCGGCCGCCAGACTGGAGGCCCTCGGAAGGTAATTTCACTGTCCGCAGTATTTGATTTCGATCTTCATGCTCGCTCCCGTCCACCGGTCCCGACCCCCGACCCGTGCTGCGGGGGAGGATTGCCTTCGAATTGTACCCCAGCGGCATTCCGGGCCGAGACCACTGTCGACCCTGCCCACCTCCGGTTCGCCACGACCCGGCGGCGGATGGATCGGCTCGAGATCCCCGCTGGGGAACCCATCCCCTCATCGCAAATCCAACCCTCATGCAGGAGCTCCGCATCTGTCGAAACACAACTGGAGGGCGACCACCCGCCCTCCAACCCCACGTGCGCCCGGAGAGGTGTACTCGGAGCCGGTCTTCTGATGAGCAATCGACTCGACAGCTATTTGAGTGCCTCGGAGGGCGACCTTCCCACGATGCCCGCGATCGCGGGACAGGTCGTTCAGGCCGTCGACAACCCCGATAGTTCGATTGACGATATCCGGAAGCTGATCGACCAGGATGCCGCCATTGCGGCTCGCATCCTGAAGATCTCGAACTCGGCCCTGTACGGATTCCCGAGTGAGATCCAGAGTCTCTCCCACGCGATATCGCTGCTCGGGACCATGACAGTTCGCAACCTGGTTCTCGCCGCCTCGATGAAGGACACCTACAAGCGATTCGGACTCCTCGAGAAGCTCCTGTGGCAGCATTCGTCACTCGCGGACCCGACAGCCGCCATGCTCGCCAAATACCGCGGCATCGCGGTAGATCCCGAGATCGCCTTCACTGCTGGGTTGATGCACCACACCGGAAAGACGGCCCTGGCGAACAGCCATCGCTCCGAATACGAAAACGTCATGATGACCGTCTACAACGAAGGTCGAAGTTTCACCGATGTCGAGAATGAGGTCTTCGGCTTCAGCCATGCAGAATTGGGCGCGGCGGTCGTTCAGCAATGGGGCCTCCCGGACGCCCTCGTTCTGACCATTCAGCACCACCATAATCCCGGGATGCTCGCGGAACTCGATGAAGGGGTCGCTCGCATGTGCGCCCTGACCACGATCACCAGCCTCTGCCTGTCGAAGCTCGGTGTCGGCCGCTCGAAACCCCTCAAGGGCCTCAACCTGTGCGCCCAGCCCGCCTGGGCTTTCCTCGATCTGACGAAGGACGACGTCGACCCGATCCTCAATTCCTGCGCGGACCGGGTCAAGGACAGCCGCGACCTGACCTCATGATGGGGCGGCACCCGAGCCGCTCGAAGTTCGTCTAGACCCCGAGTTCGGGCTCAACAGACGATTCCTGCTAGATTTCCGAAGAAGACAGGGCCTCCGGCCCGCGAATGTTCAAACGCTCAATTCCGCTCCGAGACTCGCTACCGTGGGCTGGCGCCGGTGATTCGACTCCTGCTCGATCGCCGGATCCCCTGCGGATCGCTCGCGATCGAACACTGTGAGACCCGCGCCGGAGAAAATGGAGACAATGATGGCCCTTGATGAAGCCGTTCGTCAGGAGATCACCGCAACGATCGAATCCAACGAGGTCGTCCTTTTCATGAAGGGCAACCGAGGCGCACCGCAATGCGGATTTTCTGCGACGGTCATCGGCATCCTCGATTCGATCCTCACCAACTATCACACCGTCGATGTTCTCTCGGCATCACATATTCGTGACGGCATCAAGGACTTCTCCTCGTGGCCCACGATTCCGCAGCTCTACGTCAAGGGCGAGTTCGTGGGTGGCTGCGACATCATTCAAGAGATGGTCGGATCGGGTGAACTCTACGAAGCACTCGGGCTCGAGCCCGTGGAAGTGGTCCAGCCGAAGATCGAGATCTCCGATTCTGCAGCGGGGGCACTCGCTCAAGCGGCGGCGGAACACGGCGGGACGGGACGTGAGCTTCATCTATCGGTCGACGCGACCTTCCAATCACACCTCTCGATCGCGCCGCGAACACCCGCGGACATCGAGGCGATCATTGACTCAGACATCGTACTCCTGCTCGATCCGCTCTCGGCCTCGCGCGCCGACGGCATCACGATCGATGTCGCCGACACGCCCAACGGCCAGGCCTTCAATGTCGACAATCCCAACGCCCCACGCGTGCAATCGATGTCGGTCGAGGAACTCAAGGCGGCAATCGACTCCGGCGAAGCGATCCAACTGCTCGACGTTCGCACCCCCGAAGAACGCGCGATCGCGGCGATCCCGGGCGCGGTCCTGCTCAACGAAGGCGAGGCCGCGCGAATCGAATCACTCGACCGAGACGTGAAACTCGTCCTCCACTGCCATCATGGCGGTCGCTCTCAGCAGGCGGCGGAACAATTCGTCTCCCTCGGCTTTACGCAGGTCTTCAACGTCGTCGGCGGAATCGACGCCTGGAGCCAGGAAATCGATCCGGAAGTACCTCGCTACTAAGACCAAGACTTCCGGGCTCTACGCCGACGCGAAAGGCTCCCCCCTCCATGGCACTCCAGATCATCAACGCCGGGCCGCCCCCCGAAGAAATTGTGGCAAGGATCCGCGCAGCGATCGAAGGCGCGATGCCTGAGGCGTCGGTCGATGTCCGACCCCAGGGTCCCGGGCACTTCGAAATCACGGTGATCGACGCGGCCTTCGAAGGTCTGAATCGCGTCAAGCAGCAACAACTCGTCTACGGCGCGATCACCGGCCTGATGGCGGGACCGAGTCCGCTCGTTCATGCAGTCGACCGGCTGGAGTGCCGCGTTCCCTGAAGGCAACCGATCGACTGTCTCGGGTGCTGCGCACCCGCCACTGCCCCTCGGGCTGCTCCAGGAGATCCAGAGCAGCCGCGATCGGCCCCAAGCGTCGAAATCGACCCTCAATCCGAAGGAATCCAGACATGAAACTCGTCCAAGCGATCATCAAGCCCTTCAAGCTCGACGATGTCCGCGATGCCCTCTCCAAGGTTGGGGTCAAGGGTCTTACGGTTTCCGAAGCGAAGGGCTTCGGGAGACAGAAGGGGCATACCGAGGTCTATCGAGGCACCGAGTACGAGATCGATCTGCTCCCAAAGGTCAGTCTCGAAATCGTGATCCGGGACGATCAGCTCGAAACGGTCGTCCATTCGATTTCGGAAACCGCACAAACGGGGAAGATCGGCGACGGCAAGATCTTCGTTTCCGAAGTCGAGCAGGCGATCCGGATTCGAACCGGCGAAGAGGGCGAGGCGGCGGTCTAGTTCCTTCGGACGAAGGCACTCCGTCCCCAGCGCGAATCGATCGGAAACGACGACTCAATCATCGCCCTCCGCTACGGTCGTGACCGTGCGACGACCGCCAACCCCATTCGGAGACCAACATGCTCGCCACCGAACCCGTTTTCATGGATCTGACTCCCGAAATGAAGGAGCGACTCGATCGCTTCCGCGACGAGCACGAGGGAGACCCGGTCGGAAACGTCGGCGGACGGATCATTCTCGAAGACGACCGCGTGCGACTGTGGGAGCTCGTCCTCGAACCCGGTGAGGCGAGCGACTTGCATCGCCACGAATTCGACTACTACCTGATCATCGAGGGGGGCGACCTGGTCGCCGGTGTATGCCCCAAGGAGAGCGGCATCGAATCCTTCGTGGGCGTCGTCCCGGAGGCGGGAAATACCGTGGCGATCCCGAAGGGCAACCTCGAATGGGCGTGGAACGTTGGGGAGAAGACCTACCGCGAATTCATCGTGGAACTCAAGAACAGCTGAGCCGTTCCGGGCGATCGACTCAATACTGCTCGATCGGATCCACGAGATATTCGAGGGCCTCGTTTCGGCGATAGCGGCCGAGATTTTCGATGAAACGATCCATCAGCCCCGCGTGCGATTTGGGCGAACTCCAGCTGATATGAGCGGAGAGCCTGACCTTCGGATGCGAAAAGAGCCAATGGCCTTCGGGCAGCGGTTCCGGCTCGACGCAATCGAGCGTCGCGAGGCCAACCTGCCCGGAATCCAGGGCACGGGCGAGGGCCTCCTGGTCGACGAGACCACCTCGGGCGATGTTCACGACATGGGCGCCCGGCTTCATCAGGCCAAAGGTTTCTTCGTTCAGGAGGTGCCGCGTGGCGGGCGTCTCGGGAGCGGCGACGACGACGTGGTCGGCGTCGTGCAGGAGTTCTTCGAGACTTCCTACGATCTCGACTTCCGGGATCGGGCTCCTGGCCTCGCTGCGCCGCAGCGCTCTCACCTTCATGTCGAAGGGGAGACAGCGGCGCGCGATCGCCTGGGCGATTCCACCGAACCCGATGAGCGCGAGGTGCGCGCCTTCGAGCGTCCCGAGATCGGCGGTATTCCAACGAGCCGGAGGCTGCTTGATCCAGGTCTGCGGGAACTTCTTCTCAGCCGCCAGCAGGGCCGCGATCACCCACTCCGAGATCGCGGTCGCGCTGGCTCCGCGTGAGCACGACAGCGGGACGCCCTTCAACAATTCGAAGGGGAATCCGTTGACACCCGTCCCGTACGCGTGGACCCACTTCACGCCGCAGGCGAGCACGAAGGCCAGGTCCGGCGTGCCCCAGGGCAACGTCAAGAGAATTTCTGCCTCGAGATCAGGCGGGGGCGTCCCGCCCACGGAGAGCGACACGACGTCCACCTCGGGGAAAGCTGCACACACGGGTTCGAGCATCTCGACCGGCATGTGGGTCGCGATTCGCACTCTCTCGTCGGGAACCGGTTCGCTCACTCGTCGATCTCCTCGCACGCATTCCTGCGCGCATGCCTGGACTCATTCCGAGGCGAGTCCGCCCGTCTGAATCTGTTCCACGAGCATCGTACGCTGAACCTGAGAGGTCGCCGCCGTGCGTGGGAAGGACTCCATCAGCGCGATCCGTCTCGGCTTCTTGAAGCCCGCGAGCTTGCCTTCACAATAGGCCCGCAGCTCCGCGAGGGTCACCGTCGCCCCTGGCATCGGCACGATCACAGCGCATAACACCTCACCCCAATGCGGATCCGGTAGCCCGACGATCGCCACCTCCGAGACACCCGGTGCGTACCGCAACACGGCCTCGACCTCGTTCGGAGAAACACTCTCTCCGCCGGTTCGCAGGATTTCCTTCTTGCGGCCGACGATCGAGTAGTATCCCTCCTCGTCGATCGCGCCGAGATCGCCCATTCGGAACCAGCCGTCCTCGAAGGATGCCGCGGTGGTCTCGGGATCGTCGAAATATCCGTCCATCAGGTAAGGACTTCGCACGCAGATCTCGCCGTCCTCGGCGAGTCGAACATCCGCATTCACCGAGGCGATCCCGACGCTCCCCGGCTTGCGAAGCACGTCTGCATCCGCGAGCGCCGTCGCCGAGCCGACCTCCGTCGAGCCGTAATAGATTCGCACCTTCGCATCGGGGAAACATGCCTTCATCTGGTGCAGCAGTTCGATCGGCGTCGCCGAGGTCCCGGAGTCGAGTTGGGCAAGGGAAGACAGATCCCATCGACTGAGATCCGTCTCTACGATCCGCTTCCACACCAGAGGGAGGCCGTAGAGCCTGTTGGCGCGACGTGATTCGCAGGCAGCCAGAAGCGCTTCCGCGGACGAATCGGTGTAGGTGACTTCTCCACGTGTCTGCCACGCCGCGATCGCGAGGGTGAAGGCAGCCATGTGAAAGAGTGGAAACATACAGACCGTGCGCTCCGGTTCATCGCGGAACACGCCCTGAAATCCGCGCAACCAATTCACGCGGTGGGAGAGAACGACGCCTTTGGGCCGACCCGTACTTCCGCTCGTAAAGAAGATCACGTGGGGATCCCCTTCCTCGAGCCGGGGCTCCTCGATCGCAGCGGGTGGATCCGGCAGGTTCATCGCATCGAGCACGAGCCGGTCCGCGTCGACCCCGATATCACGTGCCGCGTTCGCCCGCCCCGCGCTCCCGACGGGGAGAAGGGCCCAGCGATCGAGCCCTGCGGTCTTCGCGAGCACCTCCGCGCCAGCGGCATGATCGGAGTCGACGATCAAGAGCGCCCCGCGCGCGAGCTTCGCGACTTCCCCCGCCTCCTCTGCACCCAGCCGCGCATTGAGCGGGGCGAAGACCGCGCCGAGCTTGGCGAGCGCAACAAAGAGCGGAAGTACCTCGATCGATGTATCGGCCCATCCGAGGATCCGATCCCCCAGCCCGATCCCCAGTTGTTCTCGTAGAGTCAGCGCGAGTCGATTCGCGTCGCGCTCGAGCTCCGCGTAGCTGAGTTCGGAGTAGCCCAAGGCCTCGGATCCGACACAGACTGCCGGGGCGTCGGGCACGGCCTGCGCGGCGCGGCGGATGATGTCGCCGATCAGGAGCTTGCGTCCATTCAGTTCGCCAGTCGTCACTCCACTCTCCCCTCATGCGGCCGCCTCGAAGCGACGCCCCTTGCAATTTCGAGAACAGAGAATACCATTCTTGAAATGGAGAACAACGTTCCCAAGGCCCTCAGATCTGTTTCACCCTCCGCAGGAGCCGAATTCTCGACTTCCGCCTCCGAGCCGAGCGCGGTCGGGCAGACCGTCGATCGAACCCTCGAGGGGCGACGTGCGACGGTCCAGAACGAGGTCGAACGGCTCGTCTCCGCCGCGTTCCGGGTGATCGAACGCACGGGCCACCTCGAACCCAAGGTTTCGGACATCCTCGCCGAGGCCGGCCTCTCCAACCAGGCTTTCTATCGCCATTTTCGAGGCAAGCACGAGTTGCTGGTCGCGGTCCTCGACGACGGGATCCGCGGTCTCGGACGCTACCTCACCGGACGAACGGCCGAGGCGGTCGGCCCGGCGGAGGCGATCCGAGAGTGGGTCCGCGGAATGGCGGCCCAGGCCCAGGATCCCGGCGGCGCCCAGGCTTCCCGTCCCTTCGCCCTCGCCCGCGGTCGGCTCGCCGAGGCCTATCCGGCGGAGATCGCGCGCTCCGAGCGGGTCGTCACGGCGTCCTTGCGGGTCGCGCTCGAAAACGCCCGCAGCGCGGGGACGATGCCCGAAATCGAAGCCGGCCCCGATGCAGAAGCCCTGTATCACCTGATGATGGGATGGGTCGAAGCCCGCCTCATCGAAGAGCGAATTCCGAGCGACCACGAGGTCGCGCGTCTCGAGGCCTTCGTGATGGCCGGACTCGAACGTCCGAGTCCGACCTCCTCTTCCCCGGCCGAAAACCCAGCTCTCGAGCCGGGAACGGGAGACCCAAAGACATGAGCCCCACCCTCGAACGTGAAATCCTCTGGACCGGCATTGGCGGACAAGGCGTACAGCTCGCCGCCAAGATCCTCGCGCTGGCCGCCACCCGTGAAGGACGCGAAGTCATGTCGCTGGGAACCTATGGCGGGACGATGCGCGGCGGAAATACCGATGCAACGGTCGTGATCGCGGACGGTCCGATCACCTCTCCGCCAATGGTCTCGAAGGCCTGGGCCGCAATCATCGTCCACCCGCGATATTTCGAACCGATTCGCCCCAAGATGCGGTCGGATGGCATCGTGTTCGTCGATGGTGATCTGCTCGAGGAGCCTGTCGCGGAGACACCTGCCGAGCTCGTTTCGATCTCGGCTACGAAGCTCGCCCGCGAGGCGGAAGCTCCAAAGGCAACCTCACTGATCCTCCTCGGCGCCTTCGCCCATGCGACGGGAATCGTTTCGGGAAGCGCCCTCGAAGGAGCACTCGCCGATTCACTGCCCAGTTATCGCCAACAATTTTTGGAAGCCAATCAGCGCGCGCTCGCGGTCGGGCGAGCCGCAGTCTCCGAGCTCGCCCAGCCGGCCTGGAATCGGGAGGCCTCATGAGCCAGACGGAAACGAAGACCGGACCGCGCGGAACGGTCGTGATCGATACCGAACGATGCAAGGGATGCGAACTCTGCATTCCGGCCTGCCCACCTAATGTCCTGCGCATGTCCGGACGGCGAAACGCTTCGGGCTACCTGCTCCCCGAGCTTCTCGAGGGGTGTACCGGCTGCTCAGCCTGCCTGATGGTCTGCCCGGATTTCTGTTTTGAGATCTATCAATTCGACGACATGGCAGCCGCCGATCGTCGGGAGGCGGCGCGATGACAGAGTCGACGAATCGACGTCTGATGGAGGGCTCCGAGGCAATCGCCGAGGCGGCGATCGTCGCGGGGTGTCGCTTCTTTGCGGGCTACCCGATGACTCCGTTTACCGAGGTCCTCGAGTGTTTCGCCCGGCGACTGCCCGAAGAGGGCGGGGCCTGCATCAATTCCGAAAGCGAACTCGAAGCGATCGGTCAGGCCTGGGGTGCCGCGGCAACGGGAGCGCGCGCAGCAACGGGATCGACGGGCCAGGGACTCTCCCTCATGCAGGAGTCGATGTCCGAGATCACGCGGGCGGAAATTCCGATCGTGATCCTCAACATGGCTCGGGGCCAGGGCGACTATTTCCAGGCGACCCGCGGCGGCGGGCACGGCGACTATCGACATATCGTGCTCGCGCCCGAAAGCGTGGGCGAGGCGGTGGAGATCACCCAGCTCGCGTTTCACCTCTCGGACAAGTGGCGCCATCCGGTCGTGATCTACGGCGACTACCTGATCGGACATACGGCCGAAGCCGTCTCGATCGAGAAGATCGATTTCGGCGCACTTCCCGACAAGGACTGGGCGGTCGACGGGAGCCTCGGCGGAACTGGAAAGTCCCGGAACGTGAACCCCATCGGCATGGAGAAGGGTTCGAAGGGCATCGACCCGAATCGCTTTTGGCAGAAGCTCGCGGACAAGGAAGACGAGATCGCCGAGAGCGAGCAGCGCTTCGAAGTCGAGGACGCAGACGACGCAGAGCTCCTGATCGTCGCGTTCGGCACCCTCGCCCGCTTCGCCCGCGCTGCCATTCGCGACCTGCGGGCAGAAGGGTTGAAGGTCGGCCTCTTCCGTCCCATCAGCCTCTGGCCCTTCCCCAAACAAGCGCTGATCGAAGCGGCGACGGGCTGTCGAACCGTCGCCTGTCTCGAACAGAATGCGGGGCAGATGATCGAAGACGTTCAGTTATCCCTATTGGGGTCGGTACCGGTCGTCCCGATCGGTGGGATTTCGACGGACGCAGCCGGATTCGGCATCGGTGCGCTACTCGATAGCGACCGGATCGCATCCCGTGCTCGGGATGCGTACAACGGTAAGGAAGTACCGAGAGGAGTCGTGGCATGAGCGATGAGACGAACGTGACTTCGAACGGGGACCCGCTTCGCGTCGTTCCCTCGGACACAGCACCGGTCGGAGGCTGCCGGAAGAAGGGCAACTTCGAGCCGGCACTCACGCTGATGGGGGAACACGACCTATGCCCCGGCTGCGGTGAGCCGCTTGCGCTGCGTCAGATTCTCGATTCCATCGAGGAACTCGGTCAATCGCAGACCGCCATCGGCACGATCGGAATCGGCTGTTATACCGCGCTCACGAGCCTGATGGACATCGACCTGATCCAGGCGCTCCACGGTCGCGCGCCCTCGGTTGCGACCGGCGCCAAGCGGATGCGGCCGGACAGCCTGGTGTTCACGCTCCAGGGCGACGGAGACATGGTCAACGAAGGCCTGCAGGAGGTGATCCACACCGCGGCGCGCGGGGAAAATGTCACCTGCATCCTGCTCAACAACGGGGTCTTCGGTGAAACGGGCGGTCACATGACCGCGACGACGGTTCTCGGACAACGCACGAAGAACTCGATCGACGGCCGCAACGCGCGCGAACACGGCTATCCGATCCTGATCGGAGATCTGCTCTCCCGACTCCAGGGCACCGCCTATTGTGCGCGCGCATCCGTCCACGACGCCAAAGGTGTCCACCGCGCGAGACGCTTCATCGATCGCGCCTTCGAGTCTCAGTTGAAGGGCCAGGGCTTCTCCTTCGTCGAAATCCTGACGATGTGCCCGACCGGCTGGTTCCTACCGACCGCGGAAGGACCCGCGTATCTCGACCAGGAACTCGGTGCGGTTCACGAGGTCGGCGAGATGAAGAAGGATGGGATATTGATCGAGCAAGGCGGTTAGTTCACTTCCGGCGTGGCCCCGTACGTCGACCGACTTGACGATCGTCCGCGTCAAGGTCAGCGCACCAATCGCTCGATCTCCGCGAGCGCCGGATGATAGTCGTCCGCCATCAGGACACCGCGAATCCCAAGAGCCTCTGCGGCCTCGACGTTCGCGGCAAAGTCGTCCACGAAGAGCGCGCAGCGCGGATCGCGAACGCCCAGCTTCTCGAGAGCGAGTTCGAAGATTCGCGGGTCCGGCTTTCGGATACCGATCTCGCTCGAATCGATGATCTCATGGCAGATTTCGTCGATCGGGACAGAACTCGTCCAGTTGTCGCGGAATTCCCTGGCGTTGTTCGTGACGATCGCCGTCCGAAAACCACGCGTCTTGATGTCGCTCGCGAGGGAGATGACTTCCTGGCGCATTCCCCCACCCTGCTCGCCCATCCGGGTGAAGAGTTCGAGTGGATCCGCGTCCATTCCATCGGCCTTCGCGAGTTCGATGATCGCCGTGCGCGCGGTCATGAAGTCGACCTCGCCCCGTTCGAGGCGATGCCAGGGATGATCCGTATCGCGATCGTAGGGACCGAAGATCGCGCGGAAAAAGCGCTGAGGGTCGTAGCCTTTTCCCCGACCGATTATTTCGATCGTCGCAAAAGGCGATGGGGAGAAGACCCCGCCGAAATCCCACATCACTGCTTCGACAGCCGCCATCAGGACCGCAACCCCCTTCGTTGCGCTCGGAACCCGGCCAGAATCAATCCAGCGAGAAGAGCGGTTCCGGGATCTCGAAGCCGAGATCGCCGTCCCATGAATTCCGGAACGACACCTCGTGCGCCGGACGTCGAGGGGCAACGCCCCAACGACCGGTCGGATAACCGAAGGTCACGCAGGCGCTGAAATTCCAATCCCCCTCGTCGGGGACTCCGAGAACCTTTTTCATCTCCTCGAGCTTCAGGAAGAAGACGCTCGTCAGCGCGCTGCCGACGCCTTCCGTTCGCGCCGCGAGCATCGCGTTCCAGACCGCCGGAAAGATCGAACTCCCGCTCGTATCACCCTGACAAAAGGCGAACAGGATCAGCGGGTAGCCCTCGAAATGTTCCGCGAGATGACTCGCCGACTTGTACATCTTCATGAACTCGATGCTCTCCGCTTCCTCGGGCGAGGCCGTCGCAGAGTCCAACCGATCCTTGTAGATCGATCCCCAGAGCGTTTCCATGCAGCCTCGATAGATCGGACCGAGCTGACCCTTTACGCCGGGATCATCGACGAGAAGGAATCGCCAGTTCTGGGTATTTCCGCCGGTCGGAGCGCGAATGGCCGCATCGAGAATGTTCTTCTGGACCGCGTCTGGAATCGGATCGGTCTTGACCCGGCGCATCGCACGCGTCGTGTAGAGGGCTTCGGTTGCGTCCATTTATTCTCCGCTCTTCTTGGGCTCGACGGGGTTCCGTCCCGCAATCGAAACGACTTCGATCGGCGGGAGTTCACAGCGCCGATTGACGCTCGCGACATCCGAAGCCACGATAACAGCCGCGCCACCCGCTGGGCCACTACGGCCCAGTCGGGATATCCGAGGCACACGGCGATGAACCGAATCACCCCGAGGAGCCAAGATGAAGAGTTCGATTCATCTCCTTTGTCAGGTCCGCATCCGTTACGCCCGCCACGCCGCCGTGATCGGTGCCGTGGCCGCAGGCCTTGTCGTGATCACCACGGGATGCGCTCGACCCGGGGGCACGCAGTCCGCAGTCGAATCGGACCCGGAAGTCCTCACGCTCTCGGCACATTCCGATGTCGCTCCCCCCGCGCTCACCAAAGGCTGGGTGGGCTTTCTGGAAGGCCTCGATGAGGCTCGACGGGGGCTAGAAGACCCCGCCTACTTTCCGCCGGCGCCCACCGACCGCAATCTCGCCGAGGGCTACCGATATCTGCTCGGCCATCTCACCCGCATCATCGAATCCCAGACCCAGCGCCACCCCGACTTCCCATACTTCCAGCGCTCCGTCCGGATGCTGTCGAAATGGACGATCGACAATCCCGACACGATGTATCTCACGGCTTCGATCGACGCGGACGGGATCTACCGGATTCGCGGGCGCGCACTCGACACAACGGAATGGCGCACGAGTGCACGCGGGCGATCGGGCCCCCGCGCGCCGCGTGTCGTCATCTTCCAAACGACGACCGCAACAGTGGGACAGACCGGTGAGCTCGCGGAGATGCGCGATTGCCGCAACCAGACCCTGGATTCGATCGACCAGTTCGAACTCGAACTCGACGACGAGGGACGCTTCGAGATTCTCGTCGCAGCTCGCAGGCCTCGAGACTACGAAGGGCATTTCCTCGCCAGCCGCGCCGAGGCGCCCTGCCCGACCCCTTTCGGCACGACGACCTATAGAATGCGGGATGCACACCAACTGAGCTTGCGAGAGACCTTCTCGGATTGGAACCACGAGGTTCCGCTCGAACTCGAGATCGTGCGGCTCGACATGCGTGGCATGCCACGGCCGCCCCGAACGAGCGCGGAGATGGGTCTCCATCTCGGCGAAATCGGAAGGCTCGTCGGCAACCAGATCAGATTCTGGAACCGACTGCACGAACTCGGACTCGAAGTGAAGGGCGATCGAGACGGCGACGGTCGCCTCGCCCTTCCCCTGAACGATCTGAATCCGCCCTCACCGCCCTTCATCGCGGGGGGTACGGCGGGCGCCGGCCAGCTCTATTCCGCCGGCACTTTCGAACTCGAGGACGACGAAGCGCTCGTCGTCCGTGTCGAATCTCCAGTCGAGCCCTACTACGTGGGATTTCAGCTGGGCAATCTCTGGGGCGAGTCTCTCGATCAGGCAAACTACGTAAGCAGCCAGACTGGGGCGCAGACACCAGTCGCCTCCGATGGGGCGCGCTACTACATCGTATCGAAGCGCGATCCGGGAACCCCTGGCTGGATCGATACGACCGGTCTATCGAAAGTCACGATGTCCATGAGGTTCATCTTTCGTGACGCGCCGACGCGCGAAGACATGCCGACGGTCGAGACCTTTGCACGCAAGATCGAGAACGTTCTCGACATCCTGCCAGAGAGCACGCGGATCGTGACTCCGTCGGACCGGCGGCGCGAGGTCGATGCACGCCAACGGCATATCCAACGACGCTGGCGACAGTACTAGAATAGCTCCTGGCGATACCTAACAGCATCCGCCAACCGAAGCGGCCTCGTCGGCCTTTCTCGAACTATCCTCGCCGAAGGTCTCGCTGTCCTCGAGCACGCGATACCACTCCCATCGAAGACCCTGGGGCTCGACCGCCCAGACCTTGTCCTGCTTCGCATAGCAGCAGGTCGATTCGTCTTCGACGTGGTCCGCGAGACCCGCCGCCTTGAGGCGTTCAGTGGCCGCGGTCACCTGCTCCGCTTCGAATACTTCGACACCGAGATGGTTCAATCGCTCTTCCGCGCCCTTCACCTCGAAGAGCACGAGCTTGAGTGGTGGGTTTTCGACCGCAAAATTGGCGTAGCCGGGTTTCCGTTTGGCCGGTTTCGTATCGAAGAGCTTCGAATAGAAATCGACAGCCTGGTCGATGTCGTCCACGTTGAGGGCGAGTTGAAGTCGCATGTGGGTCTCCTTGGGCGTTGTTCGAAAGAGTGATCAGACGGGACGTCCTGCCTGATTCTGGATCTAAACTCCCTGGCTCTAGCGTGGCGCCGGTCCGGGGCCGCAGGATTCGTCGTCGCGGCAGCAGTTCTCTCCCAGATAGCCGACGAGAGCGCCGATCACGGAGAAATCCGGTGCGTACCGAATGGAGCGCCCCTCTCGCTCGCTCGTCAGCAGACGCGCATTGCGGAGTTCTTTCAGATGGAAGGAGAGGGTCGCGGGGGAAATCGAAAGCTCGGCCGCGAGCTCCCCAGCCGGGAGCCCCCGTGACCCGGCCTGAACGAGCCGCCGGAACACATCGAGCCGGGTCTCCTGGGCGAGCGCAGCCAGTGCTGAGAGCACATCTTGTTTTTCCATACTTATATAATTATCTAAATATTTAATTAAACGCAACCCAGCGGATGCCATTTTCGGCAAAAAGCGAATTTCCCGGATCACGATCACCGCGTAATCTCGGGAGACCCCACCGGAGGCCCACGCCATGTCCGATCCCAAAGACCCGAACGCGCTTCGCATCGTCTCGGCCGACAGCCACGTTCTCGAGCCCCATGATCTCTGGACGAAACGTCTGGCCGGATCGCCCTTTGCCGATCGGGCTCCCAGGATGAGCGGCGATGCGGAGGAGGGGTACGTGTTCGAGATCGATGGCCTCCCACCGTTCCCCGTCGGACTCGCGGGCGCTGCCGGCCGGCCCTCTGAGACACTCGGCCCCGCCGGCGAGATCCGCGAGGGAGGCTGGGACACCCGGGCTCGACTCCTCGACATGGACACGGACGGGATCCTCGCCGAAGTCCTCTACCCCTCGGTCGGTATGAGCGTTGCCCAGTCGAAGGACCGCGAATATCAGCTCGCCTGTATCCGGGCCTATAACGATTGGGTCGCCGAATTCTGCGATGGCAGTGGGGGACGCCTCGTTGGCCTCGCCCTGATTCCAGCCCTCGACACGGAATCGTCCGTGGCCGAGATCGGCCGCACCTATGAGCTCGGATTGCGCGGCGCGATGATCCCCGCGGTTCCTTCGGAAGGACATTATGGCGACGAGCGCTTCACTCCTTTTTGGGCGGCCTTCGAGGAACGCGACTGGCCGGTCTCGTTTCATGTCCTGACCGGCGGTGGCTCCGGAGATCCAACACTCGGATCCGGGATCCCTCTCGTCGGGATCATGAACCCGATCCACCACATGCATTCGACGCTCGGCGTGATGATCTTCTGCGGCACATTCGATCGGCACCCGAACCTGAAGGTCGTCTCTGCCGAACACGACGCCGGTTGGGTCGCGCATTTCGGCTATCGCCTCGATCAGATGTTCGATCGTCATCACAACTGGCTCGCGAGCGGAGTCTCTCTGGATCTCCAGCCCTCGGAGTACCTCCGGAGGAACGTCTGGTACACGTTCCAGAAAGATCCGATCGCGGTCGAGACACGCGGCCGCGTCGGGGTCGACCGACTGCTCTGGGCCAGCGACTACCCGCATTCCGACTCGACCTGGCCGCACTCCCGCGATGTCATCGCGGCCGACTTCAAGGGCGTTCCCCAAGATGAATTGCGGGCCATCGTAGGCGGAAATGCTTCTGCGTTGTATGGCGTCGAGATCTAGCGGGAACGGACCCGCAGTCATCCCGAGGGCTTCGATCGATCTCCCCAGAAACTCGCGAATCGATTCATGCGCCTAGAAGAGGTCGCCTTGCTCGCCGGACGGCCCCTTCGAGCGGGCTCCGCCGGCTTTCGCACCGGCGGTCTTCGCCGACTTCCCGCCGGATCCCCTCGAGTTTCTTCCTTCCGCCGGAATCAACTTCACCTTGCCCACCGGCTTGGGGGCCATCCGCGCGCCGCGTGCCGAAGGACTCGTCAATTCGAGGCTTCCGAGATCGAAATCAGCTTCCTTCAATCGCTGACGTTTCGCGGGAACGAAATCCATGTGGACCGTCCCCATCTCACTGGATGGCAACAGGAGATCGACTCGTCCGCCTTTTTCTTTGATCAGCCGATACTCGCGATTTCGGATGAACTTTTCGATCTTGATCTTCTTCGCGAAGGCCATCTTCTTGTTGTCGCGATAGACGACGGTGAACTCGACACCCTTCTCGGGATCGAAGAGATCCGCATAGATCATGGGACCCGTGAAGAGGACCTTCTCCGGCGCGTTCATGATCCGGAATGTGCCGTCCTTGGCGATTCCCAGTACATGCTCGAACTCGGACACGTTCAGCTTGAATTGGTCCCCGCGTACCTCGGCCCCGAAGAAACTCGACTTCTTGTCATACGACAGACGCAGATTCTGACGGGCGACCGCACGCTTATCGACAGCCTTGATCTCCGTGATCTTGGTCCGCCGCGGAAATTGCGCAGCATATTTCTCGATCATGGCCCCGAGATAGTCGACGGTCGTCTTCACCATGTTCTTGAGCTTCCGCTCGATGGCCTTGATCTTCTTGTCGATCTCCACGATCTCTTTTCGGTTTCGCTCGATGTCGTACGCCGAGATCCGGCGAATCCGGACTTCGAGCAACCGCGCTACGTCCTCCTCGACCATTGGCCGGACGAATTGCCGCTTATGCTTCTTCATGCCGTCCCAGACGGCCTTGCGAACGGCATCCGACGACTTCTTGTTTTCGATGTCCTTGTAGACCCGCTTCTCGACGAAGATCTGCTCCAGCGTCAGCCAATGTTTACGATCGATCAGTTGCTCGCGATCGTATTCGAGTTCGCGTTTCAGCTGCTCCTTCAGACCTGCGGTCAGCTCCTTCGCGATCTCCGTGACTGTCAGCTGAACCGGTCTGCGATTGTCGATCACGTTGAGATTCGACGAGACGGAGACCGAGCAATCCGTGTAGGCGTAGAGCTGCGGGATGACCTCCTTCGCGTCGGAACCGCGCGCGATGGAGAGTTCGATCTCGACCTTGTCAGTCGTGAAGTCGTCGATCGAGGAGATCTTCACACGCCCCTTCTGGACCGCGGATTCGATCGAGGCAATCAGGCCCTCCGTCGTCGTGCCGAAGGGGATCTCCCGGATCACGACGGTCTTGCGATCCCGCGACTCGATCTTCGCCCGGAGGTCGATCTTCCCCGCCCCATCGTCATAGGCGGACACGTCCATCAAACCGCCCTGCTGAAAATCCGGATAGAGAGCGAATTTCTTCTTCTTGAGAATCGCGATCTGCGCCTTCCAGATCTCAGGCAGGTTATGCGGCAGGATCTTGGTCGCCATTCCGACCGCGATCCCCTCGGCGCCGGTCATCAAAACGACCGGAAGCTTCGTCGGCAATACGACGGGCTCTTCGTTCCGACCGTCGTAGGAGGAAACCATCTCCGTGAGCGCGGGATGGAACATCGTCTCGAGCGCGAGCTCGGTCAAACGGCATTCGATATATCGCGGTGCGGCGGACGAGTGACCCGTCAGAAGGTTGCCGAAGTTGCCCTGCCGCTCGATGAAATAGTCCTTGTTCGCCAGCACGACGAGGGCGTCACCGATCGACGCGTCGCCATGCGGATGGAGCTTCATCGTGTCGCCGATGACGTTGGCGACTTTATGGAAGCGTCCGTCGTTCATCTTGAACAGCGTGTGCATGATTCGCCGCTGCACGGGCTTCAAGCCGTCCCGGAGCTCCGGGATCGCACGGTCCAGAATGAAATAGCTCGCATACTCGACGAAGTGTTCCTTCATCAAGGATTCGAGTTGACTCATCGAAGTTCTCCGCTCGTAGCGTTGGGTGGTTCGATCGGGGGACAGCTGGTCAGAGGACATCCGTTGCGAGGTTCGCGACGATGAAGTCCTTGCGTGCGGGCGTATTCTTGCCCATGAAGAAATCGAGGCTCTTCTCGACCTCCCCCATCGACCCGACGCTCACCTGCACGAGGCGAATTCCCTCGCCGATGAACTGTCCGAATTCCTTCGGACTGATTTCGCCGAGCCCCTTGAAGCGCGTCACCTCGGGTCCCTTGATGTCCCTGAGCGCCTCGTCTCGCTCCTCGTTCGAGTAGCAATAGCGCGTATCGTTCTTGTTTCGGACGCGAAAGAGCGGTGTCTCTAGAATGTAGACATGGCCCTTGAGGACCAGGTCCTCGAAATAGCGAAGGAAGAAGGTGAGGAGCAGATTGCGGATATGCATCCCGTCGACGTCCGCGTCCGTCGCGATCACGACGCGGTTGTAGCGAAGACCGTCCATGCTGTCCTCGATCCCGAGGGCGCGCATGATGTTATAGAGCTCCTCGTTCTTGTAGATCGCGTCGCGTTTGAGTCCATGACAGTTGAGAGGCTTCCCCTTGAGCGAGTAGATCGCCTGGGTGTACACGTCGCGGGTGGGAACCATCACGCCAGCCGCCGAGTCGCCCTCGGTCAGGAAGAGGGTCGTGTCCTCTCGGCGCTTTGCTTTCGGATCGTCGTAGTGGAACTTGCAATCGGTCAGCTTCGGAATGCGGATCGCAACCTTCTTGGCGCGCTCCCGAGCGTCTTTCTTGATTGCCGAAAGCTCCTTTCGGATCTTCTCGTTGAGCGCGACCTTCTCGAGAAGCACCTTCGCCTCGCTCTTGTTCCCATGGAGCCAACGAAAGACCTGGTCTTTCACCGACGGCACGAGCCAACTCCGGACGTCGGCGGACCCGAGCTTGTTCTTCGTCTGGCTCTCGAAAACCGGATCCTGCAGCTTCACCGCAATCGCCGCCACGATCCCGTCGCGAACGTCCTCACCCGCGTAACTCTTCTTGGCGTATTCGTTTACGCCCTTGAGGAGACCCTCTCGAAAAGCGCTCTGATGGCTCCCTCCGTCGTTCGTAAACTGGCCGTTCACGAAGGAGAAGTAGGATTCGCCGTAGGCGTTTCCGTGCGTAAAGGCCATTTCGAAACGATCACCTTCGGCGTGAGCGATTTCGTAGAGCGGCTGCGCTTCACCAAATTCGTCGAGGAGCAGATCCTTGAGGCCATTTTTCGACTGAAAGATTTCCTTCTTTCGACCGCGAGGGCTGTAGGCGAGCTTGAGGCCGCTGTTCAGGTAGGCGTAGTAGCGGAGGCGATGTTCGATAAAGCCTTCTTGAAAATCGAATGAACCGAAGATCTCTTCATCGGGGGTAAAGCGAATGAAGGTTCCGTTCGCTTCGTTCGACTTGCCACCCTTCTCGCTCTTCAGCTTGCCGCGAACGAAGCTGGCCTGCTTGAACTTGCCGTCTCGGACGCTGCGGACTTCGAATTCGGAGGAAAGTGCATTGACGGCTTTCGTTCCGACTCCGTTCAGACCCACTGAGAATTGGAAAACGTCGTCGTTGTACTTGCCGCCGGTATTGATCTGGCTGACGCAGTCGATGACCTTGCCGAGCGGAATCCCACGACCGTAGTCGCGTACTTCGATGGTCCTCTCGTCACGCGAGATCTCGATCCTCTTGCCCTCGCCCATGATGAATTCGTCGACCGAGTTGTCGACCACCTCCTTGAGCATCACGTACATGCCATCGACCGGCGTCGATCCGTCGCCCAGCCGACCGATATACATGCCGGTCCGCAGGCGGATGTGCTCGAGCGCGTCGAGGGTCTGGATCGCCTTCTCGTCGTAGGCGACGTTCTTCTTCTTCGTGGCGGCGACTTTTTTCGCCTTGGCTGCCATTGGGTCTCAGTTTCCCTCGTCTGTTCCGCGAGCGCCGTTTCTTGCGGTCGCCCAGAAGTTGGCCGAGTGGGCATCGGGGCTGGACACACGACTCGAGCGATCACTCTCAGGAATCTCGGTCCGGACTCTCATCCGATTGCCACCAGGCTGCGGATGTGGGAGCGGATCTCTGCTCTTCCAGGAGCGTTCTGTGGGGGGTGCGGCGTAGGGTGGGCCATTCGCCGCAATCGTCAAGCCGGTGAAATCCGGTCTCGACCTCTGCGCCGAGAGATGCAGAGGTCCCCGAGGGATCGAGTCGGACCTTCGCTTCCTCCCCTGCCGGAAGAGAACGAGCAGATTTCGCCACGATGCGAACTCGGCGCACACAACTCGGCTCGGCGCGCGACTAAAGGCAGGAGATCGACGGGGGGATCGAGCGGACGCCGGGTCGGCTCTTCGTCCCCCTGCGAACCACGCAAGAAGAATGAAATGCTGAAGTCCTATCGCGTCCACCTGATCCGAATCGACCGACCGGAGAGCCAGGTCATCACGGTCCGCAGCCCGAACGAGACGGCGGCCCGAACCCACGTGCTCGCCCGGATCGGCCATGACTGGCGGATCGCCAGCACCACGCTCCTGGAGCTCCCCTAGACCCAAGCCCTGCCGGCGGGGAGAGATTCGCCCCATCGTCCTCCCCTTCACCTGACCTAGGATCGACCTACACCGCGATGATTGTGGGTAGAGTCGGGCCTCGACGCGTTCGACGGGAGATTCGGCCCCTTCCCTCGCTGATCTTCCCCTCGAAGCAGGGAGGACCCGACGTGCCCCACCCCCTCCAACCCGCGCACCCCACCGCGGCCGGTCTCGACCAGGCCGGGCTCGGACTCGCTCGCGCGGGCGGCTGGTTCTCAGGCACCGCCCGCATCGCGATCGCCCGAGAGACCCGAAGGGCGTGTGACTACAGCCTCTGTGCTGATCGCAAGGTCGCGCTCTCCCAGCCGCTGTGGTCGCTCCCTTCGCCCGAACCCGGTAATCCCCGCTCGGCTGCCCGTGCGAGGAACCAACCTCGAATGCGGCTGGGTCCCCAGGGTCGACCCGGACGCCGCGGAGGGCATCACGAAAATGATGGACGAGTCGGTCCAGGCTGCCGCCGGCTTCGTATTCAACGTGGCTCGGGCACTCACCTCGGTCCCCGAAGCCCTGCGCGACTTCTTTGCCGCCTTTTTTCCAAACTATTCGACCCACGGACCCGTCGCACCCGGTGGCCTCAGTCGCACACAGGTCGAACGGCTCGCCTGGTCGACCTCGTCCTACAACGACTGTTTCTACTGAACGATCTCCCACGCGGGGCTACTCCGTGCGAGCAGCGTCGAAGAAGGTCAGGATGTGGACGTGCGCATGGCGACCGGTCGAGCCACCAGCGAAGACGGTGGAATCGCACACGGTGGATTGCTGCGTCGTTACACTGAAGCGATTCTCGATCGTGAGCAAGATGTCGGAGCCGCCCGAGATTCCCTCATCGAAGCGATGGGTGAGGCCGCGGCGATCCAGGCGGCTTCGATCGTCGCGAGCTTCGATGGAATCAACCGCGTGGCGGACGCGACGGGAATTCGGCTCGACGAGGAATCTGCACGATCCGGGGCGAACGAACTCATCACGGAACTCGAACTCGAGGAGCTCGGGGCCGCGCGATCCTCAGATCGCGAGGTCGGTCAGCCGAAGGCATCGTAACTAGTGGATCCGCCGCTTCTGCTCGACCCAACTTCCGCGAGGCGCCGAGAAGACCAGGATCCGCCGATCGGTGCGTAGGGTGACCAGCGTGTCCTGGGCCGTCACCGATTCGAGTACCTCACGTACACTGAAATCTTCGCTGACGAAGTATCGGAGCGTGGGCGCAATGCCGAGAGCTCGCCGATTCGTCGTGACGACTGCGGCGGCCGAGCCCGCGCGAAGTGCCGAGGCAGCCTCGTTCGGGCCGAACGCCTCCTGGACCCATCCACCGGAACCAGTGAATGCCAGAGCGCGCCGATCGGTCACGACGAGTGCGATGCGATCTTCGACGAGTCCGCTTTCTGCTGGAGCCTCGTGGAGCCCCAGGCGCTGCTCGAGCCAGGAAGTTCCCGGCGCCACTCCGAGTACCCGGCGGTCCGTCAGAACGACACCGACCCGTCCGCGAGTTCGCTCGAAGAGCACCGTCTCCGCCACCTCGAGCCGAATCCTCGAGCGTCGCCCGGTCAGCGCATCGAACGCATAGAGCTCCCGACCGTCGCGCTCAATTGCAATCACATCGTTCCGCTCGATTTCGTCCGGGAGCAGCGGGACCTGGGCGTCCGCCGGGAGTGGCGGCCCGGACAACAGCAGCCCGCACGCGAGCAGGACTGTTCGAACAGGGGACCGAAGCATGAGAGGAAGTGCAGCCCCTTCGTGGCGGGATGGCAAGTGGCGGAGAACCGAATGTGGGTCGGTGATCACGAAACCGGTGAACCTCGGGAGATCCGGGCGCTCTCTTCGCCGTCACCCTCCGGCGCGCCGCCCCAGGACCCCCCCCAGAGACGCCAAGGCGCCCAGATGTCTCCTCACAGGGCGAGCGATTCCGAAGCACAGCCACCCGTGGTATCAACCCCGCCCATGGACCCGATCTACGTGAGCGACATCAATCGAGATGTGCGACCCGCCGCCCCCGGCGAATTCGCTCCGGTTTCGATCGGCCCGATCCTGGCGGACCCACCCATCGTGCTCGCACCGATGGCGGGGATCACCAACGCGCCCTTCCGTCGACTGTGTCGAAAATTCGGAGCGGGGCTCTACGTGTCCGAGATGATCACCGCCCGGGCGCTGGTCGAGCGCAACGAGAAGACGATGCGGCTGGCTGAATTCGACCCAGACGAGAACCCGCGCAGCCTCCAGCTCTACGGAATCGATCCCTATTATGTCGGTGAAGCGACGAGGCTTCTCGTCGACGAAGACCGCGTCGACCACATCGACATGAATTTCGGCTGCCCCGTCCGCAAGGTCACTCGACGCGGCGGGGGCGCCGCGATCCCCGCGAAGCCGAGACTGCTGAAATCGATCATACGTGCGGCGGTCCAGAACGCCGGATCGATCCCGGTCACCATCAAGTTCCGAATGGGGATCGACGACGACTGGATGACCTTCCTCGACGCCGGGAGAATCGCCGAGGACGAGGGATGCAAAGCGGTCGCACTCCATGCGCGCACCGCGGCCCAGCTCTACGACGGCGACGCGAACTGGAATGCGATCGCTGAACTCAAGCAGGCCGTCACGTCGATTCCCGTATTCGGGAACGGCGATATATGGGAGGCATGGGACGCGCTTCGAATGATGCGGGCGACCGATTGTGACGGGGTCGTGGTCGGCCGAGGCTGCCTCGGGCGCCCATGGCTATTCGGCGATCTCGCCGCTGTCTTCGCCGGACACGAGCCAGCGAATCCGCCGAATTTCGGAGTCGTGATCGAGACGATGCGCGAACACGCGAACTTGTTATGCAATTGGATCGGCGAACGGATCGGGATTCGAGATTTCCGAAAGCACGCCACCTGGTACACGAAGGGGTTTCCCGGGAGTACCAAGATGCGGGATAAGCTGATTCGGATCAATTCAATTGCGGAGCTGGATTCGATCCTCCGCGAGGGCGATCCTGAATTGCACTTTCCTCCGCGGGCGATGCGGGTCAAGCGCGGAAAGAAGGGTGGGCGCCAGAAGGTGGTGCTGCCGGAGGGGTTCCGCGAAGACCTCGAAGATGCGACACCCCCGGAGGCCGAGGAAGCAGGGGACGGGGGCTAGACATCCCCGCCATTCGGTGGCGCGCATTCCCACGTGGGGACGTCCGCGACCGCCGATCGATCTCGAGCTAGCTGTCATCCTCGGCTTCGGTGTCGACCACGAGATTCTTCGACCGCAACTT
>JAPYTP010000005.1 GCA_029941885.1 Myxococcota bacterium
GTCATAGGTGGCCATGGGGAGGGCTCCTCACTTTCTTTCGTCGATATAGATCAAGTCGAACTCGGGCTGCACGAGAGTATGCCCCATGGATCGCCGGTATGGGAGCACCGCCGATCGACACGATCGGCGGTGCTTCATCCAACATGGCGCCCGCCTAGAGCGGTGCCAGCTCCCCGTAGCGGGGCTTTCGCTCACCGAAGAAGAATCGATGGGCGTTCCCGTAGAGGAACTTATCGAGCACCCCGTCACGTAGATCGAGGGCTCGCGCTTCGGTGACACAGCGCTCGAGATCGAGCGCCGGGTGATCGGAAGCGAAGAGGATCTTGTTCTTGCCCCGGGTATTCATGAAGTGGATCAGTTCCGCCGGGAAATGCTTTGGCGAATACGCGGAGGTCATCAGATGTAGATTCGCGTATTTGATCATCAAACGCGTCGCAACCCCCCACCAGGGGTCAGCACCGTGGGCCATGCACAATTTGAGTTCGGGAAATCGCAGGCAGACTCGATCGAGATGAATCGGATCCTGGCATTCGCCTGGCATCGGCGGCCCCGGCAGGCCCGTGTTGATCGTCAGCGGCAGATCGAGCTCGATGCATTTCGCGTAGAGTGGGTAGTAGAGTGCGTCGCTCGGAGCGATATCGAAACCGAAGGGAACGACCTTCGCACACGCCGTTGGATGGCTGCGCACCAGGGCCTCGAGTTCCCAGAGTCCTTTCATCAGATGACGTGGGTCCACACCGAGCCCGAGGGAAAAACGTTCCGGATGTTTCTCGACGCAGCGCAGAGCGCGGGCAGTGGGCGCGTTGGCGTTGCAGACGATGATCGCCCGCTCGACGCCCAGCCGATCCATCTCGGGGATCAGATCCTCGGGCTCGAAACTCCGAAAGAAGCCATCCCCGCCCTTGAGGTAATCCTCCTTCACTCGGATCAGATATTCGGGCGGATCGAAGTCTCCCATGTCGACGTTGATCCAGCAATCGATCGCCTTCTGCATCTTTCCGCTTCTCCCCTGTTTGAGTCCTTCCGCAACGTTACGCGGAGCGATTTCACCGGTTGAAAGGCGGGTCCGGGGCGGCGGTCGATCAGTAGGCGGACATGCCACCTTCCGCCGGGATCGTTGCGCCGTGGATCATGCGGGACTCGTCCGATGCGAGGAAGAGAGCGATCTGCGCGATGTCCTCGGGAACCCCGATGGCGAAAGGATGAGCCTGCTCGAGCGAGCCATCCTCTGCGGCGCGACCGAGCTGTCCACCTTCCATGCGCTTGCGGATCCGCTCGGACAACACGACGCCCGGACAGATCGCATTCACCCGGACACCCTGCCCACCATAGGAGGATGCGAGCGCACGGGTGAGCGAGAGGATCCCGCCCTTGGCAGCGGAATAGGCATGAAGGGGGTGGCCCTTGAGCGCCACGACGGAGGATGCGTTGACGACCGAGCCCCCTCCGGACTCGATGATGCGCGGAATCCCATGGCGACAGCAGAGGAAAGTGCCTTTGAGATCGAGGTCGAGGCTGTGTTCGAGGACCCCGAGGTCGATCTCGGTCGCGAGCCCATCTTCCGGGACCGATCCCCCGGCACAATTGAAGAGAACGTGGAGGTCACCGAAAGCGGATATCGTTTCGGCAAAGGCCCGCTCGACGGAACCTTCGTCGGTCACGTCGGTCTGGACAAAACTCGCACGACCGCCGTCCTCCAAAATTTCCTTGGCCGCGGCCGAGCCGAGTTCGGAGGAGATCTCGGCGATGACGACCGAGGCCCCTTCCTGCGCGAAGAGACGGGCCGAGGCTCGGCCAATGCCCGACCCCGCGCCAGTGACGAGGGCAACCTTGCCCGCAAGCCGGCCCGAGCCGGGCTTCACGCGGCACCCTCCGAGGTAGGCGAGGGAACGTCCATCCCGTAGAGTTCGACGACGTTCTCACGCACCATGCGGCGTCGTACATCATCGGGAACGCCCGCAAAGTTCTTCTCGATCCACATCCGCGAATCCGGAAATGTCGAATCCGAGTGTGGGAAGTCCGAGGCCCACATGTAGTTCTCGCGGCCGAAGATCTCGTGCGTCGCGGGACCGACCGGATCATCCTGGAAGGTCGCGTAGAGTTGGCGACGGATGTAGAAGCTCGGCGGTTCCGGAGGGGATTCGGGCCACAGGGCGCGGTACTTCAAGTCGCAGTGGTCCATGCGGTACATGAAATGCGGAAGCCAACCCGCGTCGTTTTCCGCCGACACGATCTTCAGGTTCGGAAAGCGGTGGAGCGCGCCACCGAAAATGATGCGCGAAAGCGAATCCTGGATTTCGTGCAGGACGCTCATGTACCACACGCCGGAATGCATGCGGCCGTTGATCGCGTCCACGACCCCACTACTCGTCCGCCCCCGACCGGCGATGATGTGGAGCGAAACCGGAAGGTCTGCCTCGGCCGCCGCGGCCCAGAAAGGATCGTAGACCGGGTCGTCGTAGGGACGGTCCTCGGGCGGAGCGCCCCAGATCATCGCACCGCGCATCCCCTGCTTGGCAATCGTCTCGAGATCGCGCACCGCGAGCGAAATGTCTTCGAGCGAGATCAGACCCACTCCGTAGAGACGTGCCGGGGAATGTTGGCAGTACTCGGCGAGCCAGCCGTTGTAGGCGTGAAAACAGGCGCGCTGGAGCTCGCCATTATCCATCGCGAAGAGCTTCATCCCGAGCGTCGGGTAGAGAATCTCGGCATCGATCCCATCGAGTTCTTGATCGTCGATCCGCGCGACCGGATCCCATCCCGACGGTCGGGCGCTTTCGTACCCCTTGTCCTGGAACTCCGCGAGATCCTTTCCGGAGCGCCCGGCTGCGAATCCCCCGGCGATCGGAAAGGGGGTCGCACCTTCCGCCACGAAGAGCCAGGCAGGTCCGTCCCCGGGGTTCTTCGTTACATATGGAGCGCGATCTCGCAGGTCGCGATCGAGACGCTCTTGCCAGAGATTCGCGGGCTCGGTGACGTGTGAGTCCGCTGAAATAACGCCGTGGGGTGCCATGATCATCCTCCCGGGCCGACCCGCACACGTCGTTGAATCGCGGACTGCTCTAGTGACCCAGCCGAAAGACTAGTGCGTGGGGCATCGGGGCGGTACCGGGCAATTTCCAGCGATGGCAACTGCGTTCCCGGGCGAATGCGTCTCGGAGCGATCGGCTCTACCCCGATTTCGGACGACGATCGAACCAGGGCCTCGCCGCCTCGAGCTGGCCCGCGAGACGGAAGAGCGTGGCCTCATCGTCCATCCGTTCTCTACGAATTCTTTCCGAGCACCCGGCCCGGTTCGATCTGGATCGGAGTCGCCGATTCGTTCCAAAGCTGGACCTCGCCCCTGACGACGCGACCCCTGCACCGAAGCAGTGGTCACCGGAGACGCTGAACCGGCGGCATCTGACGAGAGACGGCGGCCCGTCTGGAAAGCGCGCGTGGAGATCCTCGACGTGCCCGAAGAATCTCGGGTCGAGGTCGATCACGCAGTCGGCATAGCGCGCCGGATCGGAGGCGACGAGCCGAAAAACCTGCGTCAACTCGAAGGCATCGGACCCGACCGCCAATAGATCGTTGGTCGTCTTGACGGGTGAGAATCGATCGCGCGGCACGGAGATCGCGCGGGCGCCAGGGAAGCACTCGATTGCGGAGCCCATCGCAGTCTCGAGCTGATAGCAGCAAGGGCTCGCTTCCTGGCCCTGCGACACGCGCTTCTCGTTGCGAATGACAGGGAGGGAAAGATCACCCGGGTATCGATCGAACGCCTCGGACAGCGCCAGGAGGTCGAGCCAGAGATTGTTCGTATTGAAATATCGATGCTTGGATACATCCTCGAAATCCTCTCGTTCGTCCATCGGACACTGCGCGACCTCACGCAGGATCAGTCGACCGTTTTGCACAGCGAGATGGCCTCCCTTGCGATCCGCGTTCGTTCGAGCCGCCACCTCCATCGCGAAGGGAATCCGATTCTCCGCCACCCATCCAAGGATTCGCGCATCCAGCACGGCGCCTAGATTGTCCGCATTCGAGGTGAATGCATAGCGGACTCCCCTGTGAAGCAACCGATCGAGCGTTCCCGAGCATTTCAGGGCGACATAGAGATCTCCATGTCCTGGAGGGCACCACTCGAGTTCGGGATCCTGACTCCAGCGAACGGGCTCCCAGGACTCTGCATCGATTCGAGGAACCTTGTGCTGAAGAAAGTCGGGCGAAAGATCCAAAGCGAACTCTTCGTAGGCGGACAACGCCGCCAGCGAATCATCGCGTGTGCGATAGCTGTTCATCATCAGCAAGGGAATATCGCTCGCTCATCGAGATCGCTGAGCGAGCACCGAGCGAGCGATCAGGTCGAGAAAGGACAGCCCCGGACGAACCTCGAGAAGGCTCTTCGCCTTGGAAAGTCCCATACTGGTCCCGAGGCCCCCGTTGAGCTTGATCACGACGGTCCGCGACATGGCGTTCCGACCGGCCGCCTCGTAGCCGCTCTGCTGTTCCAGCGATTCCAGTCCCGCGACTGCATCGAACGAAGATTCGGGAATCTCCGTGGCACCCCCACCATTCACGAATCGAAGCGACCGCAAGAAGCAATCCGTCGCGAGCGACAGCATTCCCGCCCTCCTCATCTCGTCGGCGAACAGGCCCAGGTTCTTCTCGTCCATCGCTTCCTCACGGCTGCCCGGGCGCCACTCGGCGAGTCACTCACCCCGGACTTCCGTAATCGATCCGTAACGACCCCGAGCTTGCGCCTATTTCGATGCCCGGGCGCGGCGACTCAAAAGGTCCGCTCGCCCCCCCTCCGAGTTCCCAGGAGACCCTCGAGTTCCCAGGAGACCCTCGAGTTCCCACTCGACGAAAGGAGGGGCTCATCGCGGCGCAAGCGAACTGCGAGGAGGGGGCATGACGGCTGCAGCAAGGGATGAGAATCGAGCCCGGGTCCGGTTCGGCGACCGCGCGCTCGAAATCCGGTCTCGCCAACGGAGTCGAGGCTCCGGAGAGAATTCGAGGGGCGGGAATCGGACTCCTCTCGGCCCCCGTTGCCCCGAAGTCGCTAGCATCCGGCGGCCCACGACCCCACGGAAATGAAGACCGGAGATCTCCCATGAGCGCGACAGACCCGTTCGTCTACGACCCCTACGTTCCGGAATTCCAGGACCGATCTCACGACGTCTATCGCCAGTTGCGTGACGAGTATCCGCTCTATCACAATGCCGATCGGGGATTCTGGGCGATCTCCCGATTCGAAGACGTGTGGCAAGCCACGTTGGAGATCGAGGCACTCACCACCGAGAACATCGAGGAAGCCGCCACTCTGCTCCCGATGCTGAACTTCCTCGATCCGCCACGCCACAATCGACTTCGCGCCCTCGTGTCACGCGCCTTCACGTTTCGTCGGATCAGCGAGATGGGTCCGCATATCCAGCGGATCGCAAAGGAATTGCTCGACGAGCTGGAAGGTCGCGAGGAATGCGATCTCGTCGAAGACTTCTCGACCCCCCTTCCCGGTCGAATCATCGCCGAGATGATCGGCGTACCCGCCGATCGCCGGGAGACCTTCCTCGGGCACACGCGCAAGATGCTCACGACGAATCCCGACCTCACCATCGCTGAGACGATTCGGGAGCCGTCGGAAAGGATCTACGAAGAATTCGGCAGGCTGCTCGACGAGCGTCGTACGACGCCGCAGGACGATCTGATGTCCGCGCTGCTCGGTGCCGAGATCGAAGGCGAGAAATTGCTCGACGAGGAGATTCTCGGCTTCTGCTATCAGCTGATCGTCGCGGGCAACGACACGACGACCTCACTGATCGGAAACGGGGCCGTCCTGCTCGCCAATCACCCCGACCAGAAGAAACTCCTGGCGGAGGACCCTTCGAGAATCCCGAACGCGGTCGAGGAGATGCTCCGATTCGAGCCCCCCGCTCAGTCTCTTCCGCGCCAATCACGACTCCCGTATTCGCGCCATGGCAAGACGATTCCACCGGGCGAACGCGTGCTTCTCGTGTGGGCCGCCGCCAACCTCGATGAACGCGAATTCCCGGAGCCCGAGCGATTCGATGTCACACGAACGATCAAGCGTCATCTCGGCCTGGGTCACGGCGTGCATTTCTGCCTGGGAGCCTCCCTCGCTCGGCTCGAGGCGCGGATCGCCTTTGAGACACTACTCGAGCGGCACCCCAACTACCTGCTCATCGAAGAACCCGGCTGGCTCCCCTCGCGATGGGCCCGTGCCCATGGCGAGGTCCGTCTCAGCCTGCCCGACCGGTGAATACGGAGTCGCAAGATCCGTTCGAGAGACCGATTCAGCTCGACGCAGCCACGAGCAGAGCGATCGTCTCATCGTCCACGCCAGCCTCGGCGAGCACGTCCGCGGTATCCGCAGCGAGGACCGGCGCCGGATTATCTCCGGTCATCTCATAGCCCGACATCTTGAAGGGCGGTGCCACGGTCCTGAAGGTCCCGTACTCGGGATGCTCGACCGTTGCGAACATGCCGGTCTGCATCGCGTTCTCGTCCTGAACGGCTTCGGCCAGGGTTCGCACCGGAGCCCAGATCAAGCGCTCCGAATTCATCGGGGCGATCCATTGCTCGAGTGGTCGTTCGGCGAAGAGTGCATCGAGGAGCGAGACCAGCTCGCGCCCATTTCGATAGCGTTCGACCGCGTTCGAAAAACGTGCGTCCTCGGCGAGTTCAGGATGGCCGACCGCCTTTGCGAAGCCGGACCAGTAGCGATCCGAGTCGATCATCACCAGAAAGAGCCAGCGACCATCCTGGCATTCATAGTGATTCCAGAGTGGATTGCGCGGTGCCTTGCGGTCGTGTCGAGGTGGGGTTTCACCGGTCACGAGGGAGTTCGCCGCGTCGTTGCCGTTGATGTAGTAGCCGATCTGCTGGAGAGCGACGTCGACGACCTGGCCCTCGCCACCCGCGTCGCGCGTTCGCAGCGCAGCCAGAATGCCGGTCACCATGGCCATCGCCGCCGAATGATCCCCCACCCCTGGACGCATCCAACCCGGTGGCGAGTCGAGGTCGCGGAGATGATCCATCAAGCCCGAAAGAGCCCAGAAGGCGGTGTAGTCGAAGGCAGGATCGTTCGCCCGATCGCCCTCCGGTCCATAGCCGGACAGCCGAGCCACGATCAGCTCGGGTCGATTCGCGCGTAGCGTCTGCGGATCGAGTCCGTATTTCTCGAGCCGCGCGGGAAGCACGTTCGAGATCACGATGTCCGCCGTCTCGATCACCCGGGCGAGCGCATCCCGCGCCTGCGGTAGCGCCAGGTCCAATGCGAGGGACCGCTTGCCCCGGTTGTCCATCTGAAAGGGCGGCCCTGCAGGAAAATCGTTGTCGAAACCCGCGAGTCGTGGCGTCGAGTGGCGATAGATCTCGCCCCAAGGCACTTCGACCTTGATCACTTCGGCGCCCATATCTGCAAGCAGCGCCCCCGCAGCGGGTACGGCGACGAAGCTCGCGATTTCGACGACCTTGATTCCCTCGAGCGGTGCGGTCATGGGTCGACCTCCTTCGGCTGGCTTCTTCGCAAGCTAGCGCCTCTTCTCCTGCGAGCGGTAGACTTCGAAGATGACCCGTAGCCCCGCAGCAAGCGCCGTCTTCGATGCGCCCCTCAACTACCTCCGCGAGCCACCCGCCGAAAAACCCGCCTTCTATATCCACATGCCGCTTCCCGAGAACGCGCGCCGTGGGCCCCAGCTCGGCCCCCGAACGATGCCGATCCACGACGCGCGTCAGTTGGACGAGAGCCCGTCGCTCGACGCCGAGGGGGTCGAATTGGTGGAGGCTCGCTCCGACTTCCGCTCGCAGCACGATTTCTACGATCCGGATGCGGTGCGCACCCGCTACTACCCTGAAATCGAGGCGCTCGTCAAACGAGAAACCGGCGCCGATCGCGTTGTCGCTTTCGACCACAACCTGCGTTCGCGCGCGCTCGCCGAGGCGAATCTGCATCAAGCACAGCTGCCGGTCACTTTTGCACATAACGACTACACCGAAGATTCCGGTCCCCAGCGTGTCCGCGACCTGCTCCCGAAGGATGCCGGGAAACTCCTCGAACGGCGCTTCGCGGTCATCAACGTCTGGCGACCGACGCGTGCGACCGTCGAGGAATCGCCGCTCGCGGTCCTCGATGCTCAAACGATGGGACCGGGCGATCTGGTGGCGATGGACCTGGTTTATCCAGATCGGGTTGGTGAGATCCAATCTCTGCTATTCGACGCGAAGCATCGTTGGCTCTACTATTCGGAGATGGCTCCGGACGAGGCGTTGCTGATCAAGTGCTTCGACTCCGCGCGCGACGGTCGATCGCGCTTCACCGCCCACAGCGCCATCGTCATTCCCGATACACCCCCGGAGGCGACACCTCGGGAGAGCATCGAGGTTCGCACGCTGGCGTTCTTCTAGACGGGCTCTAGATCTCTTCCAGCCGATAGACCCTCGTCGCTGTCCCACGAAAAAGCGCTTCTTTTTCGTCCTCGGAGTATCCCGCCGCGATTTTCTTGAACGCGTTCCAGAGCACGTCATAGGACAGCGAAAGCTTGTCGACGGGAAAATTGCTCTCGAACATGCAGCGCGCCGGGCCGAAGACCTGCAGCGCGTGGTCGTAGTAGCGCGAATAGGTCGTGACGAACTCGTCCGAGGTGGGCGGCTTCTCGCGTTTCTGCCAGCCGAAGCCACACCAGGGCATCGCGATCCCCCCGAGCTTCATGGTCGTATTCTCGCAACTCGCGACTTCGCTCACGTTCTTCTGCCATTCCGGAAAGAGCTCGTCGTGTCTGCCCGCGTAGGGACCCGCACCGAGGGGCGAACCCAGATGGTTCACGATGATCGGCGTGTCCGGAAACGCACGCGCCAGTTCTGCAACCGAGGGCAGCTGCGAATGGTATTGATGAGCGTCGAAGGATAGTCCCCGCTTCGCGAGCTCTGCGAATCCCTCGCGGAATCGGGTCTCGGAATAGAAGTTCATGTCCGTCGGTTTTTCGGCGTTCTCGACCTCAGGACTCGCATCCCAGAGGCCCATATCCCGCACGCCGCGAAAGATTGGACTCGCCTCGAGATGCGCATCCAAGGTCTCCGCGGCCACCGCACCGTTGTAGAGTTGCGCGTCTCCGATCATTCCACCGATCCGGACGGACCCTGCCGGTCCCCGATCCGCCTTCTTCGCAAGATCGTGCACCCATTCCGATTCGCCCACCGAGAGGAGATGCTCAGGACCATCTTTCCGATACCCCTCCTCGCATTCCATGAACACGGCCTGTAGGACATTGTGTCGGCGCGAATCCCTCTGGAGATCCTCGAGTTGATAGTGCGGGAAGATCTCGTTCTCGACGAAGAAGTGAAAATGCGGATCCACGATCGGGCGTTCCGGTTCGAGAATTTCCTCCTTCGTCAGCGCGAGCCAATCTTCTCGGAGTTCCAGGCCTTCCATCGATTCCCCTCCTCTTCCCTTGACGCTGGTCGACTCGTGGCTTTCATAAATTGATGATGCTGCGAGCGACCTCACCCGTCCGCCGCGATCCGCGTGCTCAGGCAGCGCGGAACGGTGCGTTTCGCATCCGCGAACGCCCGCCTGATACCCTCGCACGGCGCCTCGAAGTTTTCGACCTCGATCGGCAACCTCTTCTGGAGACGCTCCGCGGCCGCAGCCCGGTTTTCGGCCCCACCCCTCAATCGATGACACCGAACCGGCCGACGAAATTGCCGATGACCGTCTGAGATCGCTCCTCTCGAGAGAATCCGGCCTCGAACCGGGGAAGCGAGTCTATGAAAAAGGCGCGCACTATACCCCTTCGAGTTTGTACTATGGAGAGCCCTGTATCGACCCGCCCCGAGGCGGGTCGTACGGCAATACCCCATCCCCTGTTCACGGAGTAGACCCACCATGGCCAGTGCTGAGATCCAGACCGTCGTCGACATGCTGCGCGCGAATCCGATGTTGACGGGCGACGTCCTCGAAATGCGAGCGGGGATGAACGCCGCGACCGCGGGTGCTCCTCCGCCGGAGGGCGCCACTATTCAAGTCGTCGACGCGGGGGGCGCCCCCGCCGAGTGGACGGATGCCGACGGAGTGAGCGGAGACGCCGCGATCGTGTATCTCCATGGCGGCGGCTACACGATGGGGAGTCTCGATTCCCATCGAAATCTCGTGGCCGGACTCTCCCGCGCAGCGGGGATCCGCGCGCTCTCCGTCGACTATGGGCTCGCGCCCGAGAATCCCTTCCCCAGAGCGGTCGAGGATGCCGTCCACGCCGTGCAGTACGTGCACGCGGAGGGAATCGCCCCGAACCGCATCATCGTCGCTGGCGATTCGGCTGGCGGTGGCCTGACCGCAGCCACGCTCGTCGCGCTCCGTGACCGTGGCATCGCGTTGCCTGCCGCGGGTGTGCTGATCTCTCCCTGGCTCGACCTCACCCAATCCGGCGCGACGATGAAGAGTCATGCTGCGGCCGATCCGATGGTGTCGGATCAGCTGCTCGGGCAATGTGCTGCTGCCTACCTCGATGGACGGGATGCGAAGACGGCTCTCGCCTCACCGCTCTTCGCGGACCTCTCGGGACTGCCGCCGCTGCTGATTCACGTCGGAACGGCCGAGGTCCTGCTCGATGACGCTCGCCGGTTCGACCGCGCAGCCAGGAAAGCGGGCGTCGACTCGACTCTCGAGGAGTGGGGCGAGATGATTCACGTCTGGCACACCTTCGCCGCGATGCTTCCGGAAGGACAGCAGGCAATCGACCGAATCGGTGCGTTCGCCAAGGAACGACTGGGCTCCGTCGATCCGCAACGACATCCCCGGTAGGAGTCCGCCCATGAGCATCGAGACGAAGATCACATTCTGTCGCATCTGCGAAGCGACCTGCGGACTCGAAGTGGATGTCGAAGACAATCGCGTCGTCGAGATCCGACCGGACGAAAAACACGTCGTCAGCAAGGGGTATGCCTGCGTGAAGGGAACGCGCTGGGGCGCCACACAGCACAGTCCCGATCGTCTGCTCCACCCTATGAAACGGGTAGGCGCCCAATGGGAGAAGATCTCCTGGGATCGTGCGATCCGGGAGATCGCCGCCAAGATCAAGAGCCAGATCGACGAGCACGGTCCGAGCACCTTTTCTCATTTCGTCGGGTCCGCCGGTGGCGCGATCCTGATGTCGCCCATGTTTCGAGTCGCACTCTACGAGGCGCTCGGAACACGACGCATGTACGGAACCGGGACCTGCGACACGATGAACAAGTTCCGCGTGAACGGCGAGATGTATGGTGCCGCGATGCGACTCATGTATCCGGACGTGGACAACACCTCGTTCATGATGGTATTCGGGGGAAACCCCGCGGTTTCCGGAAACACCCTCTATCACCTTCCCAGACCTCAAGAACGGATGGCCGCCATCACCAAGCGGGGTGGACGAGTCATCTTCGTGAACCCGCGCCGAATTGAAACCGCCTCGGCGGGCGAACATCTATTCATCCGCCCGGACACCGACGTCTTCTTCCTCGCGGCCTTCCTGAACGAAACCATCCGCAATGGCCACGTCGACCGGGATCGCGTCGATCGGACCATGGTGGGCTTCGACACGCTGGCCAAGTCCGTCGAGGCCTGGACCCCCGAGCGTCAAGCCGAGGCGACGGGCGTCCCCGCCGAAACGCTCCGCGACCTCGTGCGGGCACATTCGAAAGCGAGTGCGCGAAGCCAACCCGGACCGGGCGGCGCCGCACTCTACATGGCAACAGGGGTCAATCAGGGTCGCAGCGGCTCGACCTGTTTCTGGCTGCTGGAAGCCATCAACGCCATCAGCGGCAATCTCGACCGCCGCGGTGGAACGCTGCTCGGGAGCGGTCTGATCGACATGGGCGAAGCGATGGGCGAGCTGGGACTCACCTACGATCGCGAAGACGGGCTCCCAACGGTCTCCGGAATTCAGCCCTCCGGCATGCTCGCCGACGATATATTGCGGAACGCACCAGGTCGTGTGACCGCCATGATCGTCGAGGCGAGCAATCCCCTACTCGCATGCAGCAATCCAAATGGCCGCCTCGACGAAGCCTTCGAAAGCCTCGAACTCCTGGTGAGCATCGACCTCTTCCGAAACGAAGTCGGAAGCCTCGCCCACTATGTCCTGCCTGCGCAGACATGGATGGAGCGGCCGGAGATGCCCTATGCACTCCAGAGCTTCGCGGGCGCCTGTGCCACGCCCTATCTCATCTACGCCGACCCCGTTCTCGAAGCGCCGCCGGACGTGCGCCCTGAGTGGTGGATCTACGTTCGGCTCGCGGACGAACTCGGTGTGACCCTTTTCGGCAAGAAGGTGTTGAGTGCGGCTGCAAAAATCTACGCACGGCTCTGTTTCACGAAGCTCGGGCGCTTCCTCCCAGGCCCCGAAAGGCTCCTCGATGGGATGCTCAAGCGCGCGAATATGCCCGGGATCAAGGAGATGAACGAAAAGCATCGCCACGGGCTCTTGCTTCCGCCGAACGAGGGAGAGAACTTCCTCGGAACGAATCGCGTTCTCACCCGAAACAAGAAAGTGGACGTGGCCCCGGCGCCGATCGTCGTGGCGTTCGAGGAGTCCGTCGAACGCCTCTACCGGGAAGAGGTCGAGAATCGGGACCGACTGAAACTGATCGGCATGCGACAGATCAAGCGGATGAACACGGCTTCGTCGAACAGCGAAGTCCTCGTTTCGGAGAAGACGAACTTCGCCTACCTGAATCCCGAGGATGCGGAAAGAATCGGGGTCGCGAACGGCGAAACCGTAAACGTGCGATCGGAACACGGGCAGATCAGGATTCCCGTGCGGATATCCGATGCGATGATGCCGCGCACGATCGCGATTCCCCAGTGTTGGGGCCATGCCAAAGCCGACGGCCTATCGCACGCCTCGACCCACCCCGGTGTGAACTCCAATTTGTTGGCGGGTGATGGGCTCGCGAACATCGAGAGCCTCTCGGGAATGTCACACCTCTCGGGAATCCTGATCGACGTGGATCCCGTGCGCGGCGAGGCCTGAACTCGGCTTCCCGCCGCACGACATAGATCCAAAGGCCCACTGGATTGCAACCCGCGCTGTTTCAGAGATCAGGTGCCCGGATGAGCGACCCGAATAACGACAGGGAGCGAAGCCTTGAAGAATCCCAGCCGCCTTCTCCGTTCTCTCCGTCTCCATCGCCATCGCCATCGCGCGATGAATACCCTCATCCTGTTTGGGGCAGGTCTGGCGATTTTAGTCGCCGACCCGGCGAACGCCGACCGCGTCGCATGCGCGGATCGAACACCGGAGCGGCGCGCGCTCTTCGGCGATCTCCATGTCCACACTTCGCTCTCCTCCGATGCATATGTCTTCGCCACCCGGACGCGGCCGGACGATGCCTATCGCTTCGCGAGCGGAGCAGGCCCTGCCCCGATGAGCGTGATTACACAGGGCGGGCTGGTCCAGTCGACGGCGCACATCCCTCGCCCGCTCGACTTCGCTGCCGTCACGGATCACGCCGAGATGATCGCGGGGCCCGCCATCTGCACCACGCCCGGGAATGCCGGATACGAGAGCGAAGTCTGCCAGCAGTTCCGCGCGCCCTTTAGACCCTTCGAGACCCTCGAAGAGGGCGTCGCGATCGTGGTCGCGCTACTCGGCGGCCTCGACAGCGAGGCGGTGTGCGGCAAAGGGGGTGTTCGAGGGGAGCGATGCCTAGAGGGAATGGCAACGGCGTGGCAAGAGATCCAGGATTCGGCTGCCCGCTTCGATGCGCCTTGTGAATTCACGACCTTCGTGGCCTACGAGTACTCGTCGAATCCCGAGATGTCGAAGGTTCATCGCAATGTGATCTTTCGAAACGAGCACGTACCCGCCCTGCCCGTTTCGTCTCGACTCGTCCCTTCTGAAATCGGCCTCTGGAGAAGCCTAGCGGCGGATTGCGTCGGCGCGGAAACGGGCTGTGACGCGCTCACGATCCCGCATAACCCCAACCTGAGCAATGGCCGCGCCTTCACACTCGACTACGGCGGCGCCAGGAGCCTCGAAGAAGAACGCGACGTGGCCCGCCTTCGGAGCTCGATGGAACCGCTGGTGGAGATGTTCCAGATCAAGGGCGACTCCGAATGTCGCAACGGACTCGTCGGCGTGCTCGGCGATCCGGACGAACTCTGCGGCTTCGAGAAATACCGGACTCCCCCACAGACTGGGGTGGAAGATTGCGGGGAAGGTGTCGGGGGCGGCGCACTGCTCGGTCGGGGCTGTTTCACTCGCAGGGATTTCGCACGCTATGCGATCGCACGTGGACTCACCGAGGACGAGCGTCTCGGCGTGAACCCGTTCAAGGTCGGTTTCATCGGCAGTACCGATACGCACCAGGGCCTCCCCGGAGACACCGAGGACTGGATCCGCGACGGGGTCCAACGACCGCAGCGGACCAACAGCTTCGGCGCCGACAATCCGGGTGGGCTCGCGGCGGTCTGGGCCGAGGAGAATACCCGCGAGTCGATCTTCCGGGCCCTGCGGCGTCGAGAGGCCTTCGCGACGAGCGGCCCTCGAATGCGCCTGCGACTCTTCGCTGGCTGGGACCTGCCAGAGGATCTCTGCACTGCCCCGGATCTCGCGGCGCGCGCCTACGCGAGCGGGGTGCCGATGGGCTCGGACCTCGCGGGGCACCGCTCCCCTGCAAGCGAGCGCGGCGGACCGACCTTCGTCGCCTCCGCCCTGGCCGATCCCGGTCTTGCGGGCCATCCCGGGGGCCTGTTGCAACGACTACAGATCATCAAGGTGACCTCCGATGCAGACGGCAACGCGATCCAGCACATCGTCGACATCGCGGGAGGAAACACGGACGCCTTCGTCGAGCCGGCCACCTGCGAGCCGCGCGGGGCCGGAGCCGCCTCCCTCTGCGCGACCTGGACGGACCCGAACTTCGATCCGTCGGCGGGCGCGGCCTACTACGCCCGCGTCATCGAGAACCCCAGCTGCCGCTCGTATACTCGGGCGTGTCTGAATCTCGAGGGACCCGACCGCCCACGTGCCTGCGACGACGAGTCGATCCGCCGCTACGCCCAGGAACGTGCCTGGTCTTCTCCGATCTGGTACACGCCGTGATCGGTCCGATTCCACGGGGGGCGTCCATGTGCGTCGGATGGGCATCGCATGGGCGAGTCCGGCGAACTAAGGCGCACCCAGCCTGTCGATCTGTTCGATCATCTCGCGGGCAGAGTCTCGAAGCAACGTCGAGTGACTCCGCGACAACACATTCTGCGCGCCGGAAAGCGCGGAATTCGGTCTCCCGAGCTCCATCTGGACTCGCGCGAGCCAGAGTTCCAGCTCGAGGGAGCCCGGGCTCTGACGAAGAGCCGTCTCGAACCAATCTCGCGCCCGAATCAGTTCGGTCCCAGAGACCAGATAGCAGAGCCCGAGCCCCATCTGCGCCTCGAGCCGTCCCGGTTGGAGTACAAGACTCCGTTCGAAGAATCTTCGAGCCGAGAGCAGGTATTCGGTCCTCTTCTGTCCCACAGGCAATTTCGCAGCCGTCAGGCTGAGCGCCCGGCCGAGGCGACTCGCCGCGACCGCATCCGAATCTGCAGATCCTACGACTCGAGACACGCGTGCTTCGATTCGGTCAAGACGCCCCGCGACCGCGTCCGCCAGCGCGAGACCGGCAAGAGACGGGGGGTAGTCCGGGCGATCGCGAAGCGCGTGCTCGAAATACTGCTGCGCGAGGCCGGGTCGCTCGAGGGCGAGCGCGAGTTCTCCCATGCGATCGCGGGCCACTACGGGCGGGACGGGTTCGAGCTCGAGATTGGCGAGACTGAGGCCACCGAGCTGCAATCGGTCGACGCGGTGTCGATCCCGTTCGAGGTGCGTGTAGATCCGCTCGGTCAAGACGGGCCCACTGCCGAGGGCTTCGACCGCCTTCTCGAGCCGGCCGGGCTCGCCCAACACGGATGCGGAGAGCACGGCATCGAGGGCCGCCCTCCCTTCGCGTTTCTGCGTCGAATCGAAGAGCAGCGTATGCACGATCGCCCAGGTGCTCGCCTCGAAGCGGGTGCGAGCGGAAGCCGAGGCCGTTGCAAGGTGACGACGCACCATCGCCGTCGTCAGGTCCTGATGCCGCCAATCGAGCAAGAGTCGGCGGTGCTCGGCATGACTCCGACCGACGAGCGCAACGTCTCCGGACTGTTCGATCGTCGCCGCGAGCTGCGCGTGCCCCTCCTCGTACCAGAGCGGAAGTTTCAGCCCCGAGAGGTCGCGCAGAATTCGGTGTGCGTAGCGATGGCGCAGATCCGAATCGACGCGCTCACGGAAATCTCCGATGGCGCGAATCATCAAGATGGGTCCATCGATCGTGGGAACCAACGACGCAGCGGCTCCCCGCTCCGAAAAGGGCCGTGACATACTCCGACCGTCGAAGGCGATGACCTGGGTCGGGCGCATCGACTTCACGTCGAGGCTCATCCCGAGGGAGCTGATCACCGCGGCATGGAAGACCTCGAGATCCCGTACGAGTGCGCGCGTCGACCGGTCACCAAAGCTGCTGATCACATGAAAATGGGGGCTGCGGACCTCCACGAAGGTCTGATTGAACGGAGAGCTGCTCGCGCAACCGAACTGCCCGCCCAGGATCATCGCCAGCCACAGACCGACGATCCTCTTCCCGACAGAATCCGGCGTCGTCCGACCCGACGCGTTGGCGCTAGCTGTCGATGCGAGCAACGATTCGCCCCATCACGCGGCGCTCGGCCACATCACGCAAGGTTTCCGGAATCTCATCGAAGCCGACGACCTTCGAAACCGGGGTGCGATAGAGGCCCCGATCGATCAGGTCGAGCACGTACGCGTGTGCCTCATCCTCGTTCCGCGGCATCTGTTCCTTCGAATAGCCAGATCCCACACAGCACCCGATAAGTGTCCAGTTCTGCAGATAGAACTCGTTCGGATGCACCGGAATCAACCCTCCGGCATGCCCAGCCATGATGTGTCTCCCCTCGACCCGCAGCAGCGATCGAGCGCGCTGGCCGGCCTCGCCCTGGACGAAGTCGACGATCGCATCGATCGCGTTGGGACCCACCTCACGAATCACGGCCGCTACGAAATCCTCGGCGCCGTGGTCGATCACGATGTCGACGCCGAGCTTGCGGACGAATTCGACCTTCTCCGCCCCCCCCGCGACGGCGACCACGCGCGCCCCTTCCGCCAGGCAGATCTGGACCGCAGAGGAAGGCACGCCCCCCGCAGCACCGAGAACCAGTACCGTTTCCCCCTCCTTCACCTGACCGCGGCGAATCACGACGTGATGTGCGGTATGCGAGGGGATCAGGAAGGCAGCGGCTTCTTCGTCGCTGAACGACTCCGGCGCCTCATACATCATGGGCGGCATGACGACGCAACGCTCGGCAAAGCTGCCGTAGGGCTGCGGCGTGAAGGCGACGACGCGCTTGCCTACGAAATGCTGGAGGCCCGGGGTCGCCTCTTCGACGATGCCGACGGCTTCCTGTCCTGAAACATAGGGTCGCAGCATGGGAACTGGATACTGACCCGTCGCCATCGTAACGTCCGGCTTGGCCAGCCCCGCGCAGACGACCCGCATGAACGCGTATTCTCGAGCGGGCTCCTCGCCGTCTCGCAGCGGGCGAAGGCCCTCGAGGTCGATGCAATAGCCGGACATCGCGTCGTGCGTCGGCTCGGGAAAATCCTCCCTCTCGAACACCTCGTGAGGAAGTCCCTCGCCTCGGACGACCCAGGCTTTCACGATCCTTCCGTCCCTTCGGCGCTGCGGACAATCCGGTCTGTGCTGCAATAGAGCCAGGGCATCCGTCGTCCTCTCCGTACCGAACCCGTTCGGCGGCGAGTCGACACTACCAGGGTGCGGGGCGGAAGAGAATGGTGAAAGGATCCCGACCGAGATCGGCGGCACGTGATTCTCCCCTCTGAGATTCGCCTCCCCGGAGGCCGCGGACCCGTGTATGGTTGGCGGTCCACGTCGCCATGCGGATTCGCAATCCGATCGAGGTGGTCACGAGCGATGCGGACCCGGGCCCGTAGCGAGACCCGGAACAAGGACCAGGGAGGCAGAAGCATGAATGGACAGGCGGTCGTGGTCGGAGTCGGAGAATCCGAGTACTACAAGCGCGGGGGATCTCCCGAAACGGAATTCCAGCTCGCGATCAAGGCCATCACCCGCGCAGCAGAGGACGCGGGACTCGAGCTCTCCCAGCTCGACGGATTGATCTCCTACATGGACACGCGCAATGACCCCCTGCGCCTCTCGACGGCGCTCGGCATGCATGATCTCAAGTGGTCGGTGACGCCTTGGGCCGGTGGCGGCAACAACTCATCGGCCGCGGTCCAACTCGCCGATGCGGCCGTCTCTGGTGGCTATGCGGACTACGTCGTCGCCTTCCGATCGCTCGCCCAGGGACAGTTCTACCGCCTCGGGTCCTCTTTCTCGGGAATGAGTGGTGCCGCGGGTGAGTACGCATGGCGCCATAGCTACGGATTGATTTCCCCTGCACAAGAGTGCGCGCTCCATACCAAGCGCTTCATGCACGACCACGGGATTTCCCAGGAGGCCCTCTGCGACGTCTCGCTCGCGTGTTATGCGAACGCGCAACTGAACCCGAGAGCAGTTCGCTACGGATCCCCGCTCACTCGCGAGGACTACCACGCCTCGAGGTGGATCGTAGAACCCTTCCACCTCTTCGACTGCTGTCCGGAGAACGACGGCGCCGCCGCGATCATCATGACGACACCGGAACGTGCCAGGGACCTGAAGGGAAAGCCAGTTCCTGTCGTAGCGACTTCACAGGGAATCGGCCCGAACATCGGAACACCCTCGTTCCAGGGCAAATGGTTCCCAGGCATGTTCTACGAGAAGGTCGGCGAGACACTCTGGAATCGTGCCGGCGTACGGCCGACGGACGTCGACGTTTTGCAACTCTACGAGAACTTCACGGGACCGGTCATCATGGCGCTCTGCGAACTCGGCTACTGCAAACCCGATGAAGTCGAGGAGTTCGTTTCGAATGATGCACTCGTAGGGCCCAAGGCAAGGATTCCCTTCAACACGAGTGGCGGCAATATCGGAGAGGCCTATATCCACGGGTTCGAGATGGTGAACGAAGCCGTGCGCCAAATCAGAGGCGACTCGACCTGTCAGGTCGACAACGTGGAATTGTCGCTTGCGGTCGGCGGTCCGGGCTATTCGCCGGGAAGCGCCGTCCTCTTCGGACAGCCCTAACGCGCCCTGCGACGAGACAAAAAGACGAACCCCGACAAGAAAGGGACGGGCGATCGGCCGCGTCCATGAGGATGATGAAATGGCAAGGCACCTTGGTGACGACTACCTACTGCCGGTGCTCGACCCCGACAACACTCCGTGGTTTACCTCGGGTCGCCTGCAGGTCCAGTTCTGTAGCGATTGCAATGCGGCGCAGCATCCACCCGAAGACGTCTGCGTGAGCTGTCGAAGTACCCATCTCGAGTTTCGCGAGATGCCGGGCGAAGGCACGGTCGAGAGCGCGGTCGCCGTCCATTTTCCGGTCCACCCGCTGCTCAAGGATCGCGTACCCTACAACGTCGCTGTCATTTCGATCGACGGCGCACCCGGTTGCAACGCGATCGGGAACGTGACGAACAAGGGTGCCGGCGACGTGGAAATCGGACAGCGGGTCCGAGCGATCTTCGAAGAAGCCACCGATCCGAATACCGGCGAAAAGCTGCTCATTCCCAATTGGGTGGCGATCTAACGGGCCGCTCGGCGGCTGACCGATCGACATCGAGGAGGAGACACGATGGACAATTTCACGGACAAGATCGCGGTCGTGACCGGCGGTGCCAGCGGAATCGGTCTGGGAATCGCACGCGCGCTCGCGGCAGCGGGCGCCCATATCGTCGTCGCTGACATCGACGAGGATGCGGCCAAAAAATCTGCGGAAGATCTCCGAGGACGTGGCGTGCGTAGTATCGCCGTTCGGACCGACGTCCGGGAGGACGATTCCGTCGCATCCCTCTTCGACGCCGCGCAGAGCGAATTTGGCGGGATCGACCTGCTTTTCAACAATGCGGGCGTCTATCTCGGCGGCGAGATGAGGGACTGCACCGAGGACGACTGGCGGTTCGTGCTCGATGTGAATCTCGACGGCGTCTTCCGAATTGGCCAGAAGATCGCGGCCTTCCTACGCGAACAGAACCTTCGTGAGGAGGGACGAGGAGGCTATGTCGTCAACACCGCCTCGATCGGTGGTTTCATGTCTCATGGAGGCGGAGTGGCCTACGCGGCCAGTAAATACGGCGTCGTGGCCTACAGCGAGGCGATGCGCATGGACCTCGAGGCGGACGGCATCGGGGTCTCGACCCTGTGTCCCGGCCCCATCGACACCAACCTTCCCGCATCCGACCGCCTTCGGAGCGATCACGAAAAGACCGGTGGAGTGTCCGAGGCGCTCTCGCCGTTCATTCGAGGCGGGATGAAGCCCGACGACATCGGCCCGATCGTGCTCTCCGGAATCCGCCGCAACCTTCCCTATATCTTCACCCATGATGATATGCGGGAGAGCTTCCAGGCACGCTTCGACAGCGTGATGGACTGCATCGATCGGATCGGAGAGCCGTCCTAGAGGGGATCGCCAGATGGAAGGAGCGCATGAATCGTGCACGAGCCTCAGGGAGACCTCCGATGAACCCCCTCTCCGTTCGACTGACTCCGATCGCTCTCGTCGTGCTCACAGCCCTTCTGTCGGCGCCCGGCTGCCTCGGCGGTCTTGCGCGCACGATCTCGACCGTCGAGCTCCCACCGATGAGCTTCTCCCACGAGTCGGCACCCATCGACGGGACGATCGAGTTGTGTCTCACGCCGAAATTACGGATGCGTCAATGGAACGTAGCGAGCCACCCCTTCAAGATTGATCTCGGGAGCCGGGCAGCGCTGAACCTCGAGATCCTCGCCAAGAGTGCCTTCCGGGAGGTGATCGTCTCCTTCGACCGCACCTGCGGATCGGCGACCGATCACCCCTGGCTGAGCGCGACCATCCTCGCCGCGAATCGCGATTGGGACTCGCTTTGGTCGACCGAGCAGAACACGACGATCACGATGGAGTTCGAACTCGCCGGAAGCGATGCGGGCCGCATCTGGTCGACCACCACGAGAGGCGACGTCACGACGTCGCCGCCGACCTATACCCAGCGACGCGTCCGCGCGGCGGAAGATTTCGGAGAAGCGCTGGGAGTCGCTCTCGAGCAGGGCTTCGACGAACTACTCGAGTCCGAAGAGGTGCGAGACCTGTTCCGCGCCGGCCCGAGCGAAGAGTCCGCCGAAGCCTCCTAGGGCCCTGATCCAGAGGATGTCTTCAGAGTCCGGTGATTATGTTAGTCAACCAGATACTTGTCCAGCTGCTGGTGGAAATGAGTGATTCGGCATTCATGGGTGTTGTACAGGTTTCCCTCGTTCGCGAATGAATCCCGGGTCGCTCCGATCTCGTTCGAAATCGCGAGATCTTCCGCCATGATCCGATCCATCAGGCCCTGGCTTCGTGCGACGCTCGCGTCCCACTTTTCATAGTCCATGCCCGCCGGCGCCTTGCTACGACCGACCACATACCCCTGACATAGGGTCTGCTCAGCGTTGATCGGATGGACGGTGATCAGGTTCCCCTGATCCGGAAACATGTTGATGAAGGCCGTCGGAAAGAGGAGGTATTGGCAATCCGCCCACGCCTGGTGGACGACGGGTTCGGGTACCGAGTCGATATCGAGTGCGGTGATCGGAACCACCATCATCGAATGGGCGGCGAGGCTCGCAAAGGTTCCACGCAGGGGCTCGAAGCCACCTCGCACGGTCCCCGTGTGGACCGTCGGTGTGTGCCATGCCTCGAGAAATCCCTCGAGCACGACCTTCCAGTTCGCATCGACCCGGTAGGTCGACTCACTGTAGTATTTCCAGTCCTCCATGCCGTACCAGTCGAGTTCGTCGGCCAGCGGGCCCAGAAACTCGGAAAGCGGCTCCGCGATTTCGGGGTCCATATGGATCCAGATCCAGCCGCCGTAGATTTCGACCCGGACGGGGGCGGCCCGCAGGCCTTCGAGATGGGCCGGATCGAAGCTCGCGCGCTCCGGCACGCCCACGACGTTTCCGGTCGAGTCATATACGAATCCGTGGAAGGGACATTCGAAGGCACCGGACTCACAATGGCCACTCTCGGTCGCGAGTCGGGCCCCCCGGTGTCGACAGACATTGTGGAAGGCCTCGACGCTTGCGTCGGGCTGGCGAACGATCAACACCGATTGCCCAACGCGCTCCCAGACGATGAAATCGAAGGCCTCGGGGATCTGTTCAATCCGACCCGCGACGTGCCAGGTGCGCCGAAACAGCCTGTCACGCTCGAGAGCCAAGCGAGCGGGATCCGTATAGATCGTCGGATCGCCCCGGCTCGTTCCGAGTCGTTCCGATTGGTCAGCTCCATCGCCCCAGCGGATTTCGCCCACGCTCTGATCCTCCTCATCGGTTTACCCACCCATGTTCCCACCTCGCAGGGGACATCGCAAAGCGAGTCCGATCGGTCCAGCGACGGGTTCGAGGGCGGAGTGGCGCCTAGCGGAGGACACCACCTCCGTCGACGATGACGCCCTGCCCGTTCACGCGACTCGCGCGATCAGAACAGAGCCACACCGCGGTTTCGCCCACCTCCTCGGGCTTGCCGATCACACCGCCCGGAACCGTGCTCTCCAACACGGCCCGATAGTCTGGTCCGTTTCGTGACAGCGATTCTTCGAGCATCGCCGTCTCGGTGATCCCGGGGAGGACCGAGTTGCAGCGGATGAAATCTCCGGCGTACTCGGCAGCCACGTTCTTCATGATCCCGAGCACGCCGTGTTTGGCCGCGGTGTAATGCGGTTGGCCCGGTGCCGGAACCACGCCTGCACCCGACGAGGTGTTGCAGATCGCGCCGCGGCCCGACCCGAGGACTGGCTGGGTCAACATCTGCGCGATCTCGTGCTTCATGCAGAGAAAGACCGACGTCAGATTCACGGCGATCATGCGTTCCCACTCGTCGCGAGGCATCTCGTGAAACTTGAAATGCCCGCTCGTGATCCCGGCATTGTTCATCGCCGCATCCAGCCGACCGAAGCGCGCAATCGTCGTCGCGACCATCTGCTCGACGGCCGCTTCGTCGGAGACATCCGTGCGGATGGCGATTGCCTCCCCACCGGCGCCTTCGATGGACGCAACGGTCTCCTTGGCTCCCGCCTCATTCAGGTCGACCACCGCAACCTTTGCGCCCTCCCGGGCGAAGATCTCCGCAGTCGCGCGGCCGATTCCACTCGCCGCGCCGGTCACCAAAGCGACTCGTCCTTCGTGCATGCCCATGCTTCGATCCCCCACTCCGCCCACCGGCGAAAAAGACGTGAATTGACTGGATTGTTCAGGTCCGAGAACGCCTCCAGCAACACTGGCCCTCCGTTCTCGGTGATCTTGACCCGCCGGCCACCCCTTTCGGCCAGAACGACCCTCTCGACCGCCGCAGACTTTCTCTGCGTCTTTGTCTCCTCGTCGCGGAGGGCACCTGCTGGGTCGCAGCCGGGTTCCGGCCGCCGAATTCTCGAGACCCGGCTCAATGGTTCAACGCGTGTCCCCCGTCGAGGTAGATCGTCTCGCCGGTCAAGAAGGGTATGTCTTCGCTGAATAGCGCGCCGATCAGACGCGCGACTTCCGCCGGCTCGCCGCCGCGCCGCATCGGCACGCGTTTTTTCAACCACGAAAGCGCCTCCTCGTCACTCCACATGGGTGTGAGGTCGGTCTTGATATACCCGGGCGCCACGTTGAGAACCGAGATGTTATCCCGCGCCCACTCGACAGCGAGCACCCGTGTCATCGCGCCGATCGCCGCCTTGGACGCACAATAAGCCAGCTGCTGGGCTGCACCGATCTTGTCGAAGAACGAGCCCAAATTGATGATGATGCCGCGACCATTCGCCTTGAGATGCGGATAGATCTCCCTCGACGCGACCATGACCGCAGTCGCGTTCACTCGCATCACGGCCTCATATGCCGGAACGGTGAGTTCCGCGGTCGGACCTGTCGTATGGAGACCGGCATTGTTCACCAGGCCGATGATGGGTCCGACGCTCGCAATGTCGGCGATCGCGGAGGCCAATGCCGCTTCGTCGGTAATATCGACGGCGATTCCACGGCCGGTCGGCACATCGCCCGTGCGCGAGAGTCCCACGACCTCGAAATCTCGCCGCGCGAGTTCCTCTGCGACCGCCGCGCCGATTCCGCGGCTGGCACCTGTGATCACGATCTGGGGCCGGTCGCCCGGCTCGATGGGTTCTCTCGGAGTTGACGGTCGTTTGGGCGATCGATCGGACATGGGGCGAGGGGACCCTTCGGGTTCGAGACGGGCTCGTTGGCAAGAAATTCGACGCTACTGCTTCGGGCGACGGACCCGCAACTGCGAATGCCGGCGACGCGGCGCGGGTTGTTCTACGGTCGACGAGCCCCGAAATTGACCTCCTACGATCCCGATCCCCGGCGCTCCGCCGCCCAGATGCGAGCCCCCGATGACCTCGGACACCCCGAGACCGAACCCCCAGCAATCCGACGCCGCAGACCCGCCCTTTCCTTCGCGGAAGGCGAGTGAGTTCACGCTCGCCGAGCTCGACCAGGCGTTCCAGGGATGGCTCGACGAACGAGCCCCCTCGCACGCACACTACAAGATCGAGCCGCCCGAGTTCGATGACAAACTCGAGCTCCTGCTCGCGCTCCAGCGTGAGCTCTTCGATGCCGGATGGGCCCGCTACGGATGGCCCGAGGAGCACGGAGGTCTGGGGGGAACGGTGCTTCACCGCGCGACCCTGGTCGAAGTTCTCGAACGCAATGGGTATCCGCCCCGCCATGTATTCGAACACCTCGACATTCTGCCCCCCGCGCTGGTTCGCTACGCACATCCCGCCACCCTCGAGAGGATCTTCCTACCGACCCTGCGCGGCGACGTGCTCTGGTGTCAGGGATTTTCGGAGCCGACCGCCGGCTCGGACCTCGCGGCGCTCCGCACCCGAGCCCGCAAGGTCGATGGCGGCTATCAGCTCGATGGCCACAAGATCTGGACGAGTTGGGCCAAGTGGGCCACCCATTGCGTCGTCCTCGCAAGAACCGGAACGACCGAGGAGCGCCATCGAGGTCTTTCTGCCTTCATCATCGACATCGACGCCCCCGGCGTCAGCGTCGGTGGGATCAAACAGAGCAACGGGAGTATGGAACTCGGCGAGGTCTTCCTCGATGCGACCTTCGTACCCGACGAAGCCCGGGTCGGTGAAGAAGGCCAGGGTTGGGCGATCGCGATGCATATTCTGGCCGGAGAACGCGGTAGCTATACCTGGCTGCGCCAGAGCGAGATGTTGGCCCGGATCGAGATCCTCGCGCGTCGACCTGACGCGTACGACCATCGTGCGCGCCTCGGCGAAGCGTTGATCAAGCTGATCGCTCTGCGTTGTCGCGCGAGAGAAGTCATGGAGATCCTCGCACGAGGAGATGAGCCTGGACCGGAATCCTCTGTATCGAAAGTCCTGGCGATCGACGCGGAGCAGTATTTCTACGAAGCCGCACGCGAGATCCTGTCTCCCGGCCTCGATCTGGGGACGGCGGAGGAGGTCGATTTCTGGCAGGAGCACTACCTCTATTCTCGTGCGGCAAGTGTATACGGCGGCTCGCGCCAGATTCAATTGAACGTGATTGGCAAATTGATGATCACTCGCGGCATCGGCGGGGGCGGCGCCTCGCCCGCGAGCGACGAGGTCGACGCGGTGCGCGCCAGTGTCGAAGAGGCGATCGAACAGTCGAGGACCGGACGCGAGGCGCTCATCGGGCTCGACTGGTGGTCCTTTGCTGCAGAGCCTCGAGACGAATTCGGCCGTGCCGCATTCTCAGCCTGGTTCGAGACTCAGGGCGCGACCCATGCGACGAGTCCCGCACTGGCCGGCGTTCGCGGTGCCGCGGTCTCCGCGGCGCTGTCGACGGAGCCGGAGACGCTTGCCTGGGCGATCGGCCATCACGGAGAATTGTTGCTCGTGGTCGGAATGGACGCACAGACACAATGGATCGTCGAGGAGCGCGGTGACCGAATCGTCGCCCATCCGGCACTCGGTCTCCGTGCTGAACCCTCGGACGCGCTCGACGCAAGACTCGTCCAGCGTGTCCGGGTCGATCCCGCCCAGTCGATTTCGGTCGAGGTCGACGCCACCGGACAGGAACGCGCCCTTGCCCTCGCTCGGATCGCGGCAGCCCATGAAATCCTCGGGGCCTCCCGCTCGCTCCTCGCAAAGGCGATCGAGCACAGCAACGAACGCGAGCAGTTCGGTCAGCCAATCGCCCGATTCCAGGCGATCCAACATCTCATCTCAGAATGTCAGATCGAGATTTCCTCCCACGAAGCGGTGTGCCGCGCCGCGCTCGAAGAGTGGAGTGCTGGAGACGGCATCGATCTGGCCCGAATCGCCAAGGCTCAGGCAGGGCGCGACGGACGAAATATCGCCCAACGCGCGCTCCAGTGTTTTGGTGCGATCGGATTCACCGACGAGCACGATCACCATCTCTACTCCCGCCGGATTCACACGCTCGACGTGATCTTCGGGAGCTATCCGGAATTGCGAGATGCTCTCGGTGCCAGCATGACCGAGAGCGGTTGCGCCCCGCGCTGTATCCAGGCCTGGCATCCAGCGAACGTCGGCTAGTTCAGGGCGACCGTCTGTCCCGACGCGCCGCGGCGACCATCGCTCGACGTGCGGGTGCAAAGCCCGGTCCGCTATGGACTTCGAAGAGCGCCTTCGTCACGTCATAGTGATTCGCGAGGCCGCCGCGCTCGACGCGTTCGATCGGCCCATCGGGATAGCTCAATCCGAGTCGGCACGTGAGGTCCATATCCTCCGCGGTCGCGAGCCCCTCGTCGAGAAAACGCAGGGCATCATTGTATTTGGGTCGAACGAGACGGTCGATGATCCGCCCCGCCTGGTCGGCACAGACGGCCACCTCGAGTCCCGCAGACTCGAAGACGCCCCGAGCCACTTCGATCGCGGACGCTCGGGTGCCCGGCTGACGCACGAGTTCGATCAGGTTCGAGGGCGGATCGTCCCCGTTCCGATAGCGTGCGAAACCGAGCACGTTGCTTCCCTCTCGCCCCACGTCCTCACCCGTATGCACCCCGAGGCACTCGATCCCGAGTTCGACGAGAATCGCATCGCGACCTTCCTCCGGGCGATAGTCGGCGCCACCGAGATAGAGGATCACGTCGCTCGGACTACCCGTGTCCGAAGCGGCCTCGATAAAAGCGTCTCCGGCTGGAAAGGATCGGCTCTCCGCGTTCTGAACGATCGCATAGGTCATTCTCGTCACTCGCTCCCGAACATCTTTGCACCCTCGTACGTATAGAAGCCCCGTCCACTTTTTCGGCCGAGGTGACCTGCCGCCACCATCCGCCTGAGCAGCGGCGGCGCTGCCGCACGGGGATCGAGAGTGATCGGATAAAAGGCTTCACAAAGCCGAACCTGGGTGTCTAGACCGATCATGTCGAGCAACTCGAGCGGGCCCATGCGGTAGCCGAGACCGACCTTGAGAGCGCGATCGATCTCCTCGGGCGCCGCGACGCCAGCCTCGACCGCCCGAATCGCATCGTTGTTGAAGGGTACGACGAAGGCATTCAGGATGAACCCCGGCTTGTCCTGAGTCTCCACCGGCTTCTGGTTCATCGCCTCGGCGAAGTGCCAGACCGTCTCGAAGGTTGTCCTCGACGTATTCATGCCGGCGGATATTTCGACCAGCTTCATCAATTGCGCAGGCAGACAGAAATGCATCCCAACGACGCGATCCTGTCGATCGACGGCAGAGGCGATCTCGCTAATCGAGAGGGTCGAAGTATTCGAGGCGAAGATCGTCTTCTCGGAACAGACCCGATCGAGCTTCGCAACCAGTTCCTGTTTGACTGACAGGTCCTCGAAGACCGCCTCGATCACGAGATCGCAATCCGCGAGTTCGTCGAGCTTCGTCGTTTTCGACATGCGTCGGAGAATCTCGGTCCGCTCACTCGCCTCGAGCTTCCCCCGTTCGACGGATCTACCGAAGAACCCGACGGTCTCGACTTCAGCCTGGTCTAGCGCCGCCTGGGACACGTCGAAGGAAACGGTGTCGAAACCGCCGCGGGCCGTAGCGATCGCGATTCCTGCCCCCATCGTTCCCCCGGCGCCACAGACACCGACCTTCCGAATCGTCATCGTTTTCGAGACCTCTTCCCGCTCCACAGCGAGTTCCCTTTGCGCGCTCCTCGGAGGCTACGACCAGAGTCCAACGAGTCTATTTCTTGTGGCGAAAGCTGCGTCCGATCAACTGGCGATGGACCTGGTTCGTCCCCTCCCAGATCTGGGTGACCTTGGCGTCGCGCATGAGCCTCTCGACGCGATAGTCCGCCATGTATCCATAGCCGCCGAAGATCTGGACGGCCTCGGTGGTCATCTTCATCGCCAGATCCGAAGCACGAAGTTTCGCAATCGACGCCTCCATCGAAAAATCTTCGACCCCACCGTCCACCAGTTCCGCGACGTAGTCGAGCCATCGCTCGACCATCGCGAGCTCCGCTGCGAGGTCCGCGATCGTGAATTGATTGCCCTGGAAGTCGATCACCCGCTGGCGGGACTGCTCGCGTTCGTTCGCGTAGGCGATCGCGTCCTTGAATGCCGCCCGCGCGATCCCGATTGCATGAGCCGCGATGCTCGGTCGCGACGTATTGAGCGAGGCGAGCAGAATCTTCAGCCCCTCTCCCGGTTCGCCAATCAGGTTTGCCCGCGGAATACGAGCACCCTCGAATGCCAGCCCGACCGTCGACGAAGCCCGATGGCCCATCTTGCGTTCCTTCGAGACGACGCTGAGACCCGGTGTCCCCTTCTCGACCACCGCGACCGAGATCGATGCCCGGGCGTCCTCGATCTCGTTCCATTTCCCGAAGAGCAGGATCCGGTCGGCGACGTCGCCGCTCGAAATGAACGTCTTCGAACCCTCGATCACGATCTCATCGCCGTCCGGAACGAAACGCGTCTTCATGCCCGTCGCGTCCGAGCCCGCCGTCGCTTCGGTGATCGCGAGCGAGGCCAGTCCCCCTTCGGCGATACAGGGCAACAGGCGTGCCTTCTGCTCTTCATTGCCGAAGTCGATCAGCGGCTTCATGCCATGAAAGTTGGTCGCAAAGGTGATCCCGGTCGAAGCACAGGCCTCGGAGATCGTCTTCACGACCTCTAGATAGAGTGCGTACGATGAGGGTGCTCCGCCGTAGGCCTCGGGCACGAAGATCGCGTTCAGTTCGAGTTCGCCCAGGGCCTTGATATTCTCCCACGGAAATTCGCCAGACTCATCGAGGCGAGCCGCATTCGGGGCGATGACATCGTCCGCGACACGCTGGACCTGTTCGAGGAAGGCGCGCTCCTCGTCGCTCCAGCGGCGGCTGCGATCGATCTGCTCGAAGATCTTCATCGTCTCGCTAGTCGTCCTTGCATTCGGGCTCGCGATTCTCCTCGAGAGCCACCAGTCCCTTCTCCGCATCGCCCGATCGGTAGGCGGGCAGCGAGAGGTCGGCTTCGATCCTCACTCCCTCCGCGAGCAGCCCGGTCGATTTCCCGGATCGCCGCGTGGTCCCGCCGCGATCGGCGGACGGTCATGGCCTCACCTTCCGCTCAATGTCCGAAGCGGTCGGCGTCTGGCGGTCGCTTCTCGCCGAAGGACGCAGACAGCTCCTGGCTCTCGTCGCTGTCGAGATAGGGGCGGAGCAGGAGATCGTGCGCCATGCGCGAGAGACCCCCGACGCCGCCATGGCGAGCGTTGAAAGCCGCCTTGATCGACGCCAGCGCATAACTGCCGCGGTCGGCGATTTCGAGCGCGAACTCGGTTGTCGCAGTGGCGAGTTCCTCGTCCGGAACGACCCGATTGATCAAACCGATCGAGAGCGCTTCCTCCGCCGAGACCCTCGAATTGCAGAACCACATCTCCTTGGCCTTCTTCTTGCCGATGAGATCCTCGAGGTACCAGGTCCCATAGCCGGCATCGAAGGAGCCCATCATCGGCCCGACCTGCCTGAAAACCGCGCTCTGCTTGGCGATCGTCACATCACATACGCACTGAAGGACGTTGCCCCCTCCGACCGCATATCCGTTCACGCTCGCGATCACCGGCTTCTGGAGCCGATCGATCGACTCGTAGATCTCGAGGGTCGGGAGCACGCCCGCGTAGAGGTGGGTGTCGGGCATTCCCGTCTTGCGACCGCCGATGCAGAAGAACCGGTCTCCAGATCCCGTCAGCACGACGACCCGCGTTCGCGTTTCTCGACGGATCTCGTTGATGCAGTCACGTAATTCGTGGCACATCTCGTGGGTGAACATGTTGCCGTCATCGGGGCGGTTGAGGGTGATGCGCCCGATCGGGCCGTCTTCTTCGTAGAGGATCGTTTCGAAGGCCATCGTGTCCTTGCCCCGGCCGGGGCTATTTCGAGATCTCATCAGTCGCAGCGGCCCGCTGAATCTTGTCTTGCCGCGTAGCGTGAACCCGAGGCGTCCCCGGAAACGGGCCTGAGGAGCCAAGGCGCCCATCTCCGATCCATGGGTACGGCGCATCGCCTAGTCTAAACGGCCGAACCAAGCCTCGCCCGCGCCCCCGGCGAGTCAGAGTGACGATCGAGTCCGCTGGACTCGGCCCGGGCGAGGGCCGACCGGACCGGAAACTCGGGTCTCGAACCCCATGCCGCGTACGAAATCGGGCCCCTCCGGGAGCGAGCGCCCCGTGGCACAAGTGCCCGCGCTGTCCGGTTCTGATATATCCAGGAAGTCGACTCACTCGCCACCGACGAGAATTCGATCCGGGTCAGTAGTCGTCGACCAGGAAGGCCACGATGAGCACGACGGAGGCGGATTCGAGCAACGCGACCAAGAAATCTCGCCGTGGCCAAATGACCCGAGACAAGATCATCGAGGTCGCCGAGACCCTGATCGCGCGCCATGGACCGGACGGATTCCAGCTCCAGAACGTGACGGAGATTCTGGGAATCACGCCGCCGGCCATCTACAACCACTTCAAGGACCGCGAGGATCTCGTCGCCCAGATCGCCGAGAAGGGGGGCCGTATGCTCGCCGACCGGATGCGTCGGCAATCCGGCGAGGACGTCCTCACCTCGCTCCGGAGGAACGCCCGAAGCTACGTGGAATTTCTCGCCGACAATCCCGCTCACGCGCGGATCATCCTCTGGGACATGGCGGGTCGTGGAACCAGCGGCTGGCGTGGGCTCGCGATCTCGAACGTCGAGACCCGCGATCGAATGCGCGAAGCTTTCGAGATTGCCGGCGAACAGGGTGTGATCCGCCCGATTCGGATCGAAGCCTACCTGCAATTTCTCTATATCGGATCGGCGGCGGCGGTCGTCTGGACGGATTACGACGACCCGCAAGGGGATTCGGACAAGAACGCGCCGGTCGAGACGCGGCCCGGCCTGCACAGGACGGCGTCAGCGATCGAGCAACTGAAGGATGAGGCGGAAGACCTCGTCAAGCGTTTGCTCACGCCCGATCCGATCGACTCCAACGACTGATCAGATCGCCAGTGTCTCCGCGACCGCGACCGTCCGCGCAACCAGATCTCCGAGCGTGAGTTCGGCGTGACCCGCGAGCGAGACGCCGACTCGCTCCTGCCACGGCGCCGACCAGTGTTCCGGAACGGGCTTGCCCTGTAGCGCCCAGAGGGCGCCAACGGTTGCGCCATTGCAGTCCGTGTCCCACCCAGCGGCCACGACGTCCCCGATTGCGGCCCCGAAATCGTCCGCGTGCGAAAGAAGAGCCCACACGACCAAAGCCAGATTGTTGATCGTGTGTACCGGTGAGAGGTCGGCATAGGTCGCGTGGATTTCGTCGACCCCCTCGCCCTCGCGCGCGAGCCTGCGGCCGAGTTCGACCGCTCGAGCGGCCCCCGAGTCGCTGGGAATGAAATGCGTCGCCCGGTCGAGTGCCGCGTCGAGGGATCCGGAGGTGGGAATCGCAGCGCCCCAACCGGCCACGATCACCGCCCCATGAACGCCGTCCCCGCGGTGGGATAATTCGGCATCCGCCCGAGCCAGGCGGACCGCCAGCTCCGGATTCCCCGGCGTGACCCATCCGTAGACATCGGCGCGGATCTGCGCCCCGATCCATTCGTTGTATTCGTTGTCCGAGCAAAGGGCCAGATCGAAACCCGGCGCGCTCCCCATCGCGAAGAACTCATGGCCGTGCACCAACAGCTGCCGGTAGGCGGCGCGCTCCGCGGTAAAGGTCATCCCGGCCGGAAGGGTATTCAACCACGCCCGCGCGACATCCTCTGTCGACAGATGAGCGCCGTGCCGCTCGAGCATTTGCAGGGCGAGCACCGAATAGTTGATGTCGTCATCCGGTGAGCTGGCCTCGATCCGGCCCCGACAGCAGGGCGCGAAGACCAGGGGCGGTGGATCCTCGGCGAGCGGGATGTAGTCGCGAAGTGGCAACGCATCCACGCCCCCGAGATAATCCGAGAGCAACTCGTGCCCCGAGGTCATCGAGAAGGCTTCGACCGCCTTGCCGAGCATGCAGCCCGAGACCCGGCCCTGCCAGGCGCCCCGCAATCGACTCTCGAGATCACTTACCCCAGGCCCCACCCGCCGACTCAGCCTTCGGCCGCGAAGGCCTTCTCCACCGCCTCGAACACCTCCGCACCGAGATCGCCGCGGGTGAGCTTCGCGTTGGCTTCGACCTGGTCGGGCCGCGTAGCGCCGGCGATCACCGACGAGACGACGGGCTGGCTCGCCAACCAGGAGAGCGCAAGCTCGACGATCGTGAGCCCCGCCTCCGCTGCCACCTTCTCGAGCCGCTCGACCTTGGCCAGGTTCTCGTCCGACACGAAATGGCCGTAGTAGCTCGTAAACATCTCACGCCCTTCGCCGCCGCCAAAGCGACTGTCCTTGCCGAATTCCTGGCCGCGCTTGTATTTGCCCGTCAATGCCCCCGACGCCAGTGGGAAGTAGGGCATGATGCCGAGACCATGATGTTCACAGGACGGCACGACTTCCGTTTCGATCCCCCGCTGGAGCAGGCTCCATTCGTTCTGGGCGGTCACGAAACCGCGCATGCCGGCGCCCTCCGCCTCCCACGTCGCGTCCGCGATCTGCCAGCCCGAGAGATTCGAGCATCCCGCATATCGGACCTTCCCCTGATCGATCAGCGTGTTCAGCGCGTCGAGGGTCTCCCCGATCGGTGTCTCGGGATCGGGCTGATGGAGAATGTAGACGTCGATGTAGTCGGTACCGAGCCGGGTAAGGCTCGCTTCACAAGCCTGAATCGCGTATCGACGCGAGCCACCCCCCATCAACGGTCCGGTCCCCATCGGCACCCCGAATTTGGTCGCGATCACCGCCTTGTCTCGATCCGCGCCGAGGGCCTTGCCAAGAAAGGTCTCGGAGCCGCCATTGCCATAGCAATCGGCTGTATCGAAAAAATTGATCCCCGAATCGAGCGCCGCGCCGACGACTTTCTCGCTCGCTTCGTAGTCGATCGTCATACCGAAATTGTTGCAGCCAAGCCCGGCGAGTGAGACCTTGAGCCCCGTGTCTCCGAGATTTCTAAATTCCATGCCATCCTCGCTTTCTTGTGTCGATCAATTGCGCGACTTTCACGTCGCCAGGGGTCCGCTCCGGTGGATTAGCCGCATCGTGCGCGATGCCGGAGGGAGGAATCAATTCTTGAGCTTTCGCTTTCCGTAATAGGGCAACGCCACCTCGTCACCGACCGCGGGCTTCCCCTCTCGTCTCGCCCCAGCGAATTTCCCCTTGTTCGGCGGGGCATGGGGCTGGCTCGCGTCGGTCATCACGTTCACGCAGGCCGCCTTGCCGCTCGCGAGAGCGCGCTCGAGCGCCGGGCGGATCCCCGAGGCATCCTCGACGAACTCGGCATGGCAGCCGAATCCCTCTGCCGCCTTCTCGTAGTGAACGACACCGAGCTCAGCACCGACGACCCGTCCGTATCGCTCGAGCTGGTCGTGGCGGATCATCCCCCAGCCCTGGTCGTTGTTGATCACCACGACGACGTTCAGCCCATGGCGCACGGCGGTCTCGAATTCTGCGAAATTGAAGCCGGCAGCGCCGTCGCCTAGCAAGATCAACACCCGCCTTTCGGGATGGGCGACCTTCGCGGCGAGTCCAAAGGGCATCCCGATTCCGAGAGTGCCCAGATAGCCATGACTGATGAAACGGCCGGCGTGCCCGACGATCGCCTGCTCCGCCATCCAATTGGCCGTATCGCCGCCATCCGCGACGAGAATATCCTCGTCCGTCAGGAATTCTGCGATCTCTCTGCAGAGCCGGGACTGATGAATCGGGCGCTCTTCCCGAAACATCAGGCTCTCGTGGACGTCGCGGAAGGAGCCCCGCGCCGCAACGAGGGCGTCGATCCAGATTTTGTGGTCCCGGAAGACGAGATCCCTCGAACGCTCGTTCATGATCTCGAGCGTCCCGGCCACGTCACCGACGAGACCGATCTGCACATCGTGATTGCGGCCGATCTCCTCGGGCACGATGTCGACCTGGATGATCGTTGCATCGGCCGGAATCATCGAGCGCCCTCCCCCCGACGATCCCGTGAACATGCCGATTCGCGCACCGAGCAACATCACCACGTCGGGCGCTCCGCCCGACTGCTTGTGGACGCCGCGCGAAGCCGAGAGGCCGAAACCGCCGTAGCCGAGAGACGTTCGCTCCGAAATGCAGCCGCGCGCCTTCGAGGAGGCGAAGACCGGAATCTGGGTCGTTTCAGCGAATTTTCGGAGTTCCTCCTGGGCGCCCGAGAAGAGAACGCCTCCGCCGGCGAAGATGGCCGGGCGTTCAGCCCGAGCGAGGGCCTCGAGGGCCTCGTCGATCGAATCCGGCTTCGGCGTCGGTAGGCCTCGGGGCAGATCGTGCCGAAAGGTCGGAACGTCCTCTTCCTCGATCGGCGTGAACAGAATATCGAGGGGAATGTCCAGGAAGGCCGGACCCGGGCGCCCACTGACCGCATGCCGAATCGCCATCGAGGCAAACTCCGGGATCCGATCCGTGTGCAGGATCGTTCGGGCAAATTTCGTGATCGGCTTCATCACCGCCAGCTGATCGATCGCCTGCAACGCGAGTCGGTCCTCATCTCGCAGCGGTGATCGGCCCCCGATCACGAGGATCGGGCTGGCGTCGGCATACGCAGTCGCGACGCCCGTCACCCCATTCGTCACGCCCGGGCCGGCCGTGATCACCGCCACGCCCAGCTTGCCCGTCGCGCGGGCGTAGCCGTCCGCCATATGGGTCGCGGCCGCTTCGTGCCGTGTATCCGTGATCCGAATCCCGTGATCCGCGGCGGCAAAGAAAATAGGATCGAGGTGCCCCCCGGAGAGAACGAAGAGTTCTTCGACTCCGGCGTGCAACAAGGCTCGAACGAGCAGCTCACCCCCATCCACGACCGCCATGCAACCTCCTGCCCGAGTGACCGCCACCACGCCGGCGACACTCGGAACCCAATCAGATTACATCAACGAACGGGGGCCGCTGCCGAGTCTTCGCGTGCATTTCAGGACCAGTCGACGGCGTCTCGAAACGTCTTGAGCGCATCGATATAGGCAGCAGGGCCCGAATATCCGACATGCGAGGCTCCCGAGAATTCAGCCGCCGTATCCATGGCCCGCAGACTGAGATGGGTTCCCCCCGCCGCGCGCCAGACCTCGAGCTCCTTTACCCACCTGTCCGCACCGAGACTGAAATCGACCATCGCCTCGGCGCCAAAGCTCTCGCGATCGCGGCCCGCCACCTCGAGTTCGGCCAGCGTCTTTTCATGAAGCCGCCGCATCGCGGTCGGTGGCGCGCCGAAAAGGACCCCGTCCCCCTCGCGTACCGCCCGTCGCACCGCGACTGAAGAGAACGCTCCGAACCAGAGCGGAATCTTCCTCGTGGGTCGCGGCAACAGGGAAGCGCGATCGACGCGATGAAACGAGCCCGAGAAGTCGACCAGGGACTCTTCCCACAGGCGACGCATGAGATCGATCTGCTCGTCGAAGACCTTCCCTCGCTTCTCAAAGGACATCCCGAGCGAGTCGTACTCGACGTAGTTCCAACCGGTCCCGATCCCGAGCCGCAATCGACCGCTGGAGAGCAGATCGATCTCGATCGCCTGTTTGGCGACGAGAGCCGTCTGACGCTGCGGCAGGATCACGACACCGGTCGCCAAGCCGATCTTCTCGGTCACTCCCGCCAGGTAGGCGAGCAAGGTCATTGGCTCGTGAAAGGCGTCATCTTCGGTATAGGGTCCCGTGAGTTTCACCTCCCGGTTCGCGTGTTCGGCCCCGAGCACGTGATCGAAAGTCACGATGTACTCGTAACCAAGCCCCTCAGCGGTCTGAGCCCAATCACGAATTGCGGCCGGGTCGTTTCCAATGTCACAGGTCGGGAAGACGGCACCGATTTCCATGGGATCTCCTTCCATCGACGAGGGGCCAGGCCAACCGGTGAACCCATCCGCCGAGGCCCACCATCTATAGCAGGCAATGAAAGGGCGACCCGGAAGATTCCGGCCGTCCCCCCGCGATCCTCGCGGGTTATGCTCTGCTCATCCAACCAGGAGGGAATCCATGCTCGAGCGAAACGCCACTTCTCTCGACGGCAAGGTCGCCGTCGTCACCGGTTCCGGAAGCGGGATCGGCCAATCCATTGCCGAAACCTTCGCCGCCCACGGCGCAAAGGTCCTGGTCGTCGATAAACAGGAGGACCTCGCACGGAGCGTCGTCGCCGGAATCGAAAAGCGCGGAGGCGTCGCGCTCGCCTGCCCGGTGGACGTCACCCGCCCCGAGAGCGTCTCGGCGCTCTCCTCTGCCGCCCTCGACGGTTACGGGCAGGTCGACATCCTCGTCAACAACGTGGGGCATTTCATGCCCGGCGCCGGTCCCTTCCTCAAGACGACCGAGGATGATTGGGAGGCACTCTACGACATCAACCTGAAACACATCTTTCGCTGTACGAAGGCGCTTGCCCCCCAGATGGTCGAACGGGGCTCGGGATCGATCATCAATATCTCGACTGTCGAAACGCTGCGCGGAATCCCAGGCAACTCGATCTATGCGGCCTTCAAGACCGGCATCACCGCGTTCACACGCTGCTTCGCACTCGAAGTCGCTCCCCACGGCGTTCGCGTGAACGCGATCGCGCCGGAGACGACGGACACGGGCCAGATCCCGCTCTCCGAGTGGATCCCGGAGCGATACCGGGACAAGATCCCCCTGATGATTCCGATGGGTCGATTCGGACGACCGGACGATCATGCGGGGGCCGCCCTCTTTCTCGCGTCCGAGCTCTCGTCCTGGGTCACGGGCATCACTCTACCCGTCGACGGCGGTGCGATTACGGCCGGTGGCTTCTATCGCCTCGAGGGTGATCGCTGGACCAACGCGCCCATTCTCGCCGACGCCGGAATCCACCCGGGTTGACAGTAGGCGCGCGTCCGACGCGAGACACTCTTCTCCGGGTCGCATCACTGTTGGTCGCGCTGGTTTTCGCGTCGGTCTTCTGTGCGGACGCGCGAGCCGGCGGGAAACCCTTCGATCTCGTCATCTTGGGAGGCCGAGTCATCGACCCGGATTCCGGCCTCGACGCGATCCGCCATGTCGGAATTCGCGGATCCACGATCGAGATCATCAGCCAGGACCCTCTCCAAGGCATTCGTACGGTCGACGCGCGGGGTCTGGTCGTCGCGCCGGGGTTCGTGGACCTGCACTCGCATTCTCCGACACCGCTCGGACAGCGTTACCAGCTGCTCGACGGCGTGACGACCGCCCTCGAACTCGAAAGCGGCGCCTATCCCAGCGATGCCGTGGGTGGGACGCTCGTCCCGGGCGCCCGCATCCACTACGGCGCCTCCGCCGGTTGGGGATCGATCCGAGCCGAGATCAAGCTCGGCATAAGACAGTCCGAACTCCTGATTTCGAAGCCCGAGATCGTCCACTTGCGCGGCGTGTGGACAGCGTTGCGTTCGATCTTCGGAACGCCGAACGATGTTTTCATCGAGCGCGTGTCCGAACACGAGAGAGCGCGGATGCGCCGCATGCTCGGATCCGCCCTCGACGCGGGTGCGCTCGGAATCGGCGTCCCCCTCGACTATTTCAGCGAGGCGGTCGACGACGCGGAGCTTCGCATGATCTTCGCCCTCGCTGCCGAACGCGAGACACTCGTCTTCATTCACCTCCGGCGCGGCATCAACGGCGATCCTGCCGGCCTGCGGGAAGCCCTCCGGCTCGCGTTCGAGACCGGCGCCGCGATTCACATCTGCCACATCCAACACAACGCGATGCGAAATATCGAGCTCTTCCTGCGCGAGATTCGCGCCGCACGCGAGAATGGAGTCGATGTGACGACCGAACTATTGCCCTACAACGCCGGGTCTGCACCGATTTCCTCGGCGGTCTTCGGCCGTGATTGGCGGACGATCTTCGACATCGACTACGCCGATGTCGAGTGGACCGCGACCGGAATGCGATTCGATGAAGAGACATTCCCGGACTACCGGAAGCGATTTCCGAACGGTCAGGTCGCACATCACTATCTGAAAGAAGAATGGACACGGCGCGCGCTCGTCGAACCGGGGGTCATCGTCGTGAGCGATCTGCTCCCGATGACCGACGAATCGAGCAGGGTCGCCCCGCACAACGGTGCTTTCGCGCGAGTACTCGGGAGATATGTCCGGGAAGCGGGTCTCCTCGATCTCGAAACGGCCCTGGCCAAGATGACGATCCTGCCCGCTGCGCGACTCGAAGCCTTCTTTCCCACTTTCCGACGCAAGGGTCGGATACAGGTCGGGGCCGACGCCGACCTCACCCTCTTCGATGCCGCCCGGGTCATCGACCGGGCGACCTACAGCAACCCCTTCCAACCCTCGGCGGGGATCCATACCGTCGTCGTGGCGGGACAGATCGCCGTCTACGCGGGCACCCTCGTCGAGGGCGTCTACGCGGGCGAACGTATCGAGAACAGAGCCCCTACGGATTGAGAAGATCTCATTACTCCGTTCTCGAGCAGGGCTCAATCCGCGTCCCGATCGGCCACGTTCGTCGTCACCATCCCCGAAGTATTCAAATACGAATAGTGCGGGAGATGGGAGAGCTGCCCACCATCGATCGAGATCAGCTGGCCGGTTACGAAGGACGCCTCATCCGAAGCCAGATAGAGCACGGCATGAGCGAGATCCACCGCCCGTCCGGCGCGCGCGATCAGGTTGTTCGACACGATCGCTTCGGCCATGTCGTCCGAGACCGCCTTGCCCGTCGAGGCGGTCGCGATGAAACCCGGTGCGACGGTGTTGCAACGAATACCCTGCCGGCCGTAGGCGGTCGCAATCGACCGGGTCAACGAGTTGACTCCGGCCTTCGCCGCAGAGTAGGCGAACTGGGAGAGGTCTCCCGCGAGCGATTGATTGGTCGAAGTATTGACGATCGCCCCTCCCCCGCCCGAGATCATGACGGGAATCGCGTGTTTGGAAGCCAACATGGCGCCCCGCAAGTTCACCGTGAAGGAACGATCCCAGAATTCGACGGACATCGTCAGCAGATCCGCGTCGTGCGCGTGCTCATGCGCCGCAGTCATCGCAGCGTTGTTGTGGAGCACGTGCAGCCCGCCAAACTCGCTCAGCGTCGCTGCGACCATGCGCTCGATTTCCGCTTCGACCGCGATATCCGTTGGCTGCGCAATCGCACGGCCGCCGACGCCGCGGATCTCGGCGGCCACTCGCTCCGCGCCCTCCCCATCGAGATCCGCGATCACGACGCTCGCGCCCTCAGCCGCGAAGAGCTCCGCGGTCGCTCGTCCGATTCCGGACGCCGATCCCGTAATGATGGCGACCTTTCCCGCGACGCGATCAGACATTCGTCTCTCCTTCGGGCCGGCGACCCCACACGCCGACCCAGAGCACATCGACATAACAGAAACTCGGATCGTCGAAACAATCCATCAACTCCTGGAAGGAGGCCTCCGTATAGGTTCCGTGTGTCACCGCCATCTCTCGGACGTTCTCCATCGTTTCTTTGCGGTACGCCGCGCGAAAGCTCCCGCCAGACACGATCTCGGTCACCGCACTCGACTGCAAATCGACCAGACCCATCTCGCGCATCGCGGCATGGACGTTCCGACCGGCGTAGGGATCCATCCGGTCGCCCCCGAGCACGCCGTCGAGATAGAACCGGAAGATCGAAGCCCCCGGATGACTCGGATCGCAGATCTCGCACGCCCCGTAGTCCGGCTCTTCGCAGAGCAGGACGCCACCGGGTCGAAGGGACTCGACGAGGTTCCGGACCGCCCCCGGGAGGTCCTCGATATGAGCCAGCAACGCTCGACAGTGGGCAAAATCGAAATCCGCGGGAGCGACGGCCCCCTTCGAGAGATCATGGGTCACGACGCTCGTGTTCGGCCCGTCGAAATCGTCCAGGAAGCGTGGGTCGATGTCCGCCGCGACGACGGCTCCCGTACTTCCGACGCGGCGCGCCAGCTCGCGCGCGATCGATCCCGCACCTGCCCCGACCTCCAGACATCGCTGGCCGGGCCCGATTCCAATCGAATCGAGGCGCGAAAGGGTCGCGGGATCGTTGATCGCCTGAAGCTTCTCGAGTCGAGAGAGCTCCGCAGCATGATCGACCGAAGCCAACGCATAACGGACTTCATCGGGCATGGTCTCGCACATCCCTTTCTGCTGTAGCGGCCGCGGCCGCCGGTCGTAACCGAACCGAAGCGGCTGTGGCATGCTTATCGCCACATGATGATGGCGCGCTTCCGAGGTCGCTGCCCGTGTGATTGAGGTCTCGATGACTACCGTTTCACGCCGTTTGAGGGTTGCCCGATCGTTGTTCTTGCTGGTCGTTGCGGGCACGGCGACCGCAGCCGCCGGCGCGCCGGAGCCTCGCCCTCTGCCTCCTCAACCGGGTTCGACGGACGTCGACTGGACGATGCACGGGGGCTCCCCCTACGAGGAACGGTTCAGCCCACTCAACAGCATCGACCGAAACTCGGTTTCCCGCCTGGGCCTCGCATGGTCCTACATGACCGGCTCGAATCGCGGGCTCGAAGCCACGCCACTCGTCGTGGACGGCGTCCTCTTCGCGACCGCTTCCTGGAGCGTCGTTTTCGCTCTCGACGCAAAGACGGGCCGTGAACTCTGGCGACATGATCCCCAGGTACCGGGCTGGAAGGCCAAGCACGTCTGTTGCGATGTCGTGAATCGCGGCGTCGCCTACTCGAAGGGACGCGTTTTTTCCGGGACCCTCGATGGCCGACTCCTCTCCCTCGATGCCGCGAGCGGCGAGGTCATCTGGAGTGTCCAGACGACGGACCCGACTCAGCCCTATTCGATCACCGGCGCTCCCCGGCTCGTTTCGAATCTCGTCGTGATCGGAAACGGAGGGGCCGAATTCGGAGTACGCGGCTATTTCTCCGCCTATCATGCTGAGTCCGGCAAACTCGTCTGGCGCTTCTATACGGTTCCCGGCAGCAAGGAAGGCCCCCACGAGCACGTTGAGCTGGAAGCCGCCGCGAAGACCTGGCCAGCTAATTCGCTCTGGGAATCCGGTCTCGGTGGCACCGCCTGGGATGGAATGGCCTACGACCCGGAACTCGACCTCCTCTACGTGGGAACCGGAAACTCGAGCGTCTACGATCGCGCCAAGCGAAGTCCCGGTGGCGGAGACAACCTCTTCCTGGCATCGATCCTGGCACTTCGCCCCGAGACGGGCGAACTGGTCTGGCATTATCAGACGACCCCCGGCGAACATTGGGACTACACCGCGACCCAGAACATGATCCTCACCGACCTCGAGTGGGAGGGACGCACCCGCAAGGTCCTGCTGCAGGCCCCGAAGAACGGATTCTTCTACGTCCTGGACCGGGCAACCGGTGAGCTCCTTTCGGCCGAGAAATACGCCCACGCGAGTTGGGCCTCTCACGTCGACCTCGAGACGGGTCGACCCGTCGAACGAAAGGAAGCGGACTGGTCGACCCAAGACCGCTACATCGCCCCCTCACCACCGGGTGCGCATGGCTGGCACCCGATGAGCTTCCATCCTGGAACCGGACTCGTGTATATCCCCGCCATCGAATCGGCGTACCTCTATATGGCGAACGACTCTTTCCAATTTCGGCCAGGGCTCTGGAATACCGGTGAGGATTTCACGCGACTCCACGAGACCATGGAAGATCGGATGGCAGCCCGCTTCCTGCCCTGCGGACCGACTCGACTGGTCGCTTGGGATCCGATCAAAGGGGAGAAGGCGTGGGAGGTGCAGCATCAATCGGGCGTTCCGGGTGGCACCCTTGCGACCGCGGGCGACCTCGTGTTCCAGGGCTCGGGCGCCGGTCGCTTTTCGGCCTTCGACGCGATCGGCGGCAAACTCCTGTGGTCGAGCGAGATCGGAATCGATGTCATCGCGCCGCCCATCGCCTATCAGATCGATGGTGAGCAATTCATCGTCGTCCTCGCGGGCACCGGCGGCTCGGCCGGCGGTCACGCGACCGTCTTCGATCACGACAACGCCGGCCGAGTGCTGGCCTACAAGCTCGGCGGAAAGGCTTCCCTGCCGCCCATCGAAAAGCGGCCGGAGCGAGTCGTGTCCGTGCCTCGGCTCGAAGTGCCGCCAGAAACCATCGCCCGTGGTCGCCAGGTCTACGCCGAGAATTGTTTCACGTGCCACGGGTTGGGCGCTGAATCCAGTGGCCTCTATCCGGATTTGCGTACCGCCTCTCCCGAGACCCATGCGCAATGGGACGCGATCGTGCGCGGAGGGATCCGCACGGACAAGGGCATGGCGAGCTTCGCCGGCTCGGTCAGCCAGGAAGACGCCCGCGCCGTTCAAGCCTACATTCTCGATCGGGCCTGGCACGAGCCGGACCTCACCGAGCGCTTCCTGGACTTCGTCGCCGACCGCGCGTGCATCCCCGTCTCCTGGACGACGGACTGAATCCCGATCGCGAGGGCGGAGTGACGTCTCCGTCTCGCGAACGTCCATCTGAAAGGCAAAGAAAATGAACCTTCCTCGATGGCTCAAGATCATCGCGATGATCGGTCTGGTCCTCGCCCTCCTGGTGGGGATCGTGGCCAGTCAGGGCGCAAAGCTCTTCCTGGAGTTTCCGGTCCTGCTCAAGATCGTCAGCCGGCTCCGCGATCCGATCGGCCCCCACCAGACCGTCGTCTGGGAAGCGGGGCCCGATCGAGCCTCCGCAACGGCGAGCGAGCGACGTCCCAATATCGTCGTCATCCTCGTCGACGATCTGGGCTGGAACGATCTCAGCTGGAATGGCGGGGGCGTGGCCGGCGGCGCGGTCCCGACGCCCAATATCGATTCCCTCGCCCGCGACGGCGTCGAATTCACGATGGGCTATGCGGGCAACGCGACCTGTGCGCCCTCCCGAGCCGCTCTGATGACGGGCCGCTATCCCCAGCGCTTCGGCTTCGAGTCGACTCCAGCGCCTCCGGCGATGGGCCGACTATCCGCCGAGATGAGCAACGAGGGCCTTCCGGAGGGGGCTCCTCGAACGATCTTTCACGAGGAGTGGCTGAGCCAGGTTCCGCCGATGCGCGAGCAGGGTGTGCCGGGTGAAGAGATCACGATCGCCGAGTTATTGAGAGGGGGCGGCTATCGGACGCTCATGCTCGGCAAATGGCACCTCGGCGACACCGAGGGCAAGCGTCCCTCCGACCAGGGCTTCGACCAATTCCTCGGCTTCAATTCCGGCGGCTCACTCTTCGGACTTGACGAAGATCCCGAGATCATTTCGGCAAAGAACCCGGATGATCCGATCGACACGATCGTCTGGCAGCTCCTGCCCTTTGCGGTGCAGATGAACAACGGCCCTCGCTTCGAACCGGATCTCTATATGACGGACTACCTCTCACGCGAGGCCGTGCGTGCGATCGAAGCGAATCGGGATCGCCCCTTTTTCCTCTATCTGGCCTACAACGCGCCACATAACCCGCTCCAGGCCATGAAGTCGGATTACGATGCACTGGCCGGGATCGAGGACCATACGACGCGCGTCTATGGCGCGATGCTACGGAGCCTCGACCGCGGTGTGGGAAAGGTCCTCGACGCCCTGCGCGAGAATGGACTCGAGGAGAACACGCTCGTCGTATTCTCGAGCGACAATGGCGGCGCTCACTATATCGGAGTCCCCGGACTGAACGATCCCTATCGAGGCTGGAAGATGACCTTCTTCGAAGGCGGCCTGCATTCCCCCTTCTTCATGAAGTGGCCGGCCCGGCTGCCGGCAGGACGCAAAGACGACACGCCGGTCAGCCATATCGATCTCTTCACGACGGCGGCGGCGGCGGCCGGCGTCACACTCCCGGCTGATCGCCCGATCGATGGCATCAATCTCCTTCCCCATGCACGGGGAGAGGCGCAAGGAGCGGAGCGGGAAGCGCTCTTTTGGCGTTCCCACGGACTCAAAGTCGTTCTCGCCGAAGGCTGGAAGCTTCAGGTCGACGAGCGCCAGGACAAGCGTTGGCTCTTCGACCTCGCCTCCGACCCCACCGAGCGCCGCGACCTCGCGGATCGCGAACCCGACCGGGTGGCTTCCTTGCAGGCTCGCCTCGATCGACACGATCGTGAACTCGGACCGATCGCCTTCCCGGCGCTCGTCGAGGGCGCGATCCCGATCGACCGGAATGGCTCCGAGCCGCGTGTGCCGGGCGAGGCGTTCCAGTACTGGCCCAACTGACCCAGGAGTGGAATAGACGGCTCGGCCGGCCCATCCACGCCCTCGAACGGGTGCTATCCAATGGCCACCCGGAGGAGCGTCCGTCGACGAATGCCTCGACCCCATGCCCAGGAGACTTCATGGCTTCGTCCGCTTCCCGCCGCCCCACGATCGTGGGCGTCGGCCAGATCGTCCAACGCGTGGAGGATCCGCGCGACGCGGCTCCACCGATCGCCTTGATGGAACGCGCGACTCGGCAGGCCGCGGAGGATGCCGGTGCACCGAAGCTGGTCGAGTCCCTCGACGCGATCTGCGTTCCCCAGGGCCTTTGGCGGTACGGGGACCCCGGTCGCATGCTCGGCGAACGACTCGGTTCACCGAACGTCCGCACGACCGTCGGCGCGATCAGCGGTCATATCGTTCAGATGCTCGTCAATCGTGCCTGCACGGAGATCGCCGCGGGCCGCGCGGACGTGATCGCGATCGTCGGAGGGGAGAGCGAAAACAGCAAGCGCCGACTCGCACGAGACAAGATCTCACTGCATTGGGACGACCGGATTCCCGGCGAGCCCGACCATCGCCTCGGCCATGTAACGTTCATGCGAACACCGGACGAGCAGGAGGCCGGGATCCTGAATGCGACCTCCGTCTTTTCGCTATGTGACGTCTCTCTTCGCCGCGCCCAGGGACTCTCCCCCGCAGAGCATCGTGACCACATCTCCCTGCTGTCGCACCGGATGAGCCAGGTCGCCGCGAATAATCCCTACGCCTGGATCCAACGTGAAGTTCCCGCGGACGAAATTCGCGATCCCAGCCCGACCAATCGGATGGTCAATTATCCATATACGAAATTGATGACGTCGAATATCTCGGTCGACCAGAGCGCCGCGCTGATCCTCTGTTCCGCCGAAGCCGCGAGCCGATTCGGTGTTCCCGAAGACAAGCGGGTCCATCTCCATGCATCGACGGAGATGAGCGAGACGATCCTGCTATCCGAGCGCGACCTGCTCCATCAACACCCCGGCCAGGTCCTCGCCGCCGAGCGAGTCCTCGAGCTATCGGACACGAGCATCGACGACCTCGACCACATCGACCTCTATTCCTGCTTTCCCTTTGCGGTACAGGCCGGCGCGGCGGCGTTGGGCATCGGGACCGACCCCGTCCCCAGCCTCACCGGTGGCATGACGTTCTTCGGAGGCCCCTTCGGCAATTACGTCCTGCACAGCAAGGCGAGTATGATCGAGAGACTGCGCGCCGATCCCGGCTCGATCGGAGCCATCGGATCCGTGGGGGGGAGCTTCGCCCACTTCTCCTATGGCCTGTACTCGACCGACCCCGGTGATCACGAAGCGCCTCAGATCGAGGACGTGGGCGACGAGTTCGCCGCGATGCCACGTCGGAACTATCAGGAAGGCTTTTCGGGCTCGTGCGAGATCGAAGCCTACTCCGTCGTCGTGGTGCACTCGGGCCCCTATCAGGCTTCCTTCGCCGCCTTGACCGACGAGGGCAAACGGGTCTGGGGGCGATCTCACGACCCGGACGTGATGACCGCCCTGCTCGCCGATGAAGAGGGCTGCGGACGTCGAGCCCACCTCGACCGGGGAATCATCGAGCTGCGCTGAAATGGCGAGCTAACGATCGCCCTCGCGAAATCCACGCGGGTCGGTTTCCCGGTAGCGTGGATCCGAGGGCTCTCGCATCGAGGCGAGCAGCGGCTCGAGCCCGTTTTCCTTGATCACGTAGAGCGTCTCGAGGAGCATGCCAAGGCGACCCCGCGGATATCCCTTCTTCTGGAACCAGACCAGATAGGGCTCCGGCAGGTCGATCAACCGCGTCCCCGCGTAGCGGCCGAAGGGCATCTTCATGCGCGCGATCTGAATCAACAGCTCGGGATCCGGCTCGCTCGAAGTATCCCCGCACGCGCCCTTGGACGCGTCTCCCGGTGCTCTTCCCTGTTTCTCCGTCGACGGCATCGTCCCATCATGTCGCATCGGCGCCGCGGATGCCCGGCGACATTCCCTTCGTCTATGATCCCGGCCCAGCGAGAGAGGACTCATGAGCCAGATCAGCCCGACCCACCCCCGCAAACTCGAGGACATCGACGAGTGGCATCTCGAGACCGATGTCGCAATCGTCGGCTTTGGCGGCGCCGGGGGCTGCGCGGCAATCGAAGCGGCGGACCAGGGAGCCGACGTCACGATCTTCGAGGTCGCGGCCGCGAGCGGTGGTTCCACCGCGCTCTCGAGTGCCGAGATCTACATGGGTGGAGGCGGAGGCACTCGGGTCCAGCGGGCCTGCGGTTACGAGGACTCCACCGAAGATCTCTTCAACTATCTGATGCTGGCTCAGGGCGACCTCGCCGACGAAGAACGTATCCGTCTCTACTCAGAAGGCAGCCTCGACCATTTCAATTGGATCGTCGGCCTGGGCGTTCCTTACAAGGACTCGGAGTACAAGAACAAGGCCATCGTTGCACTCACCGATGATTGCCTTCTCTACACGGGCAACGAGAAAGCCTGGCCCTTTCGAGACGTCGCCAAGCCCTGCCCTCGCGGACACAACCTCGAAGTCGAGGGCGACAACGGCGGTCCGATGTTCATGGAGACCGTGACCCGACAGGTCGAATCCCGGGGCGTGCGGATCGAATACAACGCGCGGGTACTGACGCTGATCGCCGATGAACACGGGGAAATCCTCGGACTCGTCGTTCGCATAGACGGTGAGCAACGCCACGTTCGCGCCCGCAAAGGTGTTCTCCTCGCGACCGGCGGCTTCTCCATGAACCGGGAAATGTGGAGGCACTACTCCCCGAAAGTCGCGAATCGCGCCATCCCGATCGGCAATCCCTTCGACGACGGCGGCGGAATCCGGATGGGACAGGGGGCTGGGGGTTCGCTCCTGCACATGAATCAGAGTTTCGTGACGATTCCCTACTACCCACCGGCGTCCCACACCTTCGGCATCCTCATCAACGCCCAGGGCCAACGTTTCATCAACGAAGACGTCTACCACGCGCGCATCGCGGCCAACAACATCCAACAGCTGCAGACCGGGAACGCCGTCTACCTGATCATCGGCGAGAGGCACTGGGAACAGCCGAACATGCTCGGCGGAGAGATCGCGACCGCCGGTGACAAGATCGAGGAGATCGCGGAGGAGATCGACCTCCCGGTGGACAACCTCACGCATACCTTCAATCACTACAATGAAAACGCCGCTCGGGGCGAAGATCCGCTCTTTCACAAACAAGCCGAGTGGCTCGAACCCATCGAACCCACGATCGCCGCGGTCAACATCACACCGGGCCAGCACGGACTCTACGTCGGATTTACGCTCGGCGGACTCGAGACCCGACCGACGGGCGAGGTTCTCACGATGGACGGCGATGTCGTGCCCGGGCTCTATGCCGCAGGACGCGCGACCTGCGGCCTGCCGCGACGCGCCGAGGGCTACGGCAGCGGAATGTCGGTCGGGGACGTGACCTTCTTCGGTCGCAAGGCCGGCGGGCAGGTCGCCCATCGCAAGACGGGCTGATCCGCTTCTACTCTCTAGGAGAGCCCGAGGAATCCGAGTCCATTCGTCCGCATGAATTGCTCGACCTCTGCCGGTGCGAGACCTTTTACGTCCGCGAGGTAGTCGAGCGGTGTGACCTTGCCCTCACCGTGCGGCCAGTCCGACCCAAAGACCAACCGGTCGATTCCGATCGCATCCACCAGGTCTCTCATGGATGATTCGTAGAAGGGCTCATAGAAGGGCGAAACGTAGAGAAACTCCCGAAGGATCTCTGAGGGCTTCGCTTCGAGTGCACCACCCGGCCATCGTGTGCTCGGTTGGGTGTAATGCATGATGTGGTCGAGATCCTTCATCAACTGGGGAACCCACCCCGAGCCATTTTCGATCGATGCAACGCGAAGGCCCGGAAAACGGCCGAATAGATTATTGAAGACGAGCGACGCGATCGTGTCGATGATCGGGCGCTGCATGAAGGTCGTGAACCATTGGAACGCGGAAAAGCTTCCCATCGTCGAATCTGTCGCTTCGCCCCAGAGTCTCGAAATCTCCGTTTCGTAGGTCGACAGGCTCACGTGGAAGATGACCGGCACGTTCGCCTCCTGGATCCGGGCCCAAAAGGGATCGAAATGGGGGTCAGCCGGTGAACGTCCCCGGAAGGGCCCGGTCCGGAGCATCACGAGACGTGCTCCCTCCACGAGCACACGATCGAGTTCAGCGATCGCGAGATCGACGTCCAACAGGCTCAGCGTGGCTGGCACGAAGAGCCGATCACAATAGTTGAATCCCCAATCTTCGTGCGCCCAGCGGTTGTAGGCGCGAAGGTTCGCGAAGCCCGCCTCCGGGTCGGTTGCGAACTCGTTCTCGAAAAAGAAGGACGAGAACATCACGCAGGCCTGGACGCCGAACTGGTCGAGTTTGGCGAGACGGGCGTCCCGGTCTCGGAAGGCGGGGTCCGACTTCGAATCGATCAGCCGCGCTTCGGTGAGACCTCCGCTCTCGCGCGTCGCCATCAGTCGGCGGAGATCTCCCGGCTCGAGCACGTAGTCCAGGGGACGCCGATCGAATGTGAGTGGCCGATCGCCCGCATACCAGCTTCGCCGACCCTCCCCCTCGTCCCGGATGTGCACGGCACGATCGCGAAATTGACTCTCGAGATGACGAGTGCAGCAATCATCCGGCTCGTAGTAGTGGTGATCGATGTCGATGATCGGGTAGTCGAGTCGAACATCGGATTGGGTCGGTCGAGAGTCGGACGTGCCGGAATTCATCCCCACAGCCTCCCTACGACCCGTTCTGGTGGGACAGCGAGGGGAAGAAGAGCCGGGAGTCGAGCGGCCACTCGCGACACGCCCCCTCGCCGATCTCCGCGTACTCCTCGACCGTGAGTGCCTCGCTCCACTGAACGAAATTGCGGAAGACGCGACAGCGCTCCTCGTCATTCAGGAGACGCGGATCCTTGGCCGCCCGAGCCAACACGAATTCCTGATCGATCCCATCCGTCCCCATTTCGATCCCGCCATCCCGGTCGGAATCGAAGACGAGATATTTGCTCCCGGACTCCCCCTCTGTCCAGGGCTTCCATTCCGGAAGGTCGCCCCCCTGCCCGGTGCCCGGACGGAGCGTGTGCGCAAAATTCGCCCAATAGGAGCGCATCTGTCGGGAGAGGCGCGCCGCTGAGGGCTGATCCTCGAAGACGAAGCGGTTGGCGAAGCCGAGATCGGTCAGTCCGAAGACGAAAAGCATCTCGACCGCATGCGCCGCACCGATCAGCTTCGACAGGTCCATACCGAGCACGCTCGGTTCCTCGTCCCAATCGAAACGATAGGCCCAAACCGATGAACCCTGTACCTTGCGCATCGCCGAAATCGGTTCATCCGCCCCCATTGCCCGCCAGATCAAGCCTCCGTACTCACCCTCGACATCATAGAGTCGTTCGCTCTTGAATCCGCTCGGCATTCCGAAAGTCGTCTCGAGATGGGGAGAGTTCATCGCGAAGAAGAGTTTGCTCTCCTCGCGATTCGTGCCCGCGATGAACGGCACCGCGTTGTACGTGCCCCGAGTCGCGAACAAGTCGATCGGCTCTCCAACGCTGATCACGTGTCCATCCTGGAACATATTGGGCGTGATATAGATCGGCATCGCACCCTCCATCAATTCGATGAAGGGCGTGAGCATTTCCTCCGTCGAGAAACCACGCAGGAAGACGTTGATCTCGGCCGGAGTCATGGAGGCTGCAACCTGCTTCGCGGTCGCGCGATCCGCCGCGCGCCCCGTCTGCCGAAGCAGCGCGAGGACCAGCTCCCGAGAAGATCCGGGAATTCCCGGTGCGTTCGGGTCGTCGGTGTAATTCTCCGATTCATCTCGGGTCATCGTCGTCGGCGTCCCGCTCTCGCTGATTGCGGCGTGAAAGAGGCCCTTCGCCGGCGGCGAGACGAGCAGCGAGAAGACGTTCATTCCCCCCGCGGACTCGCCGAAGATCGTGACGCGATCGGGATTCCCGCCAAAGGCGGCGATATTGTCCCGCACCCACTCGAGCCCACGAATCATGTCGAGGGTCCCGAAATTCCCCGATGCATCTTCGGGGGATGCGGCCGCCTCGCGAAGCGCGGGATGAGACAGCCAGCCAAAGATTCCCAGGCGATAGTTGATCGTGACGACGATGACCCCGTTATCCCGGGCGAGCGCCTCGGGCGGCAGCTGGTTGCCAGCGCCCATACTATTGCCGCCGCCGTGGATCCAATACATGACAGGCAATCGATCCGATCCCGTGGGCACCGCCTCCGCCGCCATTGCGGGGGCATAGACGTCCAGATAGAGACAGTCCTCGCCGCCCATCACGGGGTCTCCACCCAACTGAGAACACTCGGAGCCCGATACGAGTGCGGGACGTACGCCCTGCCAGGGCTGCGCGGGTCGCGGTGCGCGCCACCTCGAGTCGCCGACGGGGGGGGCGGCGTAGGGCAGGCCGCGCCAGGCCTGAACCGCCCCGTCCTCACTCGAGGTTCCGATCAACGCCCCCTGTGCAACAGTCCGCGCGCTCGCTTCGTCGGGGGTCGGGATCGAGTCGCTACAACCCACTAGCATCAGGACGGAAGCCAGCAGAGCCGCGGCGGAAGGGGTTCTTCTGTGACGGAATCGAATCATGACGACTCTCCTCTATTGCCGACCACTCGCGGCGGCATCTTCTTCGGCAGCGCTTCTATTCGGAATCCCTCGGCGCGAGCGCGGCATCCCGAAGCTCCTCGTAGGATTCGAGGATGCATTGTCGATAGACGTCCGGGTTCGGCATCGCGTCCCGACACGCCCAGAAGCTGAGCAACATTCGACCCTTCTTGTTCACGACGACGCTCGTCGCCGTATGGAAGAGCGCCACGCCCGGCACCAGGGGTCCGATTCCGAAGCCCTCGACACTCTGGGCACCGGCAAAATAGAGATCCGCACTCGTACCGGGAACATTCGTGAGAATCGTGTTGAAGGGCGTCGCATTGACTCCCAGGGATGCCTGAACGCGCATCGCGGTGGTCATGATGCCACTCGGGACGGCCTCCATGAATTCGAGCGGGATTCGGACGTCCGACGCCTGGGCGTCGGCCTTCGCTTCGACGGCAGCCGCGTGGACCGCGCGCAGGCGGTCTAGCGGATCCGCGACATCCGTGCGGAGCATCACACCCATGAAACCGATCACGTTGCCCCCCGTGCCTCGCTCGCTCGGATCCCGCACATCGATCGGGCAGCCGCAGGTCAGACTCTCGCGCGGTAGCTCTCCAATCGACTCCAGGTATTTTCGAAGCGCACCCGAGACAATCGCGAGCATCGCATCGTTGATGGTCGCTGCGGGGATCGTGCTCTTGATCGCCCGCACTTCGGAAAAATCGAGAGTGATCGAGTCAAGGACGCGGTGTTGGGAGATCTCCCCGTTGAACCGGGTGGTGGCCTTGCGCTCGGCGACAGCGCCCCGCTCGGATCGCGGGAGCTTTCGAGCTTGGCTCTTCTGGCCGACGATCCGTCTGGCCAGCTTCAAGATTCGGCGAGGCTTGCGGAGTGCGTTCAGGTACGCGCGCAGCCCCAGCTCAACGGGCGACGGCGGCGTATGTACGACGCGCTGCTTCTCGGGCTCGATCACGCGCGGCTCGGGGCTGAAGTCGTGGAGCGCTGCCTGCATCTCGACAGCGCTCGCCCCGTCCATCACACAATGATGAATCTTGTGAAGGATCGCGAAGCTTCTCGGCGGGACCTGGGGAATCTTGTCCAGACCTTCGATCACGTACAACTCCCAGAGCGGGCGGGAGAGATCGAGCGCACGAGCGTTGATGCGGGCGATCAGGATACAGAGCTGGCGCCAGTCCCCGGGCTGCGGGAGCGCGATATGTCGAACGTGATATTCGAGATCGAAATCGTCATCGTCGATCAGGTAGGGGCGATCGAGGTCCAGCGGCGCGTGATGGAGTTTCGATCGAAAGAGCGGTGACAGGTGGAGGCGGGACTCGAGATATCCGAGGACCTGTTTGAAACGAACGATGCCACCCGGTGCAGTGCTCTGGTCGTAGATCGCGACGCTCGCGATATGCTGCGGCAGGCCTAGTTTCTCGAGTTCGAGAAACGAGTTGTCCTGACCACTCAGCTGCTTGAGTTCACTCAACGTCGGCTCCTCGTCGCAATGCTTCGGCCGGGATGATTCCAGCGAGGGGTTCGCAAATTAGCACAGGGTCTTGAGACGAATTCGGCGCCAAACCCATCGATTCTATCCGCAGGACGTGATTCACGAAGGCTTCCGGAGTGTTCGGATTTCGGTACCTTCGAACGTCCGGTAGATCGGGGAGGTACGCGGGCCCCTCCCGATCAGAACGTGTCGCGAGGGCCCCTCCGCCCGCTGGTCCAGACCCGTCAAAGTCACGAGGACGACCACACATGGCATGGGATTTCTCGACCGAACCCGAGTTCCAGGAGAAGCTCGATTGGATCCGCGACTTCGTAGACAACACGATCATCCCCCTCGACCTGCTCTGTGAGGGACTGGACCAGGCGCAGCTCGATGAACTCTGGGCGCCACTCAAGTACGAGGTCAAGAAACAGGGACTGTGGGCACCGCATCTCGGCCCGGAGGACGGCGGACAGGGGATGGGCCAGATGAGCCTCGCACTCATCCACGAGATCCTAGGACGACACTCTCTCGCCCCGGAGATCTTCGGCTGCCAGGGACCCGACTCGGGCAACGCCGAGCTTCTGGCGGTCGGTGCGACCGAAGAGCAGCGCGAGCGATGGCTCTATCCGCTGATTCGAGGCGACGTGCGGAGCACATTTTCGATGACCGAACCGTTCACGGCAAGTTCCGATCCCACGGAGATGAAGACCCGGGCTCGTCGCGACGGCGACGAGTGGGTCATCAACGGCCACAAATGGTTTGCCTCCAACGCCTCGGTCTCCGATTTCACCCTGCTCTTCTGCATCACCGACCCCGAAGCCCCACCCCACCAGCGCGCGTCGATGATCGTCGTTCCCCGCGGCACTCCGGGCATGACCGTCGTGCGCGACGTCGGCTCGATGGCGCACCCGCACACGGCCGAACCCGGCCAGCTCTTCGATCGGATTGGAGGCCACTCGGAAGTACTCTACGAAGATTGCCGCGTGCCGCTCGACCACATCATCGGCGCGCCGGGCGAGGGTTTCCTGCTCTCGCAGAAACGCCTCGGAGGCGGGCGGATTCATCACGCGATGCGCTGCATCGGCCAGGCCCAATACGCCTTCGAAATGATGTGCGAACGTGCGGTTTCGCGGACGACGAAGGGAAAGCCGCTCGGCAAGATGCAAATGGTCCAGGACATGATCGCCATATCCTATACCGAGCTCGAGACGGCGCGGCTGATCGTATTGCGCGCGGCCTGGACGATGGACCAACGCGGCGATCACGGTTCGAAGTCGAGAACCGAGATCTCAATGATCAAATATCATGTGCCCAAGCTCACCCTCGACATCATCGATCGCGCCATCCAGATCCACGGGGCACTCGGCTACACCACGGACATGCCCCTGGAACAGATGTATCGCCAAGGCCGTGCGCTACGAATCGCCGACGGGGCGGACGAGGTCCACAAGCAGGCGATGGCGCGCCAGGTTCTCAAGGATGTCCAACCCGTCGAAGGTTGGCCGAGTGAACATCTTCCGACGCGACGCGCAGCGGCCCAGCAGCGCTTCGGTGCACAGGTCGACGCCGTACGAGCGAGGCGCTAGCGGGTCGAACGGCGATCGATTGATGCCTTCCGCCACGAATGCCAGATCGGCTTGGGGCCGGTCTCGGCGAAGCGTCGATATCCCTAAAATCACGGACCCGTCGCGTCACGCTCCCAGCGCGCTTGCCAATTCGAGTCCGCGATTCGCCAGCGGCACGGCGATCTTCCCAAGTTCGATCGCCTGAGTGCCCGCGGCAGTTCCCGCCCGCGCCCGGCCCGCGATCCCAAACATGATCCCAGCCGTCCGGAAAAGATGAAACGTAAGATAGAAATCGAGATTCTCGATTTCGCCTCGGCCGGTCAACTCGCAATAGCGCGCGACGTACTCGGCCTGGCTCGGAATCCCCATCCGCGGAAGATCCGCCGCGTCCAGCCGCGAGAAATCACCGCCCGGCGAGAGACGCTGAGACAGGTGATAGGTCAGATCTGCTACGGGATGCCCCAACGTCGACAGCTCCCAGTCGAGAACAGCGACGATCCTGCCTTCACTCGGATGGACAACCATGTTATTCAATCCGAAATCACCATGAACGATGGTGCTGAAAGGATCCTCGGGAATATTCTCCGGGAGCCACTCCATCAGTCGTTCCATCGAGGAGCACCTCTCGGTGGGGCCCGATGTGTCCGATCCGTCTCCTTTGGATAGTGAACTCGAATACTGCTTCGACCAGACGTGGATCTGCCGCGCAAAGTAGTTGCCTGGCTTTCCGTAATCCGCGAGGCCGATCGCCTCGTATTCGATCTGGTGAAGCTTCGCGAGAATCTCGATCTGGGACGAATAGAGCGAGCGTCGCTCTTCGGGACGCCAATCGGGGAGCGTCTGGTCGACGAGAATCCGCCCGACGACCCTGTCCATCAGGTAGAACTCGGTCCCGATGACCGACTCGTCCTCACAATAGGCCCGCGCCCGCGGCACGGGAAAGTCGGTGGTCCCGAGCGCCGAAAGGATCCGGAACTCGCGATCCGTGGCATGTGCCGACGAGAGGAGCTTGCCGGGGGGCTTGCGCCGAAGGACCCATTCCCGAGTGCCGTCCGAGAGCAGATAGGTCGGGTTCGACTGTCCGCCTACGAATTGGCGAACGGCGAGGACACCCTCGAACTCTTCGAGATGAGCGCGAACATATTCTTCGAGCTTCGCCACGTCGAGAGCGTGTCGGGGGTCGACCTCCTGAATTCCCGTCCGGATCTGTGTCGGCTTTCGGCGGCCCGGGGGATCCGCCGATCGCGTGGCGTCGGAATCCATCGTCCGGAACGCCCTACCCGATCAACCAATCAGGATGCCGAGCCTCGACCATCCCACGGAGCCCGTCCTTCCACTCGACTTCCGTCGGGCCTACGAGCTCACGCATCCGACGATTGTCCGTCATCACACTTTCGAGCGTGTTCTCGGTGTAGTCGAATTTCGGCTCCACGCCGATCAGGCTACCGAGATAGCCGCACCACTCTTCGATCGCGACGTGTTCCTGCCCGCTCCAGTTGACGATCTGCGCCGGAACGGATGCGGATTGAACCAGGCCAGCGACCGTCCGATTGATGTCGTCTTGATGGATCAGGGTGTATTGCGAGGGCTTGTTCGTGTGGACGGGAACCGGAGTTCCGTTCTTGATCATCATCAGGTGAAAATAGGGCCAACCTCCATTCGACCCATAGGGTGTGTTGAGCCGCGTGATGATGGTCGGGAGATTGAATTCGCGCGCAGCATAACGAGCCACGACTTCGGCACCGATCTTCGAGATGCTGTAGGTAGGCATCATGACGCGATGATTGTCGCCGAGGGGGCTTCCTTCCGTGAACGGGTTGTGATCATCCGCTTCGTAGACACCCGTTGTCGAGCAAGCGAGGAATCCCTTTGCGTTCCGGCAATGACTCATCAGCAGTCCGACGCCCTCACTGTTCGCGCGCAGATCGGTTTCGAAATCCGGCGTGCGGGAACACGCGAAGTGGAGCACGTAGTCGAAATCGTCCGGGAGCGCTGAGAAATCTCCCGTTCCGAGGTCGCTCTTCACACACGTGATGCCCTCGGTCTCGAAAGCCGTCTTCTTGCTCTCGTCCGTAAAGCGCGCAGTCGCCCAGACATCGTTGTCCTTGGCGAGGTGGCTCGCGATGGGCCCGGCGACCTGGCCGGTCGGGCCGGTTACGAGGATTTTCTGATCATTCATTTGGGGATTCCTCCGGTAGTCGATTCTATTCTGGTCTCAATCGCGCCCGAGGACGCGGCCGACCGGGATTCTCGCCCGGCATCATCTCAGTTTCGAAAACGGGGTCGGCTCGAGCCCCCGACGCTCCCGCTCCGGTGCGATTCGGGCCAGTTCGGCCGTGAGCTCCGCATCTCCGCCGTCGTCACCCCTCGGCCATTCGATCGCCCCCTCCGGCAACAGCCAGAGTTCGACGAGATCCATCACGGGACCGACCAGATAGAAGAAGGAAGTGACCAGCCGAGCGGTCCCCGCCTTTTCGATCTGATCCGTGAGGAGCGCGAGCGCCTCGAAGGCGCGTACTCGACCTGTCCCGCCGCTCGTCCTCACGATTCGCACATAGCGACGAGGATTCTCCGCGTCGGGATTCTCGGAGATGATCTGGTCGATTCGCTCGTCCGACGAATACGGTGCGTGAATCGCGATTCCGCGGGTCTCTTCGATTTCGATCTCGGCGAAGAGTGCTTCTGTCGCCGAGACGAAGTCTCGATCTCCCCCGAAGCTCATCATCGACTCTTCGATCTTGGCCATCGACTCGTAGCGATAGAGGGCGAAATCCTCGTTCGAGGGTCCGTCGGTGTAGCGGAATCCTCCGACGACATCGAAATACGCCGAGGGGGGACCGACCACACTCCTTCCGTAATAGTCGAGAAAGCGTGCATGCGCTTCGGGAGTCAACGGATGGGTTCGGTGCCAGACATCGATGTAGACGCTCATTCGCTCGGACTCAGACTTCACGCAATACGACCAGCGGCAACTCGCGCGGCGCGCACATCGCCTGGTATTGCTCGGTCGACTTGCTCTTCTCATTCAGGATCTTGAAGATGCGTTCTCGCTCCTCACCCGCCGCGACATGGGCGTGGACCTTCTTCGTTCGGCCTTTCACACGAATCTTCGCGTCCGGATTCGCTCGCAGGTTATGGCACCAATGCGGGTCAGTCGCTCCGCCGCCATTGCTCCCACGCACGACGTATTGTCCATCGACCCTGAAATAGGGAAGACCACAGCGCCTCGGCTTCCCGGTCTTCGCACCCGTCGTGTAGAAAAGCAGCGTCCTCTGGTAAGGCGCACCATTTGCGTAGGTGTACTGCTTCGTCATCAACGAGTACCCAGTCAGCCAGAGGATGAATGTATCGATCGCAAGCCCCACCTTTCCGCGCAGGATGATGAGGTGGCGATTCCCTCCGGAGGAGAACTCCTCTTTCTCAGCGGTCGATTCGGGACGATCATGCGTCGTGCTTCCCGACTCGGGCAAATTCCTGGAGGTCATGGAGGGCTCTCCTAGACGGGACCGAGCCCGCCCCAAAAGGTTAGACAGACCCGCGGCCGCTGTCTATTCTCGGGACATCTGTCCGGGAGCTCTCATGATCCACAAGCTCAGGAACGCCCTCACGAAAACCCGTGCCCAACGGGACGCTCCTCTGCAGATCGCACCGGCCGTCCACAGCATGGACGCCATCGGGCTGCTGCTCGGCCGCGGCGACAAGACCATGGTCCGGGGGATGAAAGCGAGTGCGCTCGGGCGCAGGCTGCTCGAAGAACGCCACGACATCCTGGCCGTCGTGTCGAACCGCGATCATCTGCGAACCCTGCCCGAGGGCAGCCTCGGACGCGAGTATTGTCGGTTTGCGGAGGAGAACGAGCTCTTCCCCGAGGTGCTCGCGAAGATCGTTCGCGAGGCCCGTGTCGACACCGGCGGTTTCGTTCCGGAATCGACGCCCGAAGCCGCATACCTGCACGACCGTTTCCGAGATCTCCACGACCTCTGGCACATCCTCACCGGCTACGGGACGGACATGGCCGGTGAGTGGGGAATCATCGCCTTCCAGTGCAGGCAGGTCGGCTACCGATCCATGGCGATCATGGCCTTCGGAAACGTGCTGAGACACTCCTTCCCGACTCGTCCCGATCTACTCAGGACCTGGTACCACGGCAGTCGCCGTGGCGCGCGCGCACGCTTCCTGCTCGCCGAGGACTGGGAACGACTGCTCCCGATGCCCCTCGAAGACGTTCGCCAGCAGCTCGGAATCGAACCGCTCCCCGCCTATCGAGCCTGGAATTATCCCGAGTCCGTAGTCGCGCGTGCCGCGGCCTGAGCCCCCGGCTCTTTGCGTCTTCCCGCCCAGACAGCCAGAGCGGCACTCCAGCCCGTGAGCAGCGCGAGGCCACCGGCCTCCCGCGGCTCTTCATGGGCAACGTGTCGCATCTCGAAGGAAGTGAAGGCGTCCCGCGGCGCACCGACCAGCGTCGACGCAAGGCTCGCGAACCAGAGTCCGAACACGATCGCGGCGACGGCGTTGGCGATTCGATGGGGTCGGCCGAAAGCCGCCGCCAGACTGAGCACTGTCGCCGTCGCATATCCCAGGATCCAGAGGAAGGGGTCCGGATCGTTGAGTTGCACGATCGCACCGATCGCGAAGAGCACAGCAAAGGCGGCTGAGGCGACTCTCATAGCCCCACCGGCCGCTTTCCGATGATCCCCTCCGCAGCGAGCTCGCGCAGCTTCTCTTCCGACAGACCCAGGAGACCTCCGAGGATCTCCTCGTTGTGCTCGCCCAGCATCGGGGCGGCCCGCGGCAGACCGCGATCCGTCTGGCTCGCGAATCGGAAGGGGTGGGTCGGGATCGGGACGGGGCCCAGGAGAGCGTGCGAGGCCGATTGCACGAAATCGCTTTTTGCGATCGGTTCGAGGGTCATACCCGCGCGTGTCGGCATCACGACCGCGGCGGGGACCCCCCGCGTGAGGAGCGCTGCCGTCGCGTCCGTGGCGGATCGACCGCTCGCCCAGGCGAGAATCGTGGCGTCGATCTCGTCCTGCTCGGTGCGCCGCGCGAACGCGTCAGCAAAGCGTGGCTCCTCGAGCCACTGGGGTCGACCGATCTCCAGCGCCAGCGCTCTCCAATGCGCATCGGTCTCGACGGAGATCGCAATTCGATTCGGCTCCCCGAGCGCGTCGAGCCCCGCGCATTCATAGAGGTTCTGGGGAGCATGATGGGGCGAGCGATTACCGTCCCCCTGCATGAGCCGCCCGGTCTCGTCGAATTCGATCACCCCCTCGGCCGTCACACCGAGCACCGTCTCGACCATCACCGATTCGATCATGCAGCCCTCCCCGGTTCGATCCCGATTTTCGAGCGCAACCAGGGTCGCGAAGGCCGCATGCAATCCAGCCAGCGGATCGGCGCAGGCACGCGGCGTGAGAGGCCCCGCCTGATCCCCTGCGGAGGGTCCATAGGAAGTCATCCAGGCCAGGCCCGATACCTGCTCCATCGTCTGCGCAAACCCGCCTCGCTCGCGCCATGGGCCATCGAGTCCGAAGGCGGGCATCCGCACGAAGATCGCGCGCGGATTGGCCGTCGCGATCCGGTCCGCATCGAGCCCGAAATTATCCATGACCCGCGGCGAGAAATTTTCGATCACGACGTCACTCTCCGCAACGAGTGAAAGCAGGAGGTCGATGCCCTCGGGCCGCATCAGATCGAGGGTGAGTGAGCGCTTGCCCGCATTCGCGGAATGAAAGGTCGGTCCGCGCTCCCACCATCGATCGGTATCGGGCGTCGCCATCGTGCCGAAGCGCATCCCATCCGGCCGCTGGATCGATTCGAGGTGGATGACATCCGCTCCGAGTCCAGAGAGCATGTAGCTTCCATAGGGCCCCGCCCAGAACGCCGTCAGATCCAGTACCCGGATGCCTGCGAGGGATCGACCCTCCGGACCAGAGCCCGAGCGACCGGGCTCACTCGTCGGCTCGCGGGCCGCGGTGAGCCATCCGCCCTGTGCCCCAGGCTTCCGCTCCGCTGCGCTCTGCGCCAGCGCAGCCGTCAGATCTCTTGCGTCGGCCATCGTCGGCGCCGCTTCGAAGGGTCGGCGCGGCCAGCGATTCGAGGCATAGGGGATGCGAGGCTGTCGAAATCCTCCACGGGGATTCGGAACGAACACGCTCCGCTTGCGCAAGTGATCGATTTCCGGGAGCAGCGCTCCGTTGCCGATCGGTGCCGCCGGAACCCGAAGCAACTCCGATCGGTCGAGTAGCGCCGCCGTCGTGTGGCGACGCGTGTAGTTTCGTACCAAGGGGATGAGCTCCGCGGAACGTTGCACCCGGGTCATCATGTGATTGAGTTCGGGATCGAGTCCGAGCTGCGGTTCTTCGATCAGGACCGAGAAGTCCTGCCATTGTTGCGACGTGAAGATGCAGAACCCGATCCAGCCGTCGGCGGTCGGTTCGATCGAGGGCACGTCCTCACTGGAGGGCAGATCCCAGACCCCCGAGAAGAATCCCCAGACGCTGCCGGCATTCGTGAGCGTCGGTGTCATCGCTTCGAGCCTCGAGATATCCACGCGCTCACCCTGACCACAACGATCCGCTTTTCGAAGCGCCGCCAGGGCCGCGAGTGCGAGACACGAGCCGGAGAGCCAGTCCCCGACTTCGCCTCCTGCATGAATCGGTGGCAATCCCGCCCTCCCCCTCGCCGCCGTCGAGCCACACCAGGCTTGAAGCGTGAAGTCATTCGCTGGCCGATCGCTCCAGGACCCGCCTCTCCCGAACGCCGAGATCGACAGCAGGCTCGCTCTCGGGTTGAGCCGTGCGAGTGCCGCCTCGCCGAGATCGCGGGCGTCGAGCCAACCCTCCTCCGCCGACTCGAGGACGAGATCGCAGCCCCGGAAGAGATCGCGCAGCAGAGCCCGGCCCTCCTCGACCTCTAGATCGAGCACGCAAGATCGCTTGCTCGTGTGTAGATAGCGGAAGAGCAGACCGTCTCCCGCAGCGTCCAGCGAGTCCGGGGAGAAGGCGCGTTGCCGAAGCGGATCGCCCCGCGGCCCCTCGACCTTGAGCACGTCGGCCCCCGCATCGGCGAGCAGCTTGCCGGCATAGCCACCGGGTATGCCGGTCGTGAGGTCGATGACCCGGATACCGGCAAGGGGTTGGCTTGCGCCTGATTCGAATGGCATGACTGACTCCCGCCCCCAGACTACTGTCTCCTCCCAGACGCGCACGCGACCGGGAGGCCGGCGCCCGGCCCCGGTGGCGAATCGGCTCGAACCCGGGTTGGCTCGCCCACATCTCGAGGACTAGGATACGCGGGCGCTTCTTCCGATTCCGGCAGAAAGCAAGCGACCGGGAGCTCAGGTTCGCCATGGCCACCGCCGAAATCGAGATGACCATTCGCCGCCCGATCTTCGACTATGCCTCGACGCCGCGGAATTGGATGCCCGCGAATCCGGCCTTCGGCTACCACCTGAATGGCGGCTCTCTCACCCTGCCCTATCTCGAGCCCTATCTGATCCGGGTGATGCGACGAGCGTTGGAAGTCCTGGGCGACTCTCGACCCGATCTCCGCGAGGACGTGAGACTCTTCAGTGGTCAGGAGGCGAACCACTACAAGATCCACTCGCAATTCAACGCGCTCCTGCGCGAGCGCTACGCGGGGATCGAAGAACTCGAGGCCAAGATCGAGGCGGATTTCGCGCGCATGCTGCGGGAGGAGACGCTCGAGTGGAATCTCGGCTATTCCGCCGGCTTCGAGACGACCGGAATGGTGATGTCGCAGCTCTTCTTCGAGGATGTCGCCGAGTCCCTCGCCGGCGCGGACCCGGCGGTCGAGGGCCTCTGGGGCTGGCACCTCGCCGAGGAATACGAACACCGCTGCGTCGCCTTCGACGTTTTCCAGGCCGTGGGCGGCAGCTACCGCGAACGGTTGAGACTCTTCTTCTACCAGGCGAATCACCTGAAGACCTTCGGCGACAAGGCGGCGCGCCTCATGCGCGACCAGGACGAGGCGGCGGGCCACCTCACGATCCGCCCCGAGCATCGAGCCGCCCATGCGAGGATCGAGCGCAGGCAGATGCGATGCGCCCGACGACGCATCGCCTGGGCGCTGCTGCCCTGGCACGACCCGCGCCGGCACCCCGTGCTGTCCTCCGCCGACCGCTTTCTCAAGAAGCTGGACTACGCCTAGCCCCGATCGCCAGATTCCCCGCCGACTCCGTCCGTGACATACCGAACAGGTCGCCGGGCAAGTCTATTTGGGCGGCATCCTGATCCCGCCGTCGACGCGGATCGTCTCGCCGTTCATGTAGGGATTGGTGATCAACTCGATCACCATCGACGCCAACTCGTCGCCGGAGCCGAGGCGCTTGGGAAAGAGAACGCTCTGGCCGAGATGTGCTTTGAACTTCTCCGAGCCCTCTCCCTCGCCATAGATCGGCGTATCGATGAGACCCGGGGCAATCGTATTTACGCGCACGCCAATCGCGGCGAGATCGCGGGCGATCGGAAGTGTCATTCCGACGACGCCCCCCTTCGAAGCCGAATAGGCGGCCTGCCCGATCTGACCGTCGAAGGCCGCCACCGACGCGAGATTGACGATCGCACCACGCTGACCGTCTGCGTCCACCGGCTCGCTCTTCGACATCGCCGCCGCCGCGAGGCGCAAGACGTTGAATGTGCCGATCAGATTGACGCGGATCACGAATTCGAACGCCTTGAGATCGAAGGGCTCGCCCTCACGATTGACGGTGCGCGAAGCGTTGCCAATCCCCGCGGCGTTCAGGACGGCGCGCAGGGGAGCGAGCTCCGTTGCGACACCGATCGCTCGCCCGACGTCCTCCTCGCTCGAAACGTCGGCCTTCACAAAACGACCCCCGAGCCTCTTGGCCGCCGCTTCCCCCTTCTCCTCATTCATATCGAGTATGACGACGCGGGAGCCGAGCGCAGCGAGACGCTCCGCTGTGGCCAATCCGATTCCCGATGCGCCCCCGGTGACGAGCGATGACGTTGCGTTCAGATCCATCTTCTCTCTCCTGATCCCCGAATTTCGTTCAAGTCGATCCCGGCGACGAGACCCGCGGCGACGCCGCGCAAAACCGCGCCGAGGATAGGCGTTCGGTGTGACGTTGTGTAGGTGTTGTGTAGGTGTTGTGTAGCTGTCGAGTGGTCTCGGCTAGACCTCTGCCTCGCTCGCGAGCTCGGGAGAGGCGTACGTTTCGAGGTGGCTCTGATCCGGTGGATCGATCCAGTGATGCCAGGCAATTGCCTTGCTCTTCGACCGGGTCATGTCGCGAAACAGCGACGCCCACTCGCCGAATCCGATCACGAAGGGATTGAAGGTTCTGATATTTCGGATCAGGCCGTACCTTACAGGGGCGATCTCGGGCGCGAAGGATCCGAAGAGGCGATCCCACACGATCAGCAGATTCGCGTAGTTGGTATCGATATATTCGGGATTCGCCCCGTGATGAACCCGGTGATGTGAGGGCGTGACGAAGAGCCATTCGAGAGGCGCCCAGAGTCGACCGACCTGCTCGGTATGCGTCCAGAATCCATACAGCGTCGCGACCGCACCCGCGCTCGCGATCACGATCGGATCGAATCCCAGCAGGGGAAGGGGCCAATAGAAGAGCGCCCGGGTGAGCGGCCCGGTTGGCGATTGTCGAAGTGCGGTACCGAAATTCATGCGCTCGCTCGAGTGGTGAACGACGTGGGCTGCCCACAGGAAACGCGAGCGATGGGATGCCCGGTGATAGACGTAGAAGATGAAATCGAGGACCACGAGGGTGACGAGCCATTGCAAGGGGCCCCGGCCCCAGTCGAACAGCCGGTACTGGAACAGGAACAGATGGGCCCCGACCACGACGCCGTCGAAGGCGAGCTTCACCACGGCATTCATGAGGAGCTGGGACATCGAACCCGCGAAGTCCCGTAGCGCGTAGGCCTGGTGGTGTCGCATCGCTGACACGACGGCCTCGCCCGACATCAGCAGGGCGAAAACGGGTAATGCCAGGGTCTCCAATCCAATTTCGCGCATGATCCTCTCATCGGATGGAACCCGCCCATCGGCCGGCTGGGACCCTAGCCGATTCGATCGAAGCTTCGCGGCGAAGTCGCGGCGCGAACGGGTCTGCCACAACCAGGTCGATGTCGAGACACGAACCCGCAGTCAGAAATGCGAAACGCCCCGATCGCATCCGATCGGGGCGTTTCATGACCAGAGGCTCGCTCGTGCGAGCCGCGAACTCGTCGATTCAGATCGTCGCGATCAACGGAGCGATCAGAAGACTCACGACGCTCATGACCTTGATCAGGATCGCCACGCCCGGGCCCGACGTATCCTTGAAGGGATCACCCACCGTGTCGCCGACGACCGCCGCCTTGTGCGTCTCGGAACCCTTCGGATGACCCTCGAGGCCACCCGCTTCGATGAATTTCTTCGCGTTGTCCCAGGCACCACCCGCGTTCGCCATGAAGAGCGACAGCGAGGCACCGACGGCCACCGCGCCGGCAAGCATTCCTGCCAGCGCTGCCGGACCGAGCAGGAAACCGATTCCGACGGGAGCCAGAATCGCGACACTCCCCGGGAGCACCATCTGGCTCAACGCGGCCTTCGTGGCGATATCGACGATCGCCGTTCCATCCGGATTGGCCTTGCCTTCGCGCAGCCCGGGGATCTCGTCGAATTGACGCTTGATCTCCTCGATGATCGCTTGCGCGGCCTTGCCGACCGCGATCATCGTCGATGCACCGACCGCATAGGGCAGACAGGCGCCGAGCAGGAGTCCGATCAGGATCGGCGCTTCGTCGAGCTTCAAAACCAACTCTTCCATGCCCGACATGACACGGACGTGATTCACCTCGAGGATGAAGGCGCTGAAGAGTGCGAGCACGGTGAGCGTTGCCGAACCGATGGCGAAGCCCTTGCCGATTGCCGCCGTCGTGTTCCCGACCGAGTCGAGTTCGTCCGTGATGGCACGCACATCGGGGCCGAGGCCACTCATCTCCGAGATGCCACCCGCGTTGTCCGAGATCGGTCCATAGGCGTCGACCGTCATGACGATCGCCGTGCCGGCGAGCATGCCAACCGCACCCATCGCGATGCCGAAGAGGCCCATGCCTTCCGGCATGACCGCATTGGCGATGAAGCCGACGACTGCGACGACGAAGAGCGAGGCGACCGTGGATTCCATACCGACCGCCAGGCCCGAAATGATGCCGGTCCCGGCCCCCGTCTTCGAGGCTTCCGCGATTCGCTCGACCGGGCCCCAGGCCGTGTAGTACTCCGTGATGAGGCCGATCACGGCGCCGCCGATGGCGCCGGCGGCGAGCGCGTAGGTCACCGCCTGGCTTACCCCCAGCATCGGCATGATGATGTAGGCCACGATGCAAATGATGATCGAGGGGACGATCAAGGCGGCCCGCAGCACCATCGCCGGAGCATTCTGGCGAAGCGTACGAGCGATGAAGATGCAGACGATCGAGACGATCAGGCCGACACCTGCCAGGAAGACCGGCAGGGTGACGGCGAGGAACCTCGCCTCCTCCGCACTCTGGCCCGCCGTGAAGATACCCATCACGTATTCGCTCTTGACGGTCAGCGCGATCGCCATCGACGCCACGACCGCGGCGACCAGGGACTCGTAGATATCGGCGCCCATGCCGGCGACGTCGCCCACGTTGTCGCCCACGTTGTCGGCGATGCCGCCCGGATTGCGCGGATCGTCCTCCGGGATGCCTTCGATGACCTTACCGGCGATGTCCGAGCCGACGTCTGCCGCCTTCGTGTAGATCCCACCGCCGATGCGCGAGAAGAGCGCAATCGAAGAGGCGCCAACTGCGAAGCTGTGGAGCACGGTCGCCAGGTGCGGGTCGGCGGCATAGACGTAGTAGAGGCCGCCGAGGCCGAGGATCGCCGTCGCGGCAACGAAGAGCCCCATCACGGCGCCCCCGTCGAGCGCGGTCAGAAGTGCGTCCGGCATCGAGCCTTCGCGCGCGGCCTGACACGTTCGCACGTTGGCAAAGGTGGCCGCCTTCATCCCGATGAACCCGGAGAAGAGGGAGAGAAAGGCGCCGAAGAGGAAACAGGACGCGGCCAGGAGGCCGGTGCCCGCGCTCTGAAAGGCGAAGAAGAGGAACGCGCAGACAGCGACCGCGTACACCGCCAGCACTTTGTACTCCCGCATCAGGAAGGTCATCGCGCCCTCCCGGATGAACTGGGCGATCATGTTCATCGTGTCCGTGCCCTCGGGCAGGCTCTTGACACGGAAGTAGAAGACCATCGCGACTATCAAGCCGACCACACTGGCCACCAGGGACACCATTGTCAGCTGTCCGATCAAATCACTCATCGTCGATTCCATCCTCTTGGATTGCTCGTCATTTCTTGTGCGACCGACCTGGGGTCACCGGCTTGCCCGGCACCGGGTTCAGGAGAGATCCCGGTGCCTGCCACATCCTGATTGGCTCGATCCGCTCGGAACCCGGTCCGGTCGAGCGCGCGCATTCGTCTTGTTCAATCATCCGGATTCACCGGCCCGCGCCCATTCGCTCACGTCGGACCGACGATTCACACGGACCCGACCTCTCCGGGGGAGCCGCAGGACGGCCTTCGTGGACGGACACCCACTCGAAGCGGAGTCGAGAGTGGGGTCGAGGTCGAGGTTGATGTCGAGCCCATCCTGGATCCAGTGGGGCGCTGGAGATGAACGATCCCGGGCAGTTAGTTAGCCATTCCCGCGGGCCAGGGCAACCAGATCGCCCTGATTTTTCGGGGCGTTGCGACGGCTCCGCGTCGAATCCAGGAGCCCCTCAGATCGGGTCGTGACGGACGTCGGCCGAGACCGGGCGGGTGGATGGCCCCGAGGGACGCGACGGGCCGGGCAGGGGCAGGGGCAGGAAGGGCTTGCGGGTGGCCCTCGGGCAGCATTCACGGGTTCGAGCCCGCCCGAGGACATCACGACCCGCGTTCGGCGCGCGGCCATCCTGGCGAAATAGTCCGAGGGACACACGCCGACACAGCCGACGAGCACGCTGGCCATTACCAGGACCAGCAAGAGCGGGATGGGTCGCTAAGGGCGCGCGAGCGCCATGGGGCCCTCTTCTCTCCTCTCCCGAAGCGGGATCTTCGGGTCGATTCCGGATCGAACCCTCTCATCTGGGCCACCGGAGTGCCAACGGGTTCCGCCCTATTCTAGACAAATACGCTCTTGTCGGGTGGCCGGCGATCCAGACCGCGACCTCGGCTGACTCCATGACCACACCGACCCATCTCGTCACGAACTCGGAATCGGAATCGGACGCGAGCGCCGCTCGCGTGGCGCGAGCCCCCGACAACGCGGGGGTTCCGACCCGCGGCGCCATCGCCCGCCTGGTCGCCAACTCCCTGGAATTCCTCTCGGTTCAGCGCGTCTCCACAGGGTCGGGCGGACGATTGAAACCCCTCTCGGGGCGCTCGACGTAGGCGGACATCGATCAAGAAGACGGAGCCGAGCGCCCTATTTGGTCAGCGCCAGGAGCACACCCGCCGCAACCGCCGAACCCAGTACACCGGCCACGTTCGGCCCCATCGCGTGCATGAGCAGGAAGTTCTGCGGGTTGTTCTCGAGACCCACCTTGTTGACCACGCGTGCAGCCATCGGAACCGCGCTGACGCCGGCGGCGCCGATCAGGGGATTGATGGGGTCCTTGCTCATGAGGTTCATGAGCTTGGCGAGGATCACGCCCGACGCCGTGCCGATCGCGAAGGCGACCAGACCCAGTCCCAGAATACCGAGGGTCTCTGGGCTCAAGAACTTGTCGGCGGCGAGCTTGCTACCGACCGCGAGTCCGAGCAGGATCGTCACGATGTTGATCAACTCATTCTTGGCCGCACCGGACAAACGGTCGACGACCCCCGATTCCGTCAGCAGATTGCCGAACATGAGCGCACCGACCAGCGGTGTCGCGTCTGGAATCAGAAGCGCGCAGGCGAGCAGGACCGTGATCGGGAAGATGATGCGCTCGACCTTCTTGACGGGGCGCAGTTGCTCCATCTTGATCTCTCGCTCGGCCTGGGTCGTCAACAGCCGCATGATCGGTGGCTGGATGATGGGCACGAGCGCCATATAGGAATAGGCGGCAACCGCGATCGCACCGAGTAGATCCGGGGCGAGTCGGCCGGCCAGGAAGATTGCGGTCGGTCCGTCGGCGCCACCGATGATGCCGATCGCCGCCGCGTCGCCGAGGCTGAAATCGATCCCGTCGACGTATTGGGAAAGCGCGAGGGCTCCGATCAGCGTCGTGAAGATCCCGAATTGGGCCGCCGCACCGAGCAGTGCCGTCTTGGGATGCGCCAGCAGCGGACCGAAATCCGTCATCGCGCCCACACCCATGAAGATCAGGAGCGGGAAGAGCCCATTGCTGATGCCCGTGTCGTAGATGATGCCGAGAAACCCCGTCGGGTCGGCGATGCCCGCCACCGGAATGTTCGCGAGGAGCCCGCCGAACCCGATCGGAATGAGCAGCAGCGGCTCGAACCCGCGCTTGATGCCCAGATACAAGAGCAGCAGACAGACGGGAAACATCGCGACCTGGCCGATCGACGCGAAGTTCGCGAGCCCCGTCGCCTGCCAGAGTTCGAGGAGCGCGCTCAAGAGGCGATCTCCACCAGCGCGTCCCCGACGGCCACGGCTTCGTCCCCCGAGACGAAAAAGGAGGTCACGGTTCCCGCGCAGGGCGCCTTGACTTCGATCTCCATCTTGAGGGCTTCGAGCATGAGCAGCACGTCCCCTTCATCTACGTGATCGCCTTCAGAGGCGATCAGCCGAAGGACCTGCCCAGCGAGCTCCGCGTTGACGACCTCGCCATCACCCGTAGCCACCTTCGCGCCACCCGCGCCGGCGGTCGATTCGGCGATCGAATAGTCGACGCTCCGGCCGTTGACCGTGGCCTTGCCGCCGTCGAACTCGACCTCGTATTTGCGCTTGTTGATCTCGACGGTGTAGGCATTCGCACCACCGGAGGCGGGCGCTGCGCCCGCGCTCGCATCGATCTTCCGGACCCCGTCCGGTCGCTCTCCCTCGAGGAAGGCGATGCCCTTTTCCTTCAGTGCGGAGGCGATGAAGATCGTCTCGTCGGTGATTTCGAGACTCTTGTCGGCGAGCATCTTCCTGGCGGGCTCGATGCCCTTGTTGGGATCTTCGTCGTTGATGTCTCGGGGGTTCCGTGTGGTCGGCTCGAGTCCGAGCTGTTCGCCCGCGAGTGCCACGATCTCGGGGTCCGCCGGAACCGGGGTCTTCCCAAAATAGCCGAGCACCATCTTTCCGTAGCCTTCGGCGATCCGCTTCCAGGGACCGAGCACGACGTTGTTGTAGGCCTGTTGGAAATAGAACTGGCTGACCGGCGTCACAGAAGAACCGAAGCCACCCTTTCGAACGACCTCGCTCATGGCAGCGATCACCGCAGGAAATTGATCGAGGGTCCCCGCGTCGCGCATCATCTGGGTGTTGGCGGTGAGCGCTCCGCCCGGCATCGGCGAGTAGGGAATCAGCGGCTCGACGGCGGTCGCCTCGGGAGGCAGGAAGTAGTCCTTCATGCATTCCTTGAAGCAGGCCTCGGCCTCAACGACCTTGTCGACGTCGATCTCGTCCGAATCGTTCCCGAGGACGTAGTCGGTCCCGCGTAGCGAGTGCCACATCACGATGAAGTCGGGCTGGCTCGTGCCCCCGGAGGCCGGTGCCATCGCGAGATCGATTCCGTCCGCCCCCGCGTCGAGGGCCGCCTTGTAGGCTCCGACCGAAACGCCCGCGGTCTCGTGGGTATGCAGGCGCATGTGAATATCATCACCGAGCCGCTGCCTCGCGAGCTTGATCGTCTCGTAGACCTTCGACGGGACCGCGGTCCCCGACGCGTCCTTGAAGCAGATCGAGTCGAAGGGGACGCCGTCGTCGAGGATATCCTCGAGCGTACCCATATAGAATTCCGGCGTATGCGCGCCGGAGCATCCCGGCGGGAGCTCCATCAGTGTGATCACGACTTCGTGTCTGAGACCCGCTTCCGCGATACATCGGCCGGAATACGAGAGGTTTCGTACATCGTTCAGCGCATCGAAGTTGCGGATCGTCGTCATGCCGTGCTTGATGAACATCTTGGCATGCAGATCGATGATATCGGAGCTCTGGGAGTCGAGGCCCACGACGTTCACACCCCGTGCGAGGGTCTGCAGATTCGCACCCGGTCCCGCGGTTTCGCGGAAGGCGTCCATCATGTCGAACGCGTCTTCCTGACAGTAGAGATAGAGGGACTGGTAACGGGCGCCGCCGCCTGCCTCGAAATGCGTGAAGCCCGCCTCGACCGAAGCTTCGACGGCCGGCAGGAAATCCGCCGTCTTGACGCGCGCTCCGTACACGGACTGGAAGCCGTCACGAAACGAAGTATTCATCACATTTACGAGTTTCTTCGCCATCCTAGACTCTCTGCCCGCGCTTCATCGCGGAGGCCAAAGCGATCGCGACCGCGATCTCTTCATCACTCTTGGGTTCGCCCGAGCGTTTCGGCCGGGCTGCCGTGGGCTCGTCCTCCGGGAAGCGATGGGCATTCGCTTCGAAGAAGGCGGCCGACACCTTCATCAATCCGACGAGCAGAGTCAGGAACGCAAATACCGTGAACATGCCGACTACCATCAGTCGTGCGCCTTCCAGCATCATGCGTTCGTTCCTCCATTTCTCATCCCAGATCCGTCCGGGCTCGGTTCCGCTGCCTGGTCGCACATCGTCTCGCAGTCGAGGCGGCGCCGCTGATCCGATCTGCTCGGAGAGCCGGATCGGGCGGCGCCAGAACATACGGAATTCTGGACCGTTTCGGATCTGCCCGCTGCGATTCCGCACGAATCCTGGTCACGAGCATTTTTTCCGTCCGGGGCGGAATCCCCCAGTCGTCGCCTACTGCGGCCGCGGCAGCACATACGCCATCCTCAGCCTCTGGATTGTCGACAATCGAAGTTGATCCGGCAACCTGCGCCCCGGACACGCCACCCCGACTACACTGCCATCACGCAGGATTGGAGATCACCATGGCACGACCGGAAGGATCCGGACGAACGGATCGACGCACTTTCTTACAGGCCCTCGCGATCCTCGGCATCGGCGGCCAGACGCTCCTCCGCTCAGGGGACGCGCGGGCCGCGGTCTATGCTGCACGGAGCGCGGCCGGTCGAGACATCCCCTGGCCGGATCTCGGGCGCCGCACTCTCGGTCGAACCGGATTCGAAGGCAGCCGCCTCGTGTTCGGATGCGGCGCGGCCCTGTCTCGCGGCAGAAGAGATGATCTCCTCGAGGCCGCCCTCGAGGCCGGCATCAACGTCTTCGACAACGGGACCCGCCGCTACTACCGCGACGCCGAGGTCAATCTCGCCCCCTTCCTCCAACGCCACAAGCAGCGACGCGACGACCTCTTCATCATTTCGAAGGCGATGACCTATCTGGACGTGACGCCGGGCGACGAGATCACCCTTGCAGAGAGCAGGGAAGCGGCCGCGACGTGGACATCGCTGCTCGGGGAGAGCCTGCGCGAGCTCGACGTCGACTACGTGGATGCCTACTACGTGATGGCCTCCAATAATCCCTCGATCATCAAGAGCGAGGAGATCCGGCGCGCCTTCGAATCGGCGCGAGACGCGGGCAAGGTCAAACATCTCGGACTCAGTACGCATCAGAACGCCGAGCGTGTGCTCGAAGCCGCGATGGAAACCGGCTGGTACGACCTCGCGCAGATCGCGATCACTCCCGCCGGTTGGTACGACTTTACCGACCGGAACATTCTGCCCGGTTCCGCGCCGATGAGCGGCATCAGGCCCTTTCTCGACCGGGTGCGCAACTCGGGAATCGGGCTGATCGGTATGAAAGCCGGCCGCTACCTCGCAGGAAGGAAATTCCTCGGTTGGGGCAAGCCCGACGCCTTCGACGAGTACTACGACGCACCCTTCATGGAATCGGGACTCTCGCCCTTCCAGCGAAGTTATGCGTACGTGCTCGCCCACGGTCTCGACGCAGTGAACGCCGACATGCAGTCCTTCGCCCATCTCGAGGAAAACGTCACGGCTGCGTCGACCTCTTCGGCTCATTTCGCCTAGACAGCTCGAGGAATCCCCTTGGTCCAACTCGCAGATTCGGATATCCAGACGCACGAAGTCCTCGATTGGCGGGGAGTCCACCTGCTGCATTTCCAGGGATCGTCGTGTTCCCAGAAAACCCGGATCGTGCTCAATCTCAAGCGAGTGGAATGGACCTCCCATCCCGTCGACATCGCGATCAAGAAGGAAAACACCTCGCCCTGGTTCCTGGGGATCAATCCGCGCGGCCTCGTTCCGGTTCTCGTACACGACGGTGTCGTCCACATCGAGAGCAACGATGTCATCCGCTACATCGATGAATCCTTCGACGGCCCCAAGTTGATTCCGATTGGCTTCGAAGGGGAAGTCGAGAAGCTGCTCGCGGCAGAGGATGCGATCCATCTCGACCTGCGGAACCTGACCCTGCGATTTCTGGCGCCCAAGGCCGCAGTCGAGAAGAGCGCCGAACAGATCGCGCGATATCGAAGCGAGGGCAGCGGGACCGTCCGAGGCGAAGTCGATCCCGACAAACAGCGCGAAATCGACTTCTGGGAGATGTTCGCGCGCCGCGGGATCACGGACGACATGGTCTGCGGCTCGGTCGAGACCTTCCAGTCCGCTTTCGCAGATTTCGAATCGCGCCTGGCCACGCAGCCCTATCTGCTGGGCGCAGACCTTTCCCTCGTCGACATCGCGTGGTTCATCTACGCAGCCCGGGTCCGCTCGACGGGCTATCCACTCGCCGAGTTGCACCCCCGGGTCGATCGTTGGTTCGAGGGTTTCGCCGCGCAGTCCGAATTCGCGGACGAGATCGAATCGCCCCTCCCGATCCGTCTGGCGGCTGCGCTCGTGCAACTCCACGATCGGCTAACGGGTCGGTCCCTGCGCAAGATCACGGGAATCTAGCGATCGTCCAGCCTGTCGTCCGGCGGCTCGGAACTTCTCCATCTGAGATCGAAGAGAGCCGGATCGCCTCCCAGCTCGATTGCAAAACCGCCTCAATCTTCGACGCGCTCGAGCACCATGACCGGGATTTTCCGATTCGTCGCCCGTGCTTGATAGGCCGAAAAATTCGAGAACGTCGTGGACATCGTCTTGAAGAGCTTGTCGCGCTCCTCCCCAGCGGCCTCCCGTGCAACACGATCCTCGATCGCACCGCGATATTGCACGACGACGCGTGGGTCAGCCTTGAGGTTGTGATACCAGCCCGGATGGTGAGGTGCACCGCCCTTCGATGCGATGATCACCATCTGGTCGCCTTGCCACATGAACGCGAGAGACGCCTTCCGGGGTTTTCCACTCCGGGCACCCGTGGTCGTGATCAGCACGGTCCGCCCCGGTGGTCCCATCGACAGTCGTCCCTTCGAGAGCGGAATCAGCACCGTATCGATTCGTCGACACACCACGTGATAGAGGATTCCGCCGAGCGCCGAGGAACTCGCGTTGGTTCCGATTCGGCTGAACGATTCGAGAATTCCGGGCATGATCTCGGGACCTCCCCACTCGATCTCGTTCGGGATCTGCACGCCGACGAGTCGACCGCGGAGAGCATACTCAATCTCTCTCGACCCGCTGGAGCTGGTTCCTGGCGCGAATTCGGAGTCTCGCTCGAGTCCATCTCGCTCCGCACCTCTCAGTCCAAAGGACCTGCCGCATGCCTTCCGGCGGCCCGGCCAAAGAAGGACCCGTCGCCGAGGGACATGCCGCTGCTGTATCCCTGCTTTGCGATCCCGGAGGTCGTTCGCCCTGCGGCATAGAGTCCTGGAATCGCCGCTCCCGAAGCGGAGAGAACCCGTGCATTCGCATCGATGCGCAGCCCCCCGAGCGTAAATGCCGAGTAGACCAGCTTCTCGCTCGACAGATCGAGCGCACCGAAAGGCGCCTTCACGATGGGTGTCAGATACTTCGGCAGCTTGTGAAAGAGTGGGTCCTCGCCCTTTGCAGCGTGTTCATTGTAGAAGGACACGGTGCTCTGCAAGACGCCCATCGGGAAACCGAGTTCCGACTCCAGCTCTGCAATCGACTCACCCACCGCGGCGATCTCGACCGGGAAATTGAGCGGGCGGTCATAATGATCGTCATCGACGACCAGGTAGGCCCGGGTGTCGTGATGGAAGAGGATGATCTCCCCCGCGCGACCGAAATAGACGTCTTCGTTCAGGATACGCTGCCCCGCATGATTGACGAAAATCCCGTGACGCAGCGAGTTGGGCGGAAAGATCGCCATGCTGACGTCACCCGACTCCATCCGGATCGCCTCACCCCCCGCCGCCAGGCCCAATCGAATTCCCAGGCCGTCATCGTTCTCGGTCCCGACCTTGTGCTTGCATTGGCGAAGCATCGGCGCATAGCGCTCGAGCATCGCGTCGTTGTAGATGAATCCCCCGGCGGACAAGACCACGCCTTTCCTTGCGCGAATGTGCTGCTCGCCCTCGAGTGTCGTCGCGATCGCACCGACCACTCGCCCATCGCTCGCGACGACGAGCGCGTCGCAGCGACTCTGAAACCGTGACTCGACGCCCACCGCGTCGGCCGACGCAATCAACTTGTTCATGAAGAGTGCACCCTTGTCGCGAATCGATCGGGGCGCGTGCCCGCGCGGCGCGGGCGTCGCGATCTCGTTGTAGGGGTGGACGTGTTCGCTTCCCGAGAACACCAGACCCTCATCTGAGTCGAAGGGTTCATGAGCGCCCGCGAAGAAGCTCTCCCGGTACGGGACTCCGCGCGCAACGATCCAATCGAAGTGCGCGACGCTTCCCTCACAATAGGGCGCGATCAATGCCTCATCGGGCGCAGGCCCACAGGCTGCCATCATGTATCTGAACATGTTCTCCGCAGAGTCCTCGAAGCCGAGGGCCTTCTGCAGGGCAGTTCCCCCGCCCAGATAGACGAAGCCACCGGAGCTGATCGACGTCCCACCGGCCCCCCCTGCGCGATCGAGGACGAGCACACTTGCTCCGGCCTCACGCGCTTCGATCGCTGCGCAGACCCCGGCACAGCCGTATCCGACGACCAGCACATCGACCTCGACGTCCCAGACGGACACGTCCCGCTCTTCTCTGCGCAGCAACTCCACTTCGTTCATTCCCGATCTCCCTCCGGATTCCGACCGCCGACGAGACGGTAACCGAGCCGGCGTCCCCTGCGTGTTCCGGCTTCGGGTCGGGACGGGGCGCCCGGGCCGAGGACTGCGCGTCCGATTCGGTTCGTCGCGATCTTGGCGAACCGGGCCTCAGGTGGCCTAGAGTTCCATCGCTCCCTCGGCGGCCCCGGGCCGACGAGATCCAACGGAGCGACCGGGCGGAAGCCACGACTTCGGCAGCGGCCTCCGCAAACGCACCCAACCTCGAACGACAACCGTCACTTCGCACCAGACAAGATGGAGTCCATTGTGTCCGACCAACCCCTCTCGATCATGCCCTTCCTGAAGGTTCCGGAATCCGGCGATCCCTATCTCGAAGGCTCCAAATGCAGCAGCTGCGGCGCGATCTCCCTCAAGGCGCGCATGGCCTGCGGCAAATGCGGGGGCCGCGATACGGCTAAGCCCCAGAAGCTCGCGAACAAAGGAACGCTCCACGCGTTCTCGATTGTCTACCGGGCCTTCCCGGGAATCGAGGTCCCGTTCATTTCGGCGATCGCCGATCTCGACGGCGGTGGCACGATCAAGACGAACCTGATCGGCATCGACCCCGATCCCGAAAAAATCACCCTCGGCATGGACATCGAGGTCACGTATGCGATCGCACCCCGCAAGGACGGCGAGGGCAACGAATACATGACGTACTACATCAAGCCTGCGGCCTGATGTCGTGACCGGACCTTGACCGGACGGAAGGACCGGACGGAAGGACCGGTCGGATTGATATTTTCCTGCGTGTCGGTCGCTCACGCGCCCGCCACCCCCTCGGCCGAGGTTGCCTTAGATCTGCAACCGGGGCCTGCAAAGACACTCGGTTGCCAGGCGGCCGGAAAAACAGGAGTGAATTACATGGGTAGTGAAG
>JAPYTP010000006.1:0-63489 GCA_029941885.1 Myxococcota bacterium
TAGGCCTTGCGGTTGAACAGTTGTGCTCTGACGCCGGTGAGGAGCGCAGCATCGGCATTTTCGATGTCGCCATAGGTCGTCGTGACCGCCCCGCTCCCGATCGACTCGAGAAGCGCTGCAACGCTCGATGCGTGGCAGAGCCGGGTGCAGTGATCGATGTTGTTCGTGTGTAATCCCGCTCGGATCAGCTTCTGAAAGAGATAAGCCTCCTCGTTCGAACATTTGGCGCTCCCGAACCCGGCCAGGGCGTTTCCGCCGTCCCGATCCCGAATCTCCACGAGACGGCGCGCCACGAGATCGAGCGCCTCCTCCCAACTCGCTTCCCGGAACGCCGGCAGGACCTCGGAATCGTCGACGATCCCTCCCGGCTTGCGGCGCCCATCGCCCTCTCCCCGGACGTCCTTCGAAAGAGCACCCTTCGGATAGGCCTCTTCGCGTCGGATCAGCGGCCGGACCAGGCGTTGGGGATGCGCTGAGTAGTCCCAGCCATAGCGTCCCTTCACGCATAACCGGCCCTGACTCGCGGGGCTCTCGCGGCCCTCCGCAAAGACAATCTCGTTCTTCTCTCGGTCAACGTGATAGGACAGCGCGCAACCGACCCCACAATAGGGACACACGCTGTCGACGCGTTCGAGTTCGTCTCGCGGTCGCAGCGGCAGCCCGACCGGCTTGTCGACGAGCGCCCCCGTTGGGCAGGCGGCCGCGCATTCGCCGCAGGAAACGCACGTACTCTCGCCCATCGGCGCATTCAGGTCGAACGCGATCCGCGAGCCATAGCCCTTGCCACTTCGCCCGATCACATCGTTACTCTGGACATCATCACACGCGCGGATGCATCGATCACACAGAATGCACGCCTGATGGTCGACCGCGATCACCTTCGAACTCGTGTCGACACCCCGGGCCGAAGGCCCATTCGCATCGAGCGCAGGAGGAAATCGATCGCCCATTGCGTCGTAGCGACGTGCGAGCGCCACCAGTTCATTGTCTGCGAGACTGGCCTCACGGAGATCGCTCTCAGGGGGGGCGGGCTGGTCGCTCATCAAGAGATCCGTGAGCAGCGCGCGATGGCGATCGAGTTCCTCGGACTCGGTCGTGACCTGCATCCCGGCCGCACATTCCCGAACACAGGCCGCTGCCTTCACCCGCTCGCCGACGTCGACGACACACATTCGGCAGACACCGACCGGATCGAGGTCCTGGGTGTGGCAGAGCGTCGGAATCTCGATTCCCACCGAGGCGGCTGCCTCGAATATCGTCTGCCCCTCGTCGGCTTCGATCTCGATCCCGTCGATCGTCAGCTTCATCGATTCGGCTCTCCTGCTGGCGCCCCGAACGAGGTTGAATACCGGTTCAACCGCGGGCGGGAGTCAGATTGCGATGGGATTTCCGGGTTCGGCCGACGAATCGAGAAGCCTCACGCGCTCATCGGGCCCGATCGGCACGTTCAGGTCGCGCACGAGTTCCCCGCCGGCGAGGGAGGCGCGATACGCGGAGCAAACACGTCCCTCGTCCACGAGTCCCAGACTCTCGGGCCAGCAGGAGAGGACCTCTCCCAGTGTACCCACGGGAACCCGTCGTGATACTTGCTCGACCTCGAGCGCTGCGCGACCCAGGAGTTCGACCTCGCACGTCGCCGTCGGATCGAGCGCGACCACGCATTCGAGATAGGCCTCTGGAGTGTTGAAGCCTCGCCAAGCGGGAAACGACTCGTCGTATTCGATCTGGGCGGTCTCGAAGCCGAGAAACTCGAGCAAACGAAGCGGACGACCCACACCCGATTCGAGCAACCGCTCCGCCTGCTTCCATGCCGTGCTCGGATAGACTGCACAGAGTACCTGAACGTGCCCGTCGGTCACCGGCGCACAGGGCTTTCCCAGTTCCAACATGTGCGACACGAAGGAGCGAGTCAGATAGGGTGCATCGGTGCTCGTAACGAACGCGAATTCGGAGTCGATCGCCGCCAACCCATCCCGAATACCCGCGAGCGGCCCGCGAGCGGGGTCACGATCCCGAACGATCCGGGCGGGAAGCGAAGGCAGTTCGAGAGCCTCCGAAGTGACCACGACGATTTCGTCGACGGCTGCCGCGAGCTCGCCGACCACGTGCTCGATCATCGTCTGGCCGAACCAGGGAAGCCACGCTTTCGCCCGCCCCATTCGAGACGAACGACCTCCACATAACACGATGCCCGCGCGGCTCACTTATCCCACCCGATTGATTCAATCCGAATCGACATGTCCGACCCGATCGGGGAAGCGCGTCAGAATCGACAAGAGAGGGCCGAGTGCCACCTGTCCGAGCCCGCAAATACTCGTCTGCTGCATCGTGTCGGCGAGGGACCGGAGTAGCACCTGGTCCGCCGCTCCCCCCTTCTCGATCAGGGCGACGGCCTTCTCCGAGCCCACGCGACAGGGGACGCATTTCCCACAGGACTCGTTTCGGAAAAACCGTGTGATCGACAAGCCTACATCCAGCAGATCTCGCTCCTCGGCGACGAAGACGACCGCGCCGGAACCCAGCATCGTTCCCGCCGCCGCGAGGGAATCGAAGTCGAGAGCCAGATCGAGCGCCTCGGGGCCGAGAAAATTGCTCGAAGCGCCACCGGGGGCCACGGCTCCGACGGCTTCGTCCCTTTTCATCCCACCCTGCCGCGCCAGCACCTCCCTGAGCGATGTCCCGACAGCGAAGAGTGAAACTCCCGGCAGTTCGACATCGCCGCTGACGGAGATGAACTTGTGTCCTGAAAATCCCTCCAGCCCGAGCTCGTGCCACCAATCGGAACCGTGATGAACGATCGAAACGGCGTGCACCAGGGTTTCGACATTGTTGATCAGGGTCGGTCGGCCGTACAGCCCCGACGTTCCTGGAAAGGGCGGCTTGTTTCGCGGTTCACCCCGACGGCCTTCCATGCACTCGAGGAGTGCCGTCTCTTCTCCGAGGATGTATCCGCCGGGCGAGACGAAGACGTCGATCTCGAAGGAAAAATCCGATCCAAAAATCTGATCGCCCAACGCTCCCGAGTCGCGCGCGTGGGCGAGCGCCGCTTCGAGGCGCTCACGCTCGGGACCGTACTCGTGGCGGATGAAGACTGTGCCTCGTTCCGCACCGACACAATAGGCGGCGATCGCCATCCCCTCGATGACGAGGTGCGGGAGGTCGTGAAGAATCTCTCGATCCTTGAAGGTCCCGGGCTCGCTCTCATCCGCATTGCAGACCACGTGCTTGGGCGTCATCGGCTCAGCCGAGACGAGAGACCATTTGCGCGCCGTCGGAAATCCCGCACCTCCCATTCCCCGCAATCCCGCGGCCTCGAGGCGTTCGATCGGGGCCTCACGAGTTTCCGACAGAACGGAACGCAAGACGCGATAGACATCCCCACCCGTACGGTCGCCGGTCATCGAGGCGTCGGAGGAGTCGGAGGAGTCGGAGAAGTAGGGGTCTGCGGCCGGCCAGGATCGAACCGGGCGCGGCACGGCTGCACTCGACCCCAGGGCGGCGGCCGCCAGGATCGATTCGGTGTTCATGGCATCCAGCACGCGATCCCCGATCGCGGCAGCGGGAGCCTGATCACAACGACCGAGGCACGAGACCTCCACGACTTCGATTCCGCCTTCGGCGGCAGCGTGATTCCGCACCCGCGAACAGGCGGACTCCGCCCCTGCCAACCGACACGACAGATCGCGGCAGACCTCGACGACGACGCCCTCGGGTTTCTCGCGCTTGAAATGGGTATAGAAGGTGGAGACGCTCTCGAGTCGATGAAGCGGGAATCGCAGCCGCGCTGCGAGCGCTTCGAGACTCGACGGCGAAAGCCAGCCCTCCTCTTCCTGAAGGGCGAGCAGCTCGCGAATGATTTCACTCAAGATGGAACTCCCGGAACATCTCTACCCCGGCTCGACTCCGGAATCGCTGAATTCTACCGTATCGGGATCATCCTCCGGAGCCCCGTTAAGTGCCTTTGACGCTTCTCGCCCAGATCGCGATCGACGTGTTTCGAGGGGCTGCGTTCGGATCGGATCGAGCCACGCAGCGCGGTCTATCGCGGCGGCGATGGCTTCGGGCAGAGCCATGCATCCGCCCACGACTTCGAGGGCACAAGCGGGCACGCCTGCTGCTCGACCGGCACGGAGACCGCCGTGCGGCCTCCGACCTCCCCGGCGAGAGCAGCACCCCTCCCCAGAACGGGTAAGATCCCGCGCGGAAAATTCGAACCCGAAGTGGCAGCTGCCGCTTCCAGGTGAACCGCGAAAATAGGAGGCTGGAGATGGGCAAACTCGACGGACGCGTAGCAGTAGTGACCGGAGCCGGTCAGGGAATCGGCGCCGAGGTCGCGCGAACGTTCGCGGCGGAGGGCGCCTGCGTCGTGGTCAACGATCTCGGCGCGAGCCTGGACGGCAGTGACAACGAGGGCACCCCCGCTGAAGAGGTGACCCAGGAGATCGTGGCGGCGGGGGGCAAGGCCGCTGCGAACAATTGTGACGTCACGGATCACCAGGCGGTCAAGGGCCTGATCGGTCAAGCGATCGACGAGTTCGGCAAGCTCGACATCGTCGTGAACGTTGCCGGGATCCTGCGCGACGGCATGATCTTCAAGATGGAAGAGAGACAATGGGATGCCGTCATCGCCGTGCACCTCAAGGGCACCTTCAATACTGTGCGCCACGCTTCCGAATACTGGCGCGGCAACCGAGGCGGGGAATACCGCATCATCAACTTCATCTCCGGCTCGGGTCTCTGGGGTGCACCGGCGCAGCCGAACTACGCCGCGGCCAAGATGGGTATCGTCGGCCTGTCGAATAGTTGTGCTTCCGCGCTGAACGGCTACGGAGTGACCTCGAACTGCATTGCGCCCGTGGCCTTCACGCGCATGACCGCCTCCCTCGAAGGCAAGTCGACGGTCATGAACTACAGCGCGAGCAACGAGAAGATCTCGACCAAGAACGTCGTCCCCCCCGTCGTCTGGCTCGCGGCGGAAGAGAGTGCCTGGATGAACGGTCGGATCATTCAATGCGGCAACGGCCGCATCGGTCTGATCAACGAGCCCGCCGTCGAGCGGGAAGTGACGACGCAGGGCGTTTGGGATCTGGATGTCGCTTTCGAGGAGATGAACACCGCGTTCAAGGAAGCGGTCGTCTACCCGAATCCCTTCCGCAAGCCGAAGGGATGAGGTCTGGAGCAGACGATGCGCGACGCCTCGGCAGAATCCTCGATTCCGAGCTAGAGCTCCAGATCGATTGGACGATAAGCAGCCTGTCGTGCGAAGGATCACGTCTCGGGGGCCCTCCAGCTTGAGGGCGCCTGGAACGTGCAGGATCGTCCGGCCGCTTCACGAAACGGCAAACCTGTGGAAACGCACGGGCGCAAAGCCAGTGCCCTACCGGGGAACTCCCGCGGGTCGAACGGCTGTCGAAGGAGCCCGCATGCGTGCGCAAGCCGAGGACCCCATCGCGACCGAGGAGTCGCCCCCGAATGGGTCGGACCCATAGTGAATACGGGGGGCCCAAACGATCGTCGCTTCTCATTTGTCGGAAGACAGCCGATCCTCGACCAGCGCGGTCGGGTCGCCACCCATGACCTGCTCTTCCGCGATTCGGAAACGGCGACGACGGCTCGAATCGAAAATCCGCTCGCGGCCGCAGTAGGGGTGCTGATTTCGACGTTCTCGGAGCTTGGACCCGAATCGCTCCTCGGAAACCTGCCGGGTTTCATCAATGCCGATCCTGAACTGGCGATCGCGCTGCACATCGATGCCCTCCCCGAATCGCGAATCATCTTCGATCTCCCCGCGACGGCCGTCGTCGACGAACGGCTGCTCGAACGGATCGATCGTCTGCGAGCCGCGGGCTTCGATCTCTGTCTCGACGACTACGACTACGAGGATCCCCGCTCCGAACTTCTACCCTATGTCGCTTACGTGAAGGTCGATTTTTCACGCCACGAAGCCATCCGCCTCCGAAAGATCACCCGAGAGCTGAAAAAGCACTCCGTCCAGAGGATCGCCTGTCGAGTCGAGACTGCGAAGAGTCGACGCATCGTCGAGCAACAGGATTGGGACCTCGCCCAGGGGTATTTCTTCGCCAAGCCGGAACGAATCGCGCGACGCAGTCCCTTGTTCCGACCCGGGCGCCTGCTGGATCTCGTCTGTCAGATCGACGAGAGCACCCCGATCGAAGAGATCGCCAAGGGCCTACGCGCCGTGCCCCATCTGACGGTGAATATCCTGAGCATGGCGAACCTGCTCCGGACAGCGCCGGGTGAGCGAATCGAATCGATTCAACAGGCACTCGTCATGCTCGGACGAAAGCGACTCATCCGATGGTTGCATCTTCTGCTCTATCCGAACGACGGGCCCAACGGCTGTGCCGACCCCCTTTGTCAGCTCTCGAGCACGCGAAGCGTGATCATGGAATCGTTGGCGAGGGCGCAGACCAACGGGATCGATCCCGATCGCGCGGGGCTCGTCGGAATGCTCTCGTTGACACCCGCCCTGCTCGATCTTTGTGCCAAGGAAGTCTCCCAGAAACTCTCCCTCGAATATTCGATCGAACAGGCCCTGACCCGGCGCCGCGGGGAGCTGGGCTCGATGCTGAAACTCGTCGAGCAACGAGAAGACGGTAATTTCGGGGCCGTCGCGGAGGCCCTGGACAAGCTCGGCCTGTCTTTCTGCGACCTCGAGCGGAGCAAACTGGAAGCCACCATCTGGAGCAACGGTCTCTCCACGGTCCACACGAGCGCGACCAAACATTCCGCGACCTGCTGATCAGGGCAGAAGCGGCAGAACTCGAATCGTTCCGACCCTTCGAAATCGGATCTGCCGCGATCGATGATCGGGACGATCAAGAGCCCGCGGTCGAAGCCGTCGGTCGCTAGAAGCCGAGCCGCACGCCAAGGCCCAGCGAGTCGATCGTCTGATCGAAGAATTGCCCGTCCGGTGATCGCCCGTGGTAGAAGCGCGCGAAAACCTCGATCCGACGCACATCGTCCTCGGGGTTGGCCAAACGCAGGCCGCAAAGAACCGCGACCTCCGGAATCCAATCGTTTTCCTGCCGGAGCTGCAGATCGGTTCCGAAGATCGGCGTAACGCGCCGCGAGGAGAACGTGAGCGGGCTCGTCAACTCGACGCCAAATTGAGTCACGATCAGATCGTAGGCGGGATGTGGATTGATCAGCACCCCACCGCCACCGTAGACACGCATCCAATCGCGAGGTTCGTAGGACGCCAGCAGGTCGATCACTTCGAAGGAGACGCTCTTCCGGGTGAGCCCATTCGCGATCAGGTACTCATCGCCGACATGCGAACTGATGTGGTACACGCGAAACTGGGTCGTCACCCCGTCGCTCCGCACGCTGCCCGTCAAGCCGATCAGATAGTCCTCGTTCGAGAGATCGGAGGATTTCTTGTCCATGTCGAAGATGGCGTCGACCATCGCCTGGATTCCGAATTCCCATTCGCCCCAATCGTATTGCGGGCTGCGTACGAGGGAGAAGCTCTCCCCGAAGCTGACGACTGCGAGGCGATCAAATTCGTCCGTGCCCAACCGCAACTGGTACTCACCGGAGAATCGGGGCCAGCGCCCGTCGGCGACGAGGGGTTCGAAAAGTTCGCCCCTCGGCAGCACGAGATGCGTTTCGCGCCGACTGGCCACGCCGGAGGACGCCGGGGCCGCTGGCCCCGCAGACTGATGTCCACCCGATTCCGTGCCACTCGCCGTCGACCCCGGAATGGCCACACCGACCATCGTGGCAGCGAGCAACGCCAAGAACGGCAACCTCCTGCACAATCTCTCGAGTCCAACGGGTACAGGGTTTACGAAATTCCATCTCGGCGGGGGGACGAAGCCGACCTCCCGCCCGACGGGTTCCCTTGTGGAACCGGGGCGACCCCGTGCCAGCATCGCACCGCTAGTCATCCGAATAGCGATAGACGCCCCATTGCCCCGAGGTCTCGGAGACCGCGAGTTTGAGCCGTTGGATCTGGCTGCGGCCGAATCGCTCACCGATTCGCGCTACGAGTTCACGCCCGATCCAGGTCGCGAGGTTTTCGGCCGAGGTGTTGTTGATCGGCAGCACAAAGACCTCATCGGACGGGATGCGGTATCGGCATTCGCGGTAGCGGATGTCCGTGTGTCCATCGTCCCGGCTTTCGACAACGAGCTCGGGGTGCTCGCCCGGAACGAGCCAATGCTCGTCGAGACTATCGCAGAGCTCGCGAATGACCGGCTTCACCAGAATGAAGTCGATCACGATCCCCTTGTCGGTCAGCTGCCCCTCGATCTCGGCGTCGACGTGGTAGTTGTGGCCGTGGAGTCGTTCCTTCGAGCCATCGGGAAAGATCAGGAAATGGGCACAGGAGAACTTGAAATACTCCTTGTGCATGTGGATGGCCCAGCGTTCGTCTGGCATGAGCCCAGTATGACACAGGCCCGTAGGGGCTCGGGCATTCGCGGAGGCTTGACCCCCGTGTCGCGAGCCCGGAAGCTCTCGCCGATGACTGGTCAGATCACTCCCCAGATCCTGGGTGTCTTGAATCTCTCCCCGGAGTCGATGGTCGAAGAGTCGATCGCGATTGGCCCTGCGGCCGTTCGCGAACGAGCGGCGAGGCTCGCGCGAACCGGAGCGGACTGGATCGATCTCGGTGGCCGATCCATCACCCCCGACGTGCCCAAGATCAATGACGGAGAGGAACAGCGGCGACTCGGCCCAGCGCTCGATCTGCTCAAGGCACCCGGCTCCGAGCGGTTCCACTATCGGGTCTCCGTGGATACCTGGAGCCCCGAGACTGCCGTCTTCGGGCTGCGACGCGGAGCCGACGGCGTGAACTACACCGGGAGGACGCTTCCCGAGACGTTGCTCGCAGCGGTGGTCGCCCGAAAGGCAACGCTCTTCGTCACGTTCATGCCCTACGAGAACGCCTACGCGATGCGTGAAGCCGAACCGCAACCGGTGAACCCGCAGGCCGTACTCGACCATCTCGGACCGAAGGTCGAGGCAGCACGACGCGCGGGAATCGAGAACATCGTCATCGACCCGAACCTCGGCATCATCCATCCCAGCACCGACGACCACCAGAAGATCCACCAACAGCTCTCGATCGTCTGGAACCTCGACGCACTGCGAACGCTCGAGTGCCCGATTCTTCTCTACGCGGCACGTAAGCCGGAGAATCTCGCGCGCATCATGATGGCGTCGGCGGTGCTGCACGCCGGCGCGGACTATATCCGAACCCACACGCCCGAGATGATCTGGCGACTCCACCAGGGAGCCAGTTAGCGTGGCAGCGTCCGAAACCCTCCCCGGCAAGCAGAGAGCGGATACCGATCTCGCCGACCGCGGCGCGCTCGTGACGGGCGCAGCGAAGCGAATGGGCCGAGCCCTGGCTCTCTCCCTCGCCGAAGCGGGAGCGGGAGCGGACGTCGCCGTTCACTTTCGTTCCAGCCGCGACGAGGCGCGAGAGGTCGTTGCCGAGATCGAAGCGATGGGTCGGCGCGATCGTGTGGAAGGACTTCGACGGGCTCAGCCCGGAGGACTGGCAGAACTGCCTGGCCGGAACACTCTTCGCGACGCTCCACGCGAGTCGTGCCGCCCTGCCCGCCCTTCGCGCCTCCAGCCGCGGTCGAATCATCAACATCCTCGACGCGGATGCGGACGCGACCGACCCGGTGCCATTCGCGACCGCGTACAAGATCGGAAAGCGCGCGACCTTCTCGCTGACGACGACGATGGCGGTCACCGAAGCGCGACACGGCATCACGGTCAACGCCATTTCGCCCGGCACCCTCGAGGACTCGCCGAGGAAGCCCGCTCTCGACCGGATTCCGGCTGGACGCTACGGAACGTACGAGGATATCGCCCAGGCAGTGCTCTTCGTGGCAAGCGAGGGCGCAGATTATTTGACCGGAGCCCATCTCAAGGTCTCGGGCGGATATCTCGTCTGGGGCGCAGCTGCGCCGGGTACGCGACTTCGAATCGGAGACGTGGAATGGTCGGGGGGGGGGACTCGAACCCCCGACACTGAACCCCCAAAGCTCAGGCTCTACCAACTGAGCTACGCCCCAAAACGAGCGTGTTCGATTCGACTCCAAGCGTCCCCGGCGCGAGGCCAGCGGAAGCCGATTCGTCAACCCGGTTGCGGGCGGACCGATACGAGACGCCATCCTCCGAGGCATCCCGCCGAGGAGCCCTTAGTTCTCCTCCATCGCGAGCGGCCCCTGTGCGAGCCACCCGAGCAGGTCCCGAAGTGCGTTCTGGTTGATCTCGTGACCCATTTCGTACTCACCCCAGGCCGCTCGAATGCCGAGGGCCTCGAGCTTCGCGCGTGATTCCTGGCCGCGCTCGAAGGCGACCATCGGATCCTGGTTCCCGTGAACGAGCAGTGTCGCGAGTGTCGACCGAGCCTCGCTCGGCTGTAGTCCTTCGACGATCAGGTCCGGTAGCCACGTGGAGAGCGCGATCAGCGCCTTGAATCGTTCCGGGCGACCGAGCGCCAGGTCGTATGCCATGACCCCTCCCTGGCTGAATCCCATGATCACGAGACGCTTCGGATCGATCGGATAGGCTTCGATCGCGTCCTCGACGAAGGCCTCGAGCACTCCGCGGGCAGCGACCAGGGAAGTCACGTCGATCTCACCACCGCCGGAAAGCGGAAACCATGCGTACGCGACCTGGCCGGGGGCCGGTTCGATTTCGATCGATCCCTGCGGACACAGGAAGAGCACATCATCCCCACCGACGACCTGCCCGACCCGCTGTGCGATCCCGAGCAGGTCGTGGGCGCTGGCCCCGAACCCGTGCAACGCCAGAATCGTGGGAAAGGGACCCGTGCCGGCGGGCACATGGGCGGTGTGCATCAGCTCCATAGAAGGCGGACTCCTCTTGTTCTCGTTCGATTCGAAGTTGGCCAATTGGCCAAACATTCCCCCTGGGCCGGTCTCGTTCGAAATCACCCGGGCGCGATGCGCGGGAGGGTACAGGGCTCGCCGGGCCGTGCTATCCATGCGGGGCCGAAAGTCGAGGCCACGCCGGCATCGCCACACAATCCATTGCGCCCTCGACCTTCGAACGTCGACCTCCGACCTCCGACCTCCGACCTCCGACCTTCGACCTTCGACGGAATCCATTGGGACTTCCGGCCTCTGGCGACACGATCGATTGAATCGAATTCCGGCGCAGGTACGATTGAATTTCCGGAGCGGCCCCACCCGTGTGAAATCACTCGGAAGCCAAGCACCGAGGGCCCGCTCATCCGACCGCACGCAAGCCCACTCGTTATTCGGGATGCAAGCGCGCAGAGATCAGAAGTATGACCGACCCCAAAAGCCTCTTTCAGAAAGTCTGGGACGCCCACTGCGTCCGCGAATTGCCCACTGGTCAGACTCAGCTGTTGATCGGGACCCACCTCATACACGAGGTCACGAGCCCTCAGGCCTTCGCGATGATCCACGAACTCGGCCTGCCTGTACGTTTCCCGAATCGAACCTTCGCGACCGTCGACCACATCATTCCAACCGATGACCAATCCCGGCCTCTGCAGGACGATCTCGCTGAGGCGATGATGAGCGAACTCGAGCGCAACTGCCGTGATCATGGTATTCAGCTCTTCTCGCCGGAGACGGGAGCACAGGGAATCGTCCACGTGATCGGCCCCGAACTCGGCCTCACCCAGCCCGGCATGACGATCGCCTGCGGCGACTCCCATACTTCGACCCATGGCGCCTTCGGTGCGATCGCCCTCGGGATCGGAACGAGTCAGGTACGTGACCTGCTCGCTTCCCAATCCATCGCGATCTCCCCGCTTTCGGTTCGACGCATCGAAGTGACCGGGGAGCTACGCCCCGGTGTCTTCGCCAAGGACGTCGTGCTGGCGATCATTCGCAAGCTCGGCGTGAACGGCGGCGTCGGGTTCGCCTACGAATACGCGGGGTCGGTCGTGGACGCGATGTCGATCGAAGAGCGGATGACCGTCTGCAACATGTCGATCGAGGGCGGTGCGCGATGTGGATATGTGAATCCCGACGCGACGACGGTCGAGTATCTACGCGGTCGACGCTATACGCCGGATGACGAGAACTTTGCTGCCAAGGCCGAAGGTTGGCTGTCGATGGCGAGCGATCCGGGCTGTCACTACGAAGATCTGGTCGAGATCGACGGGTCGACGATCGAGCCCTCGGTCACCTGGGGCATCCACCCAGGACACAACCTGGGCATCAGCGAGGCCATCCCGACCCCGAACAGCGTCCGGGACGACGAACGGGCTGGCGTAGAAGAGGCCCTCGAATACATGGACTTCGTTGCGGGCGCGTCCATCGCCGGAACTCCAATCGATGTCGCCTTCATCGGCTCCTGCACGAACGGGCGCATCTCTGATCTCCGGGAAGCAGCCAAGATCGCGCAGACCGGGCACGTCCGGGAAGGCGTGCGAGCATTGGTCGTACCCGGCTCGATGGCCGTTCAGAAAGAAGCCGAGGCCGAGGGTCTTCACGAGATCTTCGAAGCAGCGGGCTTCCAGTGGCGACAGCCCGGATGTTCGATGTGTCTCGCCATGAACCCCGACAAACTCCGGGGCCGAGAGGTCTGCGCATCCTCGAGCAACCGCAATTTCAAGGGTCGCCAGGGGTCGCCTTCCGGACGAACACTGCTGATGTCACCGGCCATGGTCGCTGCGGCGGCGATCGCCGGGGAAGTCGTCGACGTCCGAGAGATCGTCTGATCCAGTTCGATCAACCCCGAGCGGGCCGGCCGGCCGAATAATCGAGAAGAGAGAATCAGAATGGGCAACAACGAAGACGTCCTGGTCAAGATCGAATCCGTCGACGGCACGGGCTGCGTCGTCCGTGGAGACGACATCGACACCGATCGCATCATCCCCGCTCGCTTCATGAAGGTCGTCACCTTCGATGACATGGGTCGCCATGCCTTCGAGGACGCACGCAAGGCCGCCAAGGGCAAACACCCTTTGGACGACGAGCGTTTCTCCGACGCTTCCATCCTCGTCTGTGGTCAGAACTTCGGCTGCGGTTCGTCCCGCGAACACGCACCCCAAGCGCTGATGCGCTTCGGCTTTCGGGCGTTCATCGGGGGCAGCTTCGCGGAGATCTTCGCGGGAAATTGCACGAGCCTGGGCCTGCCCTGCGTCACACTCCCCGAAGACGATCTCGCCAAGCTGATGGGCGCGATCGATCTCGACCCGACCCAATCGATCTCGATCGATCTCCGGACGCGCAAGATCAGTTCCCGAGCGGGGGAGATGGAAGCACGCGTTCCGGATGGAGTCCGCCAGCAATTTCTCGAAGGTTCCTGGAACGCGACTCGCGTTCTGCTCGATGCGGGCGACGCCATCGAGAAGACTGCGGCCGCTCTTCCCTACGTTGAGCTACCGGTCTGACCGCACAGCCCGTGCCTAACGACCCTTGAATTCCGGATCCCGTTTCTCGAGGAAAGCGGTCGTTCCTTCGACACGATCTTCGGATGCGAATGTCAGGCCGAACGCTCGCTGCTCGAGCGCGTGGGCGAGACGCACGTCGGCATCCTGACCCTGCTGTAGGATTTCCTTCGCCAGCCGTATCGCTACCGGTCCCCTCGCGGCGACCGCCTCGCCCGCCGTGAGAGCGGCGGGAATCAGCTCGTCGGGTTCGAAGATCCGATTGACCAGCCCGATTCGAGCCGCTTCGTCGGCGGAGATCGGGTCGGCGACCAATACGAGTTCCTTGGCCCAGGCGAGGCCGACCCTGCGGACCAGCCGGCTCGTGCCTCCGAAGCCGGGGATCAAACCGAGCTTCGTCTCCGGTTGACCGATCTTTGCGGCGGTCGACGCGTAGATCCAATCGCAACAGAGCGCCAATTCGCAGCCGCCGCCCAGAGCGAATCCATTGACCGCCGCAATCGTGGGAATCGCCAATTCCTCGAGGCGGCCAAAGCTGCGATGGGCCTTTCTCGAGAAGGCCTCGGCCTCGAGTGGCGTCATTTCTGCCATTTCTCCGATGTCCGCGCCCGCCACGAAAGCGCGACCGGCGCCGGTCACAACGACCGCCCCGATCGACGAATCCGCCTCGATCGAATCGATCGCGACGCCGAATCCATCGATCACCGCCTCGTTCAGCGCGTTCAGCGCGTCGGGTCGATCGAGGGTGACGAGCGCGACCCGCCCCTTCTTCTCGAGATGTACCAGCTCCGTCATCCTGGCCTCCTCCTAGGTGCTTCGAGCGTGTTTTCGCTGCGGTCTCGACCGTCGCGAACCCGGCGCGCCGGCGAGCGCGGGAGGGTAACGCGTCGACCGCGAGTTCCCGTCAGCGATCGCGAGAGTGATAGACTCGTGCGATCGAATGTCATCCGCCGAATCGCCCGAAGGAGATCTCCATGGCCACCGCCGCTCCGAAACTTTCGCTCATCGCCCTCGCTCTCGCCCTCGTCGGCCTGCTCGGTGCCTATCTCGGCATCCTCACACCGATGGCCGGCTTCCAGACCTTCGTGGCGGGGGCACTGCTCGGCGGGTTGTTCAGCTCGATCCTCGCGCTGATCGGCCTCTTCCTCACCCGCGGCGGACGCGATCCGAAAGGGCGAACGCAAGCGCTCGTCGGCCTTTCGATCGCCCTTGGACTCCTCATCGTCGTCCTCGCTGCAGCGTCGACGGGCGGTGACGCCCCGCCGATCAATGACATCACGACCGATCTCGAGGATCCGCCGGCCTTCGCCGACACGACGCGGGTCCCCGACTATGCAGGGCGCGACATGAGCTACCCGACCGAATTCGTCTCGATCGTCCGCGAATCCTACCCAGACCTCGCACCCCTTCGGCTCGACGAAGGCAGCGCGGATGCCTTTCGCCGCGCGATCGCAGCCGCGCAAACGCTGGGCTGGGCAGTGGTCGCGAGGAACGGCGACGCCGGTGCGTTCTACGCGCGCGACGTGACCTCGATCTTTCGTTTCGTGGATGATGTGGTCGTCCGGATTCGTCCCGATGGATCGGGTTCGCGGATCGACGTCCGTTCGAAATCCCGGGACGGCCGGGGCGACCTTGGAGCCAATGCCACGCGGATCCGCGCCTTCTTCGACGAGCTCCGCTAGGCGAGACCGCTCCGAATCGCTCGACCCGCCCGACGAAGAACCGGCCCTATTCGATCGCTGGCCCATCCAAAGCGGCACACAGTCGCACGATCGCGAGCATCGCGTCGAAGGTCTGGCTGGTTCGAGTCGCCGGCCCGTCAAGCGACAGCTCCGCGAAGCCTCCATCGCCCGCCTGCTCAACCATCAATCGATCGAGGAGTTCGACGACATCGAAGCTCGCCCCCGGCATGGCCTGGGCATCGCATGTGAGCAGGACCCGGACCACCGCGACCGCATCGAGTTGCCCACTCCTGAATCCCTTCTCGAGGGCTCGCCCGCACCACTGCAGCGCTTCGTCCGCCTCTTCGTGGGGTACGTTGGTAAAGAAATGCGCGAATCCGATCAGCGCGGAGTATCCGTCATGCTCGACGGCCTCGGGAGAAAAACGCGCGCAAAGGAATTCTCCCGCCCTCTCGAGATGGCTCGTGCGCGAAACCGGAGTGCGCCCGAGGACGCCGGCGATCATGCCCGTCCAGAACAGATCGGCCTGTTCGGCCGCGCGATCGGTCCCCGTGCTCGGAATCCGATAGGCCCCATCCTCGGCCTGTTGTGATTCGAGAAAACGAATGGCCGCCTCGACCCAATCCGCATGCAGGACCTTCGCATCCCCGGCCAGCAGCAGCGCTTCGAGCGTCCCGACCATGCCGAGTTGATCCGCTTCGAGTGCCGCCAGATCCGTTGTGGGAAAGCCGAGCCCCCCACCCGAAATCAAAGTGCGCGGTGGCAAGCGACCGTCCCCGGCCTGCGTCTCGGCGAGCTTCGAAGCCAGATCCGAGGCGGGCCGGGCATCACAGAGCACTTGAGCCCGCAACAGCGCCCAGCGATCCGGTTGGGTTTCGAGAAAGCGGTAGGCCCGCTCCAGCGACTCGGCTGCACGTCTTCGGAGGGCCTCTATGAACTCCGCGTCCTGCGCAGCGCCCGCTCCCCCTTCCCCTGTTTCGAGATGTACGATGCCCACGCGGGGGAAAGTAGTCGCCCTTCCCCGGTCCCGCCGCCTGCCCTGGCCGGTCGTGGCCGGCTAAGCTCTGAAAAGATCCATGAGCGATTCCTGTTCCCACGACGCGATCCCTTCTTCCGGCCCCGCCTCGGAGTCCTCCGGGACGCGGGATGGGAACCGTCCGACCAATCGACTCGGGAACGAGACGAGTGCCTATCTTCGCCAGCACCGGTACAACCCCGTCGATTGGTATCCGTGGGGAGACGAAGCCCTCGACCGCGCCCGGGCGGAGGATCGTCCCCTGCTCGTATCGATCGGATACAGCGCGTGCCACTGGTGCCACGTAATGGAGCGCGAGTCCTTCGAGAATCCGGAGATCGCAAGCCTGATGAACGATTCGTTCGTATGCGTCAAGGTCGATCGCGAAGAGCGTCCCGACGTCGATCAGATCTACATGGACGCGGCCCTCAAACTCAATGGACAGGGCGGCTGGCCCTTGAACGCGATCTGCACACCCGAAGGCCGGCCCTTCTATGTCGGAACCTATTTCCCTCCCCGACGCATGCGAGAAACGCCCGGATTTCCCGAAGTGATCGACGCGGTCATGACCGCTTGGCGGGAGCAGCGCGATCAAATCGAGGACAACGCCGGGCAGATCGCCGCGGCACTCGTCGACAGACCCGAGGGCGAGGCCGAGGGTGTCCCGGGCCCGCACACGATTCGACACGCCGCGGGGCTGATCATGCGCAGCGCCGACAGGGCTCATGGTGGATTCGGACAGACCCCGAAATTCCCGACCCCCACGAATCTCGAATTCCTGATCGCCGCGCTCGACTTCCTTCCCCACGACGAAGCGACCGACATCGCTGGTTTCCTCACACTGGCTGCGCGCGAGATGTCGCGGCGCGGACTCTACGATCAACTCGGCGGGGGCTTCCATCGCTATTGCGTCGACGCCAATTGGACCATCCCCCACTTCGAAAAGATGCTCTACGACCAGGGTCAGCTGCTCTCCTTCTACGCCGAACTCGCCCGACGCGCCGACGATCCCGTCGATCTCGTCTGGCCGATCCAGGAGACGGTCGACTATCTCCGTCGGGAAATGCGCGCCGAGGGCGGTGCCTACTTCGCCAGTCAGGACGCGGATAGCGAAGGCGTCGAAGGGAAATTCTTCGTCTGGACTCCCGGCCAGGTCGCCGACCTGCTCGGCGACGAAGCGGACCGGTTCTGCACCACCTACGGCGTGCGCCTGGCGGGCAACTTCGAAGACGGCACGACCCATCTGGTCGACGAGGCCCGCGCTCCTCGCCGCGAGTTGGCCGCGGCTCGCGCGCGGCTGCTCGAGGAACGCGCCAAGCGGATTCCTCCGGCGACCGATCACAAGCACGTCGCCGCTTGGAACGGATACACGATCTCCGGGCTCGCGCGCGCGGCGTCAACGCTCGGCGATGCCGCCATACTCGACGATGCGGCTCGCGCAGCGAATTTCGTCCTCGGGTCGATGCGGGATGCGGACGGACACCTGCAGCGCGTCCACAACGAGGGCCGCGCGCACGTGACGGCCTTCCTCGACGACCATGCCGGAATGCTCATGGCCTGTCTCGACCTTCAAAGAGCCGGCGCCGGCGATCACTATCTCGAGTCCGCGAATGAACTTTCGAGCGAGATCCTCGAACGTTTCGCGGATCGGGATCGGGGTGTGCTCTACCTCACCCCCGCGGAAGATGATCGCCTGATCCACCGCCCGCGCTCGGAGCACGATGGCGCGACACCGGATGCTTCGGGGCTCGCGATCCTGGGTCTCTATCGACTTGCCACACTCTCGGAGTCCGCGACGCGCTCGGAGTCCGCGACGCGCTCGGAGTCCGCGACGCGCTCGGAGTCCGCACCACTGGGTGCCTTCGTCGATCGCGCGATCGCCGAGCAGGGACTCTTTCTCGAGCGCACACCCCACGCCTTCCCGACCCTCCTGCGTGCCGTCGCGCTGCGAGCTCGCGGGAGCTCGGTCGCCGTGGTTGTCGGAGACCCGGCGGCGGACACGACACGCGCCCTCGCCGACCGCGCCCGGCGGGTCCTTCGCCCCGAGGACGCCGTGATCGTCGCCGCACCCGGGGCCGCGGCGCCGATGGGGATCGCGGCGAGCTGGCTCGAAGGGCGAGACGCCGTGGGATCGCGAGCAACCGCCTATTTGTGCCATGGCACCGCCTGCTCGCTCCCGATCCACGATCCAGCGCAACTCGTCGCCGAACTCGTACCCGATCCCTGAGATCAGGCGAAGCCTGCGTGTTTCGGCCCCACCCGAAAGCTCCCGAACGAGGACCCGACGATGCACAAGAAACGCAACCCTGAGAATTACGGCACCGGCCACGACGACGGTCTCGAGCCGCTGGTCCCGCTCGACATCGGTCGCCTCGATTCTATCGATGCACTCGTCAGGGCGATGTCGAATACCGCGTTCGGTGGACGCCGGCTCGGTGAAGCGGCCGACGCCCTCGAAGCGATGATCCGCGACGAGGCCTGCTTCCGGGTCATCACGATCTCAGGCGCGATGACGATCGCCAAGCAGGGGCTGGTCCTGTGCGAGATGATCGAGCGGGGTTGGGTCCAGGCCGTCGTCGCGACAGGGGCCTTGATGACGCACGGCTTCGTCGAGGGGGCGGGCATGCTCCACTTCAAGCATCGTCAGTCGATGCGCGATGAAGACCTCTTCGAGCGCGGCTACAACCGGGTCTATGACACGATCGAGCTCGAGAAGAACCTCGACGACGCCGAAGCTCTTCTCGATGCTGTGTTGTCGAAGATCGAGCCGGGCACGACCCTGTGCAGTCACGACCTTCTGGCACGGGTCGGACTCATGCTCGAGGACAATGACGCGGGGCGAGCGATCCTGCGAAGCGCCGTCCACAAGGAAGTTCCGATCTACGTCCCCGCGTTTACCGACTCCGAACTCGGGCTCGACTTCGCGATTCACAACCGCCGGCTACGCGACGCCGGCAAGACCCCGTTCGGCTTTGATCCCTTTCTCGATCTCGAAGACTTCGCCGACCGGGTCAGACAACACGAGACCCTCGGCATCTTCACGATCGGCGGCGGCGTACCCCGAAACTGGGCGCAACAGATCGCGCCCTATCTCGAGATCAGCGCCGATCGTCTCGGAACCAAGGAATCGGTGCGCCGGTATCGATATGCGGTCCGGATCTGTCCCGAGCCCGAACATTGGGGCGGTCTTTCTGGCTGCAGCTACACAGAGGGGGTCTCCTGGGGCAAGTTCGTGCCCGAGAGCGAGGGTGGCCGACACGTCGAAGTTCACGCCGACGCGACGATCGCCTGGCCGATCATCGTTCGCGCCGTCTTCGAACGCCTCGAGTCCACCCCCGTCGGACACGAAGCCCCGGGGTGAAGCATTGAGCACGCAACCGTCGAAGCTCGAATCGACGCATCGGATGCGCGCGGCGGTCGTGGGCGACGATCGATCGATCTCGGCCGGGTTGGTTCCGATCCCTGATTGTGGCCCGCATGAAGTCCGCGTGCGGGTCGACGCGTGTGGGCTCTGCGGCAGCGATCTCCATGCCCAGCGCCGAAGGAGCTGGGCGAGCGGCTTGATCCCCGGCCATGAAATCGCGGGAACGATCGAAGTAGTCGGACACGGGGCCACGAGAGGTGGAAACGGTGAAGACCTGGTCCCGGGGCTCGCGGTCGTCGTCGAACCCCTCGCATCCTGCTCGAGATGCAGAGCCTGCCAGGCTGGACGCAACTCCATCTGCCCCGACCTCGAGATCGCCGGAGTTCATCGTCCCGGCGGACTCGCGGAGTTCGTGGTCGTCCCCGCCGAGCGGGTGTTCTCGATCGACCCCACGATCGACCCCGCGGTGGCCACGCTCGTCGAACCTCTCGCCGTCGCGCTCCATGCCCTCGATCGGGCCGAATTTCGGTTGGGCGAGCGTATCCTCGTGTTAGGCGGCGGGACGATCGGGCTGCTCTGCGCCTTCGCCGCCCGAACTTCCGGGGCTGCCGAAGTCGTGATCCGTGCCCGCTACGCGCATCAGCGCCAGCTCGCGCTCGATATCGGCGCAGGCACTCCGCACGACGCCGCCCGGAGCGTGTCCGAGGATGGCCTCGAATCCCGCTTCGACCTCGTGATCGAAACCGTCGGGGGATCGAGTGAGACCCTGATCGAGGCCTGCGAAGCCGCGACTCCAGGGGCACGAATCGCGGTTCTGGGGCTCTTCGATCAGAATCCCGCGTTCGATCCTTCGCTCGCGCTCCAGAAGGAGCTCGCGATGGTCTGGGCCAATTGCTACCAGACCGGCACGATGAACGATCCCGACATCGCCCGGGCCATACGCGGCGTGGTCGAACATCACGAGAGGCTCGAGCGCTTGATCACACACCGCGGCGATCTCGACGGGATCGCCGCGGCCTTCGACCTTGCGGGTGACAAACACCGAGGTGTGGGGAAACTGGCCGTGGTCGTCTCGGATCGACGAGGGGGGCGCATTCGATGAGCGACATAGGTAGAGCGGCCCCAACCGCGGGGAAGGGCTCGACCGCGAACTGCAAAACCACGGCGGGGATGACCCCCGTATCCTGATCGTCGACGACGAACCGACCTACCGAGAATACCTCGAAAGATTCCTCAGCCGGGACGGTCTGGATGTTCGCACTGCTGAAACGGGCGCAGAGGCCATCGAACTCGCCCGGGAATTCCCCCCTGACATTCTGCTGGCAGACTGGATGCTGCGCTGTGAGATGCACGGGATCGAAGTGGGAGAAGCACTCCGCGATCGCTGCCCCGATCTTAGAATCCTCTTGATGACGGGCTTTCCGACCGCCGACCTCGAGGCCGAAGCGGACCGCTTCGGGATCGACGGTTTGCTCGAGAAGCCCTTCGCGCTCGAGGACCTCGCGAGCCCCATCAAAGCCGCGCTCGCACCCTCACTCTAGTCCTGTCCTCACCACCCACGTTGATCTTGGGCTAGGAGCCTGACCCAAGACTCGTCGCGACACCCAAACGCCGATGCATCACCGCTGGCGGCGTTGCGAAACCTTGCTGTAGCCAGCTACCGCTGCGCTTTACTCGGAAGCTTCGCTTCCTCCCTAGCCAGCGGCGCGCCTCGACACCTGGGCTTCCCACGAGAGTATTGGGTCAGACTCCTAGTTGGCGCTCTCGAAAAGTGAGGGATCCGGGGTCTCGCTGAGATCGAGCGACTCGTTGCGTTCGAGCAATCGATCGAAGTCCCAGGAACTCTGGGCGAGGAGCGCCCAATTGTCGTCGCGGTCGAGCACGACGCGAATTCGCTCGGAGTATCTGAAGTCCTCGGGATCGAAGCCCGCCTGCGGCCAACGCGCCAAGCAGTAGGGCAGATTCGAGAGCGTCAGCTCCACACCGTACTCGGACTGGAGCCGATGTTTCATGACGTCGAACTGGAGCGGGCCCATCGCGCCCAGAATCCAGCTCGCCGACCCGCCCTCGGGATCGCGGAAGAGCTGAACGACGCCTTCCTGGACGAGCTGCTCGATCCCCTTCTCGAGTGCCTTTCGTTTCTGGACCCCGGCGACCTCGACGCGCATGAAGGATTCGGGCGCGAAGATCGGGATTCCGGCGTACCCGATCTGCTTCTCGTCGGCGAGGGTGTCTCCGATTCTGAACAGCCCGGGATCGAATAGGCCGACGACGTCACCCGCGAAGGCCTCGTCGACTTCCGTTCGATCCTTGCCCATCAGAAGCGTCGAATTCGTCAGGCGGATCGGTTTGCCAGTGCGGATATGCAAGGTCTGAAGGCCTTTGATGAATTGGCCGGAGCAGATCCGAAGGAACGCGATGCGGTCGCGATGGTCCGGGTCCATGTTCGCCTGGATCTTGAAGACGAAGCCCGAGAATGGATGGTCGACGGGATCGATTACGTCCCCCGAGCTGACCCTCGGCACGGGGCCCGGCGCCATCTCGAGAAAGCGCTTGAGGAAGGGATGCACTCCAAAATTGGTCAGCGCACTTCCGAAGAACATCGGCGTCTGCGCGCCGCTCGCCACGAGCCCGGCGTCGAGTTCCGCACCCGCCCCTTCGAGCAATTCGAGCCCTTCGACGACGTCCTCGGCGAAGGGGCCCATTGCCTCCATGACGGCCTCGGAATCGGGCTCGCCGGCGACGACATGTTCTTCGACTCGATGGGTCCCGTGATCGCCGCCGGAAAAGGTCATGAGGCAACGCTCGAATCGGTCGTAGATGCCCCGAAAATCGCTGCCCGCTCCGACCGGCCAATTCGCGGGAACCACCTCCATCCCGAGGACTTCCTCGATCTCACCCATGATGTCGAGAGGGTCGCGACCGTGGCGATCCATCTTGTTGACGAAGGTGAAGATCGGGATTCTTCTCAGCTTGCAGACTTCACAGAGCTTTCGGGTCTGGGGTTCCACGCCGCGGGCAGCGTCGATCAGCATGACGGCGCTATCCGCCGCCATCAGCGTCCGATAGGTGTCCTCACTGAAGTCCGCATGCCCAGGCGTGTCCAGGATATTCACACGATGTTCGTCGAACTCGAAGTGGAGCACCGAACTCGATACCGAGATCCCACGCTGCTTCTCGAGCTCGAGCCAATCGCTCGTCGCATGTCGCGCGGCCTTCTGCGCTCGAACGGCGCCTGCTTCGCGGAGCGCACCGCCGTAGAGAAGCAGCTTCTCCGTCAGCGTCGTCTTTCCCGCGTCCGGATGCGAGATGATCGCAAAGGTGCGCCGGCGGTCGATTTCGCGTCGGAGTTCGAGAGGGTTGCGGGCGCTGGCCACGACTCAGGTTCGCGATGCCTTGCAGATGGCTTCGATCGACGAATCGAGCATTCGATTGAATTCGTCGTCGGATTGCCGCGCCGAGAGTCCCTCGGTCAGGGCACGCGAGAAGCTGGCGATCATGTCGCTGTTCGCGTTGAGCCGCCGATTGGCTTCTTCTCTCGAGTAGCCCCCGGAGAGTGCCACGACCCGGGCGACATTCGCGTGGGCAATATGTCGCGAATAGAGATTCGTCTGCTCGGGCAACGTCAGCTTCAGCATCACCGTCTGCGCATCGAGCGCATCGAGTTGCTCCATCAGCTGTCCTGCGAGTTCGGCCTCCGCATCCGCCTTGTCCGGGGCATTGATATCGACTTCGGGTTCGATGATCGGAACGAGCCCGGCAGCGCAGATTTGTCTTCCCACCTCGAATTGCTGTTCGACGACCTTCGTGATCCCGACTCGGTTCGCACTCTTGATCACGGAACGCATCTTGGTCCCGAAGACGCCGCGCGCATTGGCCTTGTCGAGCAGCGCAGCAAGATCGGGCATCGGCTTCATCACCTGGGCGCCGTCGACCTCGTCCGCGAGTCCCTTGTCCACTTTGAGGAAGGGCGTGACTTTCTTCTCCTGCCAGAGGTACTCGGCGGAGGGCCGACCGGCGATGTCGCCGTCGAGGGTGTTCTCGAAGAGAATCGCACCGAGGATCCGATCACCGCTGAAAGCGGGGCTCTCGACGATGCGACAGCGCATCTCGTGCACGCGCGCGAACATTTCCTCGTCGTTCGTGTAGCCGTCGTCGCCGATCCCGTAGAGCGAAAGCGCCTTCGGCGTGCTGCCCCCGCTCTGGTCGAGGGCCGCGATGAATCCGTCCTGCGTGCGGATCTTCTTCAGCTGGTCTTGCAGATCACCCACGTGATTCATGCCTCTGTCTACCGAGGTTCGAAAAGGGGCCGCAATGAAGCAGCCGGATTGGCCGCGCGCAGTCTAGCAGGACCGGACGAGTGCGCGGATGCGGGGAGTGCGGGGAGTGCGGGGAGTGCGGATCAGGCCAGAATGGTCTGGGTCACGTATCGCCCCAGTGCCTCTCGGCGGCTCGGCTCGACCGCGCTGAACACGAGACCCGTGTCCGGCAGGAGCTGATAGGTCGCCTCGGCATCGAGCACGATCGATTCGCTCTGCGGGATGACGAGTTCGAGCCGCAGCTTCTGGCCGAGCAGGATCGCCTCGGGGCTGCGGATCAGACATCCGTTCTCGGAGAGAGAGAGCACCCGGCCCTCCCATTGCGACCCGCGCGACTCACAGAGCGCTCGAAGATGGGTCGGGACGCGGGGCATCGAACGCGGCCGGTCCTCGAAGACCTGCTGCATCAAGCGATAGAGGTCATGCAACCCGGCGGGGCGCTTCACCGCACCGACGATCCGCGGATCGTCTCCCGTCGCCCCCTGCGTTCCGGACAGCACAATGATCGGCAGCTGGGCTTCGACCCGAGCTCCGGTGTCTCTCGGCACTTCCTCGAGGCGCCGCTCGTCGACGAGCAACAATTCTGCGCGCAGGTCCGGTCTCTCGTCCTGGAGCTGCAGGAAGGTCTCGGGCATCAACAGCTGATAGCCGAGTCGACTGAGGATGACGTCCGTCATCGGACTGAGCCCATCGCGCGGTCCGAGATAGACGATGGCTCGCATCCGTAACGACTGATCGGACCCGCTTTCAGGAGAAGATTCGGACATGTCTAGGGGTTCGGGTCAGCGCTGGATTTCATTGAGGGTTTCGTGCCCCGAATGGATCGATTGCCCCTCGGGGAGACATTTGTTCGGGTTCCGAAACGTTGGATCATGCCGAGCCTATCTGCCCGGCTCAAACGGGACTTCCGACTCGGCCTGCTAGTTTGTGAGCGTGGACAACGTTGAGAATGCGGTCTTGGGGAGTGTGAATCGCGACTTGGCCACCTGGCTCGTATCGCAGAGGCTCGAGATCGAACGGGTCATGCAGAGCCAGCTGGGCGCGGCGGCTCCCGCTGTCGCCGGCGCCGAAGCCGAGACGCTGCGCCGATTCCGGACGTTCTCCTCGACGGCGCTGATGCGCGGCGAAGCGCCGCGGCCCGTCCTCGACGGGTTGCGTCCGAACGAACGACGCGTGATGGCGCTACTCACGACCTGGGCGCAGGCAGCAACGGAACTCGCCGGACCCGACGGCCCGGTCGTCGCCCGGGCGTTGGCCCCGCTCCTCGATGCGTTCCGGCTCTCGATTCGGACGTCCGGGACGAAGCGGAAGACGAGCGGTCGCCCCCGAGCCACGCGTCGTGCGATCACAGCCGCCATCGATCGCATCGCCGACCTCTATTTCGCGATCGATGTCGACTCCGGCGAGATCCTGGATGCCAACCCCGCCGCGGGTTCGGCATTGGGCGTTGCCCGAGACGCCTTGATCGGAATCGAATTCAACGCCTTCGTTCCCTCAGACGCCCAGAGCCCCTGGTGGACCTCCCTCGACACGATTGCCGAGGGTCAGGAGAGCGTCGTCTTCGTCGCCACGATGCAGGATCGCGATGGCGGGCGTATCCGGCTCGAAGCCTCCGCGACGCGCTACTTGCAGAGCAACCGAACCCTCGCCCTCGTGGTCGCCCGGCCGGATACCAAGGTCCACGCCCTGGTCGACGCGCGACCGACCGCCGACGCCAAAGAGGGTGAACAAAATCCGCGCTCCGCCGAGGCCTCCCGGAACCGCCCTGCACCTGGACTTCAGTCGAGTTCGGCGTGAAGGAAGGGGATGATGCGGGCCCAGGCAGTGGCCGACGCGTCCGCCCGATAGGCCTCTTCGCGTGTGCGATTCAGGAACGCATGTCCAGCCCCGGGATAGCGATCGATTTCGAAGGCGACGTCGCTCTTCGATAGGGCCGCCTCGAGCGCATCCACATCGGTCTGCGGAACGAACGTGTCCTCGCCTCCGAAGGACGCCAGAAGGGGGGTCGTGAGGCGACCGCCCGCCTCGATGGGCGACGTCGGCTTCTTCGAGTGATCGCGACCCGAAGGCTCCTCGAGCATTCCACTTTCGTAGGAGAGGATTCCGTAGAAGGGGGCCGCCGCTGCGAAACGATCCGAAAGGCACGCCGCCAGCAGCGCGAACGTGCCGCCCATACACACACCCACCACCCCGATCTTCCGCCCGCGGCAGCTCGATTCTCGGCTCAGCCAATCCGCACCGGCCTCGAGATCCGCCACGATGTCCGGATCCGACAGCGAACGAATATGGGAGCCGGGATCTTCGATCGAGAATGGAGCCAGTGCGCGGTAGAGGTCGATCTCGAGGACCGAGAACCCCTCCGCGGCCAGATCCGCGGCGAGCGCCCGACTGTGTTCCGAGAGACCCCACACGTCGTGGATGAAGACGATGCCGGGAAACGAGTTACCCGTCTCGGGCCGGTGGAAGCGCCCGAGTTCTCCGTCTCGAACCCGCGTCGGGCTCGTCATCAAGATCTCCTCTCGATTGCAAGCGCCGTGGGGTCAGCCGGCACGGCACTGGTCTCTAAGAATCTATCCGCCCCGCACACCACATTCCATCCCCAAGGCGCTCGCGACTCCTGCTTCCCGGAACCGGGAGTGGCTGGCAGCCCGGGGAGGCGCTGAGTAGACTCGCCGCCCCCTTCGTGACCCCTACGAGGGCCCTGCGAGGAGATCCCCATGCCCAAGCCCAGCGACACACCCGAACCGACCCAGATCGTTCGCAAGAAGACCGGCAACTTCCTCGAGGACTTCAAGCCCGGTCAGATCTTCCGCCACAAGGGCGGCAAGACGATCACCGAAGGGCTGTTCACGACCTTCACCGAATTCGCGATGACGACCCATCCTTTTGCGAAGAACGCGCGCTATGCGCGAGCCTACGGATTCGAGGGACTGGTCTGCCCACCCGGCGTGGTCATGCTCGTAGCATTCAGCCAGACCGTCGAGGACGTTTCCGAGAACGCCCGAGCGAACCTCGAATACATCGATATGAAATTTGGCGCGCCGGTCTATATCGGCGACACCCTCGAGGTCGAAACCAAGGTGCTCGGGGTGCGCGTGTCCTCGAGCCGGCCGAACCTCGGCATCGTCCACGTCCAATCGACCGCTCGCAAGAATATCGGTGACGCCAGCGAGGCCATCGTCGCCACCTGGCAGCGTAAGGTCCAGGTCTACAGGGGCGATGACGATGCCGTCGTCGAGACTTTCTCGATCGACGCGGACGCGATCGAGTGCGAACTGTGGATCCCGCCCTACGACGCGGACGCCAAGCTGTCCGAAATGGCGCACCTGTCGAGCAGCGACAGCTACTTCGAAGACCTCGAAATCGGCAGCCGGATCGAACATTCGCGCGGGCGAACCGTCACCGACGAGCACATCGCGATGACGGCCATCCTCGACAACACCAGCCAGGTCCACTGCAACCAGTACATGATCGATCTCGACCCGAAGCAATACGTCGGAGGGAAACTGATCATCTTCGGCGGCATTCCCTTCACGCTGTGCCTCGGTCTCTCCTGTCCCGATGTCGGAGACAATGCCATGGGCGACCTCATCTACACGACAGGGCGCCACACCGCGCCGCTCCAGGCCGGTGACACGGTCTTTGCCGCGACCCAGATCCTCGATAAATGTGCCTTCCCGGGTCGAGACGATCTCGGGATCGTCTCGACCCGACTCTTCGGCCACAAGTTCGTGCGGGCCGAGGGGGAGACTTTCCAGGACGCACCGGAGGGCTGGAAGAAGGTGCAGATCTTCGAGCTCGACCGGCAGATCGCGATCAAGAGGCGTTCGCACTACGCGGAGGCTTCGTAATCACGCAGGCGCCCCGCGGAGGGGCACGGCACGCCTGCGGTGCGCTTGGCGGATGACTATGCTCGGGGGACCCATTTCGAGAGGTGCCCGACATGAGCGAATCGACGACGCAGAACCGGCTGCTGGCGGCGGCCTACGACAATCCCCTGATCGAGGCCGAGGGGCCAAAGCAGAATCCGGGGGAGCTCGCGAACTGGCCGATGCTCAAGATCGCCTATCGAACGGACAAGGATCGAATCGCCTCGCTGCTCCCACCCGGTCTCGAGCCCGATGACTCGGCACTCGTCCTGATTACCTTCTACAACCTGCCCATCCAGAATGCGCCCGAATACGGAATCGCCATCAATGTGGCCGCCAACTACAAGGGAACTGCGGGCGAGTACACGATGGGCATCGGGATCAACCAGGAAACCGTGGTCTATCCGAGCAAGGAACGGTGGGGCCAGCCCAAATTCCACGCCGACACCCAGTACTGGCGGCTCGGGAATGTCGTCGAAGCGCGCACGATCCACTACGGCCATACCTTCGCCGAATTCAAGGGCGAGGTCGTCGGCCAGCAGCAGCCGCTCGACGAAGCCGAGCAGCGGGAATTCTGGGTCAAGTACATGCGCGACTGTGACCTCTCGCCGGGCAAATACGATTTCAATCCCCATTTCGTCAACGTCTACAGCAAGTTCAAGACGGCCCATCTCGAGAAGGTCCGGGGAGAGCTGACCCTGCGCGACAGCCGCTGGGACCCGGTCGCAACGCTCTTGCCCAAACGCGAGCAGGTCTCCGCCCATCTCTGGACGCCGATCTTCCTCGACCGCAAGATCACCCTCGGCGATCCGATCGACCCGGACAAGTTCTGGCCCTTCGCCGACACGATCGGCGGATCGCGATGGCCCGGTGAGAACGGCGCACCGCCCGCGGTCTGAATCGAACCCCAGTTTCTCGGGGGCCCGTTCTTCTTCCTGCCCGCTGGCGGGCATCAAAGGAGCTACCTCATGCATTTCGTTCGTAGCGACAAGGTCGACAAGATTCGCCAACAGCTCGATCACCCCGTAATCGATGGCGACGGGCACCTCATCGAATACACGCCCGTGGTCCGGGACTTTCTCGTAGAACTGGCGGGCGAGGACATTGCGAAGAGTTTCGACACCCTGCAGCACGGTGGCGCGCTCGCACGCCAGGTTCCGCTCGACGCAAAGCGCGGTCTGGGCATGACACGCTTCGCCTGGTGGGGCGTTCCGACCCGAAACACCCTCGACCGGGCAACCGCAATGATGCCGAAGCTCATGTATGACCGGATGGACGAGCTCGGACTCGATTACGCATTGCTCTTTCCGACCTACGGCCTGACCGTCACGGCGCTTCCCGACGATGAACTGCGTCCCGCGCTCGCCCGCGCATATAACCGCTACTACGCAGAGTGTTACGACGGGTACCGCGATCGACTGGAACCGGTCGCGGCGATCCCGTGCTTCACTCCCGAAGAAGCCATCGCTGAACTCGACCATGCAGTCGGAGAGCTCGGTCTCAAATCGGCGATGTTTTCGGGCGTGATCTCACGCAAGATGCCCGGTGCCGAGGAAGTGCGCGGCGCGACGTGGATGGACACACTCTGCCATGACAGTGACCTCGACTACGACCCGCTGTGGAAGCGATGCGAAGAGCTCGGTGTCGCGGTCACTTTCCACGCCAGTGGTCAGGGGTGGGGAACGCGCATGTCCAGGACGAATTACGTCTACAACCATATCGGCAATTTTGCCGTCGCGGGCGAGGCGGCCTGTCGTTCGATCTTCTTCGGCGGCGTCGCACAGCGATTTCCCAAGCTCCGCTTCGGTTTCCTCGAAGGGGGCGTCGCCTGGGCCGCCAACCTCTTCTCGGACATCCTCGGGCATTTCGAGAAGCGCAACCACGAGACGATCACACACTACGACCCAGAGGAACTCGACCGGGGGCTCCTCCTACAGCTCCTTATGGAACATGCGCCCGAACCGATCCGGGGTGCCCTCGACCGCCTCGACGAGGCACTCCTGATGCTCAGCGATCCCGACGAGGACCGCGACACGATCGACGAATTTGCCGAGGCCGGCATCGAGTCGAAAGCGGACATCCAGTCGCTCTTCGAGCAGCGCTTCTACTTCGGATGCGAGGCGGACGACCCGATGAACGCGATCGCCTTCGATCGTGGAAAAATTCCTATGAACGCGCGTCTGAACGCGATCTTTGCCAGCGATATAGGTCATTGGGACGTGCCTGACTTCCGCGAAGTCCTGCCCGAAGCCTGGGAATTGGTCGAAGACGGCCATCTCGACAAGGCCGATTTCCGAGGTTTCACCTGTGACAATGCGATCCGGTTGTTTGCCGGGTCGCGGTCCGACTTTTTCGAGGGAACCGTCATCGAAGACTATTCCAAGGCCGTGCAGGCCGGAGCCAACGACTAACACCGTCACTGCGCCTCGCGGGCGCGTTACTCGGGCACTAGGTCGTCCGGTCGTATTGCCAGGGTCCGCCCTTGGTCATCGTCAGCCGATGTCGATGACCAAGGGCTGTCGCGTCGCCCTGTTCATATCCCGCATCGCCGTGCCACAGGGTAACCGGACCGACCCCCTCCAAAACGGAGATCCGGGTCTCGAAGCGTTCCGGCGTCCGATCGCCCACGGAGGTCAGCGCTTCATCGACGGACGACCACGCGGAGAGCTCGCTCAGTGTGACGTAGGTCGGTGGGGCGAGTTCGATCTCCTGCTCTCTCTGACGGCGAAGTGCCTCGACGGGTCCCATCCAATCCGATTCGTGAATCTCGCCGTGATCGATTGAGACTTCACCGTGCCCGGCGCGAGCGGCAAAGAACCAGGTCAGGAATCGTTTCGGGGTGATCGGCGGCGGCGTCCAATGCGAAAAAGGGACCATCGACTCCGGGTCGATCTCGAGGCCCGTCTCCTCGATGGATTCACGCCGGGCCGCGCGCCTCGAGGCCGCGAGCTCGTCGCCCTCTACGACGCCCTCCCAATCCTCGGGATCCAGTCGCCCACCCGGAAACACCCACATTCCCCCGAACACGATCTTCGAATTTCGCCGCAACATCAGGGTCTCGAGACCCGTTGGGCCGTCCCGCAACAGGATCACTGTCGCTGCGAGAACGGGCGGTCGTCCCTCTTTCCCGGAGGCGGCCCAACGTTCGAGGGTGCTCGCGTGGTCTTGCTCGGTCATGCCCGCGAGCGTACCACGAAAGCATGACCGCTCGAGCCTCCGCGGTCCGAGGGGTCTGGAGTGTGCGGATTCCGCCGGTCAGAAGGTGCTGAGAACCAATGCGGCGCGTCCCGTGCCCACTGCCAGGTCCACACACCAGCCGCCACAGAGTTCGGCATCGTAGTCCGGCGGTCCGAGTTCGATGCGGTGGCCTTCCTTGATCACCGCACTGGCGGCATTGCCTGCGAGTACGTTCAAGAATTCACCGACACCGTCGGCGACCATCTCGGGATCGAGATCCCGGGCAGAAAGCCCGCTCGTTGTGATCGACAGTGCCTCTGCGAACTCGAGATCCGACACGAGTGCGACCTCCAACCCGCGAACGCCCTTGAACGAGACCGACACCTTGATCTCGACGAATTCCGGCGCCACATCGAAGCTTTGAATCTCGCCCACCTTCGCGCGGAGCCGCGCGACCCTCATCAGGAAGCGAGGCAGGAACTCGAGCACGTATCGGGTGACACGGCGGCTTGCCAGCCCATCGGGCAGCGCGATCTCGGCGATCTCGTATCGGGCCTGATCTGTCTTGTAGGCATCCAGGAGGAGGCCGAGACGATCGTTCGGGAGATGACCGAGGCGCACGAGGGCCTGGCCGACCGGGAGTCGCCGAGTACGCTGACGCTGAACCACGTCGACGAGTTGTTCCGAGGTGAGCAGTTCCATCTCGACTGCGAGATCGCCAAAGACGAGGTCACGAGTCCGCTGCTTGGCGCTGACGCGAACCGCATCGACCTGAGTCATGTGGCCCTGGGAGATTGCGATCTCGCTGATGGTGGGATTCTCGTCCTCCATCAGTCCGAGCGCCTCGCGAACGTGACTCGCATCGACCTCGCCCTGATCGATCAGGAATTGTCCGAAGAACTTGACCGACATCAGTCCGCCTCCCCGTCCGCGCACTTTCTTGCATCGGACAGAGTGGCGCGGGAGTTCTCGACGAGGGCTTCGATGATCTCCGGGGCGAAGGGTTTTCCGAGAACCTGACAGGCTCCGAGTCGGAACGCCTCCTCGGCCTTCGTCGCGTCACCGCTCAGCGACGAGACCATCGCGACCTGCATGTTCGGATGCATGGATTTGATCGTTCGGAGCGCAGATAGACCGTCGAGGCCGGGCATGACGATGTCCATCAACACAAGATCGGGCTTCGACTCCGTCGCCATTCGGATCGCCCCCGCGCCGTCGCGCGCCAACCCCACGATCGACAGGTCGTCGATCTCGGAAAGGATCTGCTCGAGTTGGGCGAGTACCGTGCGGCTGTCGTCCACCAACAAAACATTGAATTTACGCGCCATCATGTTCCTCTCACTCGACGTCGGCTCTCCGATCGATCGTCACGCCCCTTACTGACGCGGGCCGGGGTGGGCAGCGGAGGGGGCTCTCTGATCGGTGCATCGGCGACCTCGGTTGAGACGCTGTGCAGAGGCGGCCACTCGAACCGGCGGCCGCTGCGTATCGCTTGCGTGCGGAACGCGAGTCAGCACGGCCGTTCTTGCCGCTTCGACCGAAAAATCATAGAGTTCGCGACCTTACGAGGCGGTTCGTCCTTCCCGAGCGGACCCGATCCGGCCTCGAGACCAACCTCAGCGCGAGCGGAGGGGACGAGTCGGTCGTGATCCCAGCCCTTGGCTGCTCGCGTCGCGGTTTCTCGACCGACCCCTCTCGTCTCGAAGAAATCGAGAACCGGAATACGGCGGGATCACCGATCCTGCCGCCGATTCGAAATCACGTCAAAGAGCCGAATCCGGAGCCAGGTACGAATGCGATTCTATGAATATGAAGCCAAGGCCCTCTTCAAGCGTCATGGGCTTCCGCTCGGAAAGAGCGAGATCGTGAGTGATGCAGCGGGCGCACGCGCAGCCTTCGCGAACCTCGGAGGATCGCCGGTCGTCCTGAAGAGCCAGGTCCTTTCCGGCGGTCGGATGAAAGCCGGCGCCGTCAAATTCGCGGACGATGCCGACGAAGCGGCGGCGGCGGCCGAGGCGATCAAGCCAATCGAAGTCAACGGCCAAAAATGTCGATCGATTCTCGTCGAAGAAAAGACGCCGATCGAGAAAGAGTATTTCGTTGCGATCACGTGGGACGGCCGTGCGAAACGACCGGTCTGCGTCTTCAGCGACATGGGCGGGATCGATATCGAGGAAGTCGCGGAGAGTCACCCCGAACATGTCTCGCAGACGCATTTCTCTTCGATCCTTCCTCTGACCCCCCGTATCGCCAAGGAGGCCGTCAGCGCGACCGGCGTGACCGGATCGGACCTGAACAAGCTGACTCCGATCGTCTTCAATCTCATGAAGATCTTCCTCGAGTACGATCTGACCCTCGCGGAGATCAATCCCCTCGCAAAACTCGATGACGGTCGTTTCATCGTCCTCGACGGCCACATCGACATGGAGGCCGAGGCTCGCGGCGAGCACCGGGCGCTGCTCGAAGAACTCGGCATCGGCGATGAGGAGACGCGCCAGGCTCGCCCTCCGACTCGATTCGAGCTGGATGGCGCGCGGGTGAACGCCGCCGACCATCGCGGAGTCGCAGGCAACGTGGTGGAGTTCGACGGGAATCTCGGCCTCGTGATCGGAGCCGGCGGGGGATCTCTCACACTTTTCGACGCGGTCCGCGATCATGGTGGCAGGCCCGCCAACTACTGCGAGATCGGCGGCAATCCCTCGATGTCCAAGACCAAGGAGCTGACCAAGCTGATCCTCTCGAAGCCCGGAGTCGAGAAGATCGCCGTCATGATGAATGTCGTGTCGAACACCCGCGTCGACATCGTCGCTCGCGGTGTCATCAAGGGATGCCTCGAGGCCGGCAAGGACCCGGCCGAGACGATCGCCATCTTCCGCATTCCCGGTGCCTGGGAGGAGGAGGGCTTCAAGATCCTCGAAAAGTACGGCGTCGACTACTGTGATCGCAATGTCTCGATGTACGACGCAGCCGGCCGAGCTGTCGCGAAGTTGCAGGGATAGAGATCACCATGTCGATTCTGCTGACCAAGAACACACGCTTCATCATCCAGGGCATCACCGGACGCGAAGCGATCAATCTCACTCGAGAGAACCTGGATTATGGCGCGAAGATCGTCGGCGGCGTGACCCCCGGCCGCGCCGGTCGCGATGTCTACGGTGTGCCGGTCTTCGACTGTGTCCGCGACGCCGTCGCGGCCAACGGCGGAATGATCGAGGGATCGATCGTGTCCGTTCCCCCCAGGTTCACGCAGGATGCGATCATCGAGGCGCTCGAGAACGGCATTCAGCTGATCGTCGTCGTGACGGAGAACGTTCCGCGCAAGCAGGTCGCCATCGCGGTCGAACTCGCGGAGCTCCGCGGTGCACGGATCATCGGCCCCAACTGCCTCGGCATCATTTCACCGGACGAGTGCAAGATGGGGGGCGTCGGGGGACCCGCAGCCAACACCCGTCAGGCCTATCGGAAGGGCAATATCGGTGTGATGTCCCGTTCCGGTGGCATGACGACCGAGATCGCCTCGACTCTGACCGCTGCTGGCCTCGGCCAATCGACCTGCGTTTCCATCGGCGGCGACGCCATCGTCGGTACGACGTACGCCGAGCTGATGCCCTTCTTCGAAGCGGACGAGGAAACGCAGGCCATCGCCATCTACTCGGAGCCCGGTGGTCGTATGGAGGCTGAGCTCTCCGAGTGGGTCCAGGAGCACGAGTCACGCCTGCCGATCGTCGCCTTCATGGCCGGTCGCTTCATGGATGAGATGAAGGGCATGCGCTTCGGCCACGCGGGCACGATCGTCGAGGGCAAGGAAGACACGACGGCGGAGAAGATCAAGCGAATGGAAGAATCGGGAATTTCCGTCGCCGAACGGATCGAAGAGATCCCCGACCTGATTCGAAAGGGCCTGGCCCGCAAGAAACGCTGAGAATGACTGCGCTCGAGAAGCGCCGCAAAGAGGAACCGACCAATGCCCGGAGAATTCATCGACGTTCGCGTGAACGACGACATCGTGAAAGACGCGGAGCTCGCGAAGAAGCTCGAGGAGATCTGCCCGGTCTCGATCTTCGCAGCCGAGGCCGATGGTCTTCGAATCGACGAATCGAACCTGGACGAATGCGTTCTGTGCGACTTGTGCCTCGAAGCGGCGCCCAAGGGCAAGATCGAAATCATTCGGCTCTACGACAGCGAGTAGATCGCCAACTATCATCGCACCCATCGCCCGACCCGGGCCGAGCAGGAGACCCCCGATGCGCAGCGCAAAAGACTTCTTCCAACCGATGGCCCTGGGCGCGCCGACGCCGCTGCGCGAGATCCCCTTCAGGCCCTCTCGGATGATCCACTTCTTCGATCCGAGCAACGCCAAGATGGCGGCCAAGGTCCCGGACATGGCGGCCCAATGTGATGTCCTGCTCGGCAACCTGGAAGACGCGATTCAGGCGGACAACAAGATCGCGGCTCGCGAAGGCCTGGTGAAGATCGGCCGCGAGGTCGATTTCGGAAACTGTCAGCTGTGGACCCGAGTGAACAGCCTCGATTCACCATGGTTTCTCGATGACATCTTCACGCTCGTTACGGAAATCGGCGACAAGCTCGACGTCATCATGATCCCGAAGGTCGAGGGCGCGTGGGATATCCACTATGTCGACCGTCTCCTGGCCCAGCTCGAAGCCCGGGCGGGCATCCAGAAGCCGTTGATGGTCCACGCGATCCTCGAGACGGCGCTCGGTGTCACGAACGTCGAAGAGATCTGCGCCGCAAGTCCACGCATGCAGGGTCTCTCCCTCGGTCCGGCCGACCTCGCGGCGAGCCGCCGAATGAAGACGACCCGCGTTGGAGGGGGTCACCCCGGCTATGTCGTGCGGACGGACCCCGACGCGAACGATCCGGACGCGGTGCGCCCGACCGCGCAACAGGATCTCTGGCACTACACGATGGCTCGGATGGTCGACGCGTGTAACGCCAATGGCATCCTCCCCTACTACGGCCCATTCGGAGATATCAAGGACACGGTTGCCTGCGAAGACCAGTTCCGGAATGCGTTCCTGATGGGATGCGTCGGAACCTGGAGCCTTCATCCGGTCCAGGTCGACATCGCCAAGAACGTGTTCTCGCCGCCGGTCGACGAGGTCCTCTGGGCGAAGAAGGTCATCGCCGAAATGGGGGATGGCACCGGTGCGGTCATGATCGACGGCAAGATGCAGGACGACGCGACAGTGAAGCAATGCCGCGTGATGGTCGAGTTGGCGCAGATGCTCTGCGAAAACGATCCGGAGCTCAGGGCCGCCTACGAGTTCTAGCTCGTTCGAAACCGAGTTCGGACGGGAGGCCTCATGGAGACGACGATTCTGGGACGCACGGGGATGCGGGTCTCGCGACTCTGTCTCGGCTGCATGAGCTACGGGACGCCCGAGTGGCGGCCGTGGGTGCTCGATGAACATCAGGCGCGGCCCTTCTTCAAGCGAGCGCTCGAAGCCGGGATCAACTTCTTCGATACCTCGGATATGTATTCGATCGGTGTCTCCGAGGAGGTCACCGGGCGACTCCTGCGAGAAATGGGCGACCTCGACGAATGTGTCGTTGCCACCAAGGTCTTCTTTCCATCCAACGATCGCCCGAACATGGGGGGACTCTCGCGCAAGCACATCCAGCAGGCCTGTGAAGCGAGTCTGCGTCGACTCGGCGTCGAAGCGATCGATCTCTACCAACTCCATCGCCTCGATCCACACACGCCCATCGACGAAACCCTGCGCGCTCTCGATGACCTCGTGCGCCAGGGGAAGGTTCGCCACATCGGCGCGAGCTCCTCGTATGCGTGGGAGATCGCCACCGCGCTGGGCATCTCGAATCGCGAGGGCCTCGCGCGCTTCGCGACCCTGCAGAACCACTACAACCTGGTCTATCGCGAGGAGGAGCGCGAGATGCTGCCGCTCTGCGAATCCGAGCAGATCGCGGTCATTCCCTGGTCTCCGCTCGCCCGAGGCCTGCTCGCCGGCTCGCGCAAGGCACTCGACGACAAATCGGGCACGAAGCGCCAGGAGACCGATCAACTGACGGACTTTCTCTACAACGAGCCCTCTGATTGGGACGTGGTGGAGGCGGTGCTCGACGTCGCCAAGGAACGCGGGGTTCCCCCCGCCCAGGTCGCCCTCGCCTGGATCCTTTCGAAACCCGACGTCACCGCGCCGATCATCGGGGCCACGAAGCTCGCCCACCTCGAGGACGCGATTGCAGCCACCGAGCTCACGCTCTGCGACGAGGAAATCGCTCGCCTCGAGGCACCCTATCGTCCCCATCCGGTCAAGGGCATGGGCCCGGCGGCGCTTTCCTCACAGAGTCGACGGCGCTAGCCGATAGTCGGTCGGTGGGCTCCCGGGGGACGAGGAATTTGGGTAGGCTGACGAACTTCGCCCTCACCAGGACCCTTGGTTGAATCCACTCGAAGCAGGCCTCGGCCCACCCGTCTCGAAACCACGCCTCGCCCTGATGGGCGTGCTGGCTCTCTCGATCATGATACCGGTGACACTGCCCGTCCCCATCCTCCGCGAACTCGTGGGCGAGCGATTCGCCGTCTCCGAGCTGCTGACCTCGGTTTTCATGTCGATCAACATGATCGGGGCGGCGATCTCCGCTCCCCTGGCCGGCGCCCTGGCGGACCGGATCGGCCGCCGCCGCCCGCTGGTGATCTCGGCGCTGTTACTCGATGCCCTCTGCTTCGCGGCGATGACGCTCGACATGCCCTTCACGACCTTTCTCGGAATCCGATTTTTCGAAGGCTGTGCACACATTTTCGCTCTCTCGCTGTTGCTCTCGATCTCCGCGAGCCTTGGCGGTGACAAGAATCGCGGATTGACTATGGGGGTCACCGGTGCAGGGATGATGCTCGGCGTCGCACTCGGCGCACCGATCGGGGGTCTGCTCGGCCGGGTCGACCCGTTGCGACCGCTGGTGGCGGGAGCGGTGGTGCTCGTCGCCACCTCCGTCCTCGCCGCCGCAGCGCTGGTCGAGCCGCAGGAAACCGAGGCGCGACCAGGAATTCGCGCGATCTGGAAGACGGTCATGCGGAATCGGTCGATCATCGCTCCGCTCCTGTTCGCCTTTGCCGACCGCTTCACCGTGGGCTTCTACACGACGACCTTCTCGCTCTTCGCCTCGGGCCTGCACGGCGCGGACCCGCCGCGAGTCGGTCTGTGGATCTCGGCGTTCATGCTTCCCTTCGCCCTGCTCTCCTTTCCCTTCGGCGTGTTGGCGGATCGTTTCTCGAAGACGGCGCTGCTGTGCGGGGGAAGTGCAATCTACGGCGTGCTGACGGCGACTCTCGGATTTTGGCCGACGGATCTGATCGGACCGGGAATGGCGGTGATCGGCATGACCGCGGCGGTCATGTTCGTGCCCTCGATGCTCATGACCATGGACTTGACGCCGCCCGAAATCCGTTCGACGGCGCTGGGCGCCTTCAATACAGCGGGCAGCCTCGGCTTCATCTTCGGACCGCTGACCGGCGGACTCGTGAGCGAGGCGGTTCGGGCCAGTCACGGCGCCGCGGCCGGCTACCAGGCCGCATTCGGCGTGGCTGGAGTGGCTGAAATCCTCTGCGCGGCCATCGCATTGCCTTTCTTGCTCCGGCTTAGGGCGCGCGGGCTCACGACCTGACGCTGAACGGAAGCTCGCACACGAATCGGCCTCCTGTGTGTCCACCCCGCAAACTCGTGTAGCGTCCCCGCCTCCCCCGAAGAGAGGATCCCCGAAGGAAATGAAGTCGAACTCGAAAGGACTGGTCTACCCCGTCATTCTCTCGGGGGGCTCAGGGACCCGGCTCTGGCCGCTGTCCAGACGCGCCTACCCGAAACAGCTGCTGCCGCTGGCCGCCGAGGACACCCTGCTACAGGAAACCGCGCTGCGAGTCCACGAGCCGGGCGTCTTTGCGCCCCCCCTGATCCTCTGCAATGAAGCTCACCGGTTCATCATCGCCGAGCAACTGCGCGCCAAGGAGATCGAGCCCCTCGCGATCGCCCTCGAGCCCGTCGCACGCAACACGGCCCCGGCGATCGCTGCGGCGGCGCTGATCATCGCGGAGAAGGACCCCGACGGAATTCTCCTGGTCCTCCCCTCCGACCACGTGATCCGCGACCTGGCCGCTTTCCGAGCGGCCGTCGACACCGCCTGCGCGGCAGCGCGCCGCGGCGCGCTCACGACATTCGGGATCGTTCCCACGCACCCGGAGACGGGCTTCGGCTATATCCGACGCGGACGAGAATTCGAAGGCCTGCCCGGCGCGGCCTCCGTCGCCGAGTTCGTCGAGAAGCCCGATCAGGAACGCGCCGCAGAATTTATTGAGTCCGGCGAGTACGCCTGGAATAGTGGCATGTTCGTTTTCCCCACCCGCCTATTGATTGCCGAGCTCGACGAATTTCAACCCGAGTTGATGACCGCTTGTCGGGATTCGGTTTCGACGTCGAAACGCGACATGACGTTTACAAGGCTCAACGAGGCTACATTCGCCACTTCCCCTGCTATCTCGATCGACCATGCACTGATGGAAAAGACCGCGACGGCGGCGGTCGTCACCGCGGATATCGGCTGGAACGATATCGGATCCTGGACGGCACTATGGGAGATCGGCGCGCGCGACGAGCACGGAAACGTGACGCTAGGCGACGTAGTTCTCCGCGATGTCGAGAACAGCTATGCCCGCTCGGAGAATCGTCTGATCAGCGCGATCGGCGTCCGTGACCTCGTCATCGTGGAAACGGCCGATGCCGTCCTCGTCGCACCGATGGACCGGGCCCAGGAGGTCAAGGAGATCGTCGCCGAACTCGACCGTACGCAGCGGACCGAATCGGATCTCCACGCTCGCGTCTATCGACCCTGGGGATCCTACGAAGGTGTCGCCGAGGGGACTCGCTTTCAGGTGAAGCAGATCGTGGTGAAGCCCGGCGCGAAACTCTCCCTTCAGATGCATCACCATCGCGCTGAGCATTGGATCGTCGTCGAGGGCACCGCCGTCGTGACCAAGGGCGACGACGAAATCCTGCTCACCGAGAACCAATCGACCTATATCCCCATTGGTGTCACCCACCGGTTGGAGAATCCAGGCACGATCGATCTGACCCTGATCGAGGTGCAATCGGGCTCGTACCTCGGCGAGGACGACATCGTCCGATTCGACGACATCTACGGTCGCGAGGACTCCTGATTACACGGCGGATCGGGAAGGAATCGGTGTCGCGATTCGAAGGACCCACACCGAAAATTCGCTCGAATGAACTAGGCGGGGCTAAAACCCATCGTATAACATCCCGAATGAGAGTGGCTGATAACCCTCATTTCTTGGTCGTTATTGGTTGGACTCGCAACTTCGCATGCGGATGATGGACGTTCCGGTTCGCATGGGAAACATCCCGCAGGTCATTGGCCGGATACGACATATATTAATGAAAACACAGGCGATTTCAAAGTTTCTCGCTCCTTTTCGAGCCCTCGTGATAGGATGAATTCATGGCGGGCCCCTACCCACTGCAGGGGTCGCCTGAACGAACGAATCTTGGGAAGGGTTCTGAATATGCGGTGTGCTGTTCTTCTATTCAGTTTTGGTTTCGTCGCTACCTCAATGCTCATCACAGGGACTGCTTACGCAGCTCTGTACGGAGACTACGTCGGTTCGACCGTCGTTTTTGAGCAGGTGACGGATCAGAATGGCCTCTACGGCGCGCCGGTCGTCAGTGCGGATAGCCTCGACTTCAACCCGAACAGCTTCGAAGCGGGCTGCCCGGTTCATGGCTGCGTCTCGGAGCTCGTCGACGACACGTTGACGTTCACGATCCAGGCGAATGCCACCCATTTCGTCGAGGACATCATTCTCAGCGAGGCGGGCGACTTCAATCTCTCGACCTTCGTCGGAACCGACCTCGCAGTGACTTCCATCGCCGCGAACGTCTTCATCGACATCCTCGAGATCGACGGAGTCGCCGTCAACAACATCAACGCCAACACGTCCATGGTCTTCACGAACGCCGGCAGCTTCATTCGAGACCAGACGATCGATGGTACGGGTACCACCTCGGCCGCGTGGATCGGGGGACTGAGCATCGACCTGGATGCCATCATCATCGGTGCGGGCCAGACCGGGCAGGCGACGCGGGTGACGCTCAACATCAACAACACATTGACGGCCTTCGCCGGGGGCGCCGCGATCGCGTTCATCGAGAAGAAGGATTTCGACGGCCTCGCAGTCACTGTGGTTCCGGAACCCGGAACCGCCATTTTGATGGGGCTCGGACTGGCCGGCCTCGCGTCGATTCGGAGGAATCACATCAAGTAGCAGTAGGTATTCACGCTCCAACGCACACGCCACATCGTCTGGCTCCCGACCCGCTCCCTTCTGCTGGGAAGAAGAGGCAGCAAACGAGGGTAGACAGCAGAACATCCGATTCGAGCTGGGAAGACGAATCAAGGGTTCCGTGGATGGCGTGGCATTGCTGAAGGAATGCAGATGAATCGGCTTTTGTTCTCGGGGGCGCTCGCGCTGTCCACCGTCGTCGTGGGGGTGATGAGTGTGGCCACCCAGGCCCACGCTGTGCTGTACGGTGACTTCTCGAGCCCGACCGGATCGGTCTCCTTCCTGAGCGTGACCGATTTGAACGGTCTGTTCGGAATGCCGGCTGCGAGCGCGAACTCGCTCGACTTCAGCCCGAATGCATTCGAGATCGATTGCGCCAGCGTGATCACGTGCCCACCGGCACCGGGTAGCGCGACGGACACCCTCACCTTTCAGATCGACGCCAACACCGGTTTTTTCATCGAGGACATCATCCTCTCCGAATCCGGTGACACGACGCTCAACGACTTTGCGCTGCCAACCGGGTTCGCAGTGACGACCGTGGTCGCGAATGTCTTCATCGACATCCTCGAGTTGGATGGGGCCTCGGTCTCGGGGATCAACGCCAACGCGTCGATGATCTTCACCTCGGGCGGGACCTATGACACGCTCATCGAGGGCAGTGGCAGCCTTGTCTGGACGGGGCTTCTGAGCCTCGACGTCGACGCCGCCATCGACGCCGCCGCCCAGGTGGGAAGGGCGACGCTCGTCGAAGTCAGCATGGCCAACACACTGACCGCCTACGCCGAGAACGGCGCGATCGCCTTCATCGAGAAGAAGGACATCGATGGGCTGGTAATTACAGTCGTCCCGGAACCCGGCGCCTTCGCCGTGATGGGACTCGGACTCACGGGACTCGCAACGGTGAATCGCCGCACCCCACAAAAGGCCGCTTCCGAGAGAATCTAGTCTTCGAATCCCGGCTCGGGGCAACCCATCGAGCTGTCATTTCAGTTGTATATGCAGAGGGGAAATTTTTACATGACTCGCAGCTTCTACAGGGGCACCGTCCTACTCGTGACGGTCCTGATGCTCGCTGGACAGGCCAACGCCGCCAGCTACGGCAACTTCATGGATCCGACCGGTGACGTTTCCTATCTCAACGTGCAAGATCTGAATGGCCTCTACGGAGCGCCCAGCGTGAGCCTCAACAGTCTCGACTTCACTCCGACCACCTTCGAGGCACTCTGCTCGACGGGACTCGGCTGTCCCGGTGTGGCGACGACGACAGACACCCTCACCATGGACATCGTAGCGTCGGGCGTCCAGCAGATCACGGAAATCGGAATTTCCGAAGGACTCGACTATCAACTCCAGGCCTTTGGCAGCGGCGCCTTCGCTTCGGTGACGGTCGTTGCGAATGTCTTCGTGGACATCTTCGAAGTGAACCAGGCCTCGGTGAACGGAATCAGCCAGTCCTTCTCCATCGTGTTCGGCCCGTCGAATTCGTTCACGGTCTTCGGACCGACCGGAATCCAGGGTGGGCTGTTCGAGGGCAACCTCGACATCGACATCCAGTCGATCCTGACCGCGAACGCCGTGATCGGCGAGGCGACGGGTGTTCGGATCAGCTTCGACAACACGCTACAGGCCTTCCACGCGGGCGGCGGCCAATCCCTGATCCGAAAGCGCGACACGGATTTCGTGTCGCTCACGATCAACGGTGGCAATCCGGTTCCGGAACCGGGAACGGCCCTACTGATGCTCGGCGGCCTCGCGGCTCTCGCAGCGCATCGTCGGAAAGGATAGGCGCGACACACACGCCAAGGGGCGTGTGCGACCATGTTTTTCACAGCGGATCGCAGGGGGGCTCGTCGCCTTCCTGCGATTCGTGCTTCGGGACTCGCGTTCGACAGGATGATGCCAAAATCAGCATGTTCACGATCGGCACAATCGCGCCTCGCCAGGGGCGCTGACCTCGCTCTACGCACGGCGCGCAGTTGGATGTCCCTGTTCGTGTCACTCGGGACGCTCGCCCTGTGCTTCTCCAACGCGACCGCGATCATGCAGACCGATGGCGGATCGATCGCTACCCGTATCACCTCGACCTTCGACCTCACGACCAACGAACTCAAGGCCTACAACCTACAAGGGAATTTCCGTGGTTACCTCGGGACTCCGATCGACCCGACGCATTTCCTCACCGCTCAACATATCGGCATCGACCCATCCGATACCATCACGTTCTCCCAGGGTCCCAATGTCGGCACCTACGCGATTTCGACCTGGTATGACGACCCTTCATCCGATCTCCGCATCATCGAGATCACGAGCACGTTCTCCAGTTGGGCGCAGATCTACGCCGCCTCCGACGAGGTAGGAAAGTCGTTCACGATCTTCGGTCGGGGCGGAATCCCGATCGGAAATGTATTCGTCGCGGCGGAACTCAAGGGGTGGACCGCTTCCGCCCCGGATGGCCAGGCCAGTTGGGGGCGCAATATCGTCACGGGCTCCTTTGGCCTCGACCAGATCTACGCGCGGTTCGACCGCAACGGATTGGTGGACGAAGCGGGCCTCACGGTCGGAGACTCCGGGGGCGGCTGGTTCATCGAAGATGCCGTCGGCGTCACGCGACTCGCAGCCATCTCCTTCGCGGTGAGCGGTCCCTTCCAACACGATCAGGCGGGAGCGCCGGACGGCAATCTCTTCGAGGCCGCGCTGTACGATATCGGTGGACTCTGGCTGGGCAATCTGGGGAGCGAGACGTTCATCCCCGAGAATCCCGTCGATACGGCTGGGGTCGCCTTCGGAACGCGGATCTCGGCACGGATCGGCTGGATCGAGGGGATCGTTCCCATCGCCAGCGCCGACACCGACGCAGATGGCGTCCCCGACTCACAGGACAATTGTCCCTATTTCGCAAACCCGAGCCAGTCCGACTCCGGCGGACACGGTTTCGGGAATACGCCCGATGGGATCGGCGATGCATGCCAATGCGGAGACATTACGGGCGAGGGACAGGTCAACGATACGGACGCTACCTTCATCAAGAGATGGGCACTGGGTCTCTTCGCACCCCTCTTCCTGGTCCCGGACAATTGCGACGTCAATGGCGACGGAATCTGTGGTGGAACGGATGGAACCCTCGTTCGTCATGCAGCCATCGGCAATCCACCGGCCATTTTTGGACAGAACTGCCCCTCGGCGCTGCCTTGAGGTCGACCATGAGAATCACAGGCGATAGTCGAGAGTTCGCGGAGCCCCACCGACGGGGCGCGGGGCGCCCCTTCGTCCGGACCCTTCTGGCCGCTGTCCTGGTGTTATTCGCCAGCGGGCCGACAGCATGGGCGGGCGACCTCGACATCTTCGAGGCGAGCGTCGGCCCCGGTGGTACGCGGGCGATCGGCGCTCCCGCCACCGATGTCCCGTTGGACATCGACTATTCTCCGCAGAGCGCCGAAGGCGGCGGACTCTTCGGCTTCTCGCAGATGCAAATTGTGACGACCGGAGACGTCACTCTCACAACGTCGGGTTTTCTGTGCGCCGCCGCTTCGTGCCTCTATTACCCACTCCCCTTCTCGAGCGGGAATTTGATCCTCATAACGGCAGGTGACGACCTGAACGGAGAGGTCGCAGCCACCCACGATCTCATGACGATCTCCGTTTCGGGTAGCAACGGCTTCATCGTGCTCCTCGACGGCAACTATCTCGATGCGACGGGAACGGCGGGCGCCCCGGGTGCGGTCCAGACGGTCGATTCGACCACTCTCGCAGTGGTCCCGGAACCTGGGGTGGCGTTGGGACTGACGATGGGCGGGCTCACCCTGTCGGCCGTCGGGCGCCGTCGGTCCACGAGACGATCGAGCCAACGCATCCCCGACGGATCGTCGGTACCGCCCATCGGCAGCCGAGCGCGGCTCGAACGGCTCCGGTGCACGATCTCCTACGACAGCGACAGCATCCGCTCGATTGGAACGAGGGCCTGCTTCGCGAGTTCCTCGGGAACGACCACACGAGGCCCCTCGTTCTTCAGGCAATCGTAGAGTTTCTCGAGCGTGTTGAGACGCATGTAGGGGCAGCGGTTGCACTCACAGCTCTCGTCCATGCCCGGAGCCTGATACAGCTCCTTCTCGGGCACCTGCTTTCTGATCGCATGGAAGACGCCATCTTCGGTGGCGACGATCGAAGGGCGGTTCGGTGACGCCACCGCCCGTGCGATGATCCCGGTCGTACTCGCGATGAAGTCGGCCTGGTCGAGAACCGCCTGATCACATTCCGGGTGCGCCAGCACTTCCGCATCGGGGTGTTGGATCTTGAGCTTCGCGAGGCCCTTCGCGCTGAAGAGTTCGTGTACGATGCAGGCGCCCTGCCACACGATCAGATCGTCCCGACCGGTCTCCCGCGCGACCCAGCGGGCCAGATGGCGATCGGGGGCGAAGATCAAATCCTCGCCCTCGAACTCCGCCACCATCTTGACCGCATTCGACGACGTGCAGATCAGGTCACTCATCGCCTTTACGCCGGCAGATGCATTGATATAGGTCAGGACCTTCGCACCCGGGTGCTCTGCGACGAAGGACTTGAACGCTTCGGGCGGGCACCCGTCGGCCAGCGAACAGCCGGCCGCCATGTCCGGCACGACGACGGGGATCCCCGGGTTCAGAATCGCCGCCGTCTCGGCCATGAAGTGGACACCGCAGAAAACGATCATCTCGCAGTCGATCTGCTGTGCCGCGCGAGCCAGGGCCAAGGAGTCCCCCACGACATCGGCCAGATCCTGAACCTCGGATTCCTGGTAGAAGTGGGCGAGCACGACCGCGCCCTTCTCTCGTTTGAGTTCGAGGATGGCCTCTTCGAGATCAGCCGGACGGGGGAGCACCGTGTCTTGGGGCATTGTCGGGGTTCTCCAGCGTGGGCGCGCCAGGGTGGATCGGGCGAAGATCGCGAGTCGAGAAGTTAGCCATGTCTACACTACTTGCCCGAGGAATCCGGCTCGATCAGAAGTGTGGGGACACCGTGGACGGGATCCCGGACCGTGCAGACACGGGTCCCGGGTTTGTTCCCTCTCCGAATTTCCGACACGTCGAAGCCGTCGCCCAGAAGGCGCGCGCGAATGGCCTCGACGTCGACCACCTGCCACGCGAGTCCACCGAAGCGATCCGATCTCTCCGGCTGCGCCTCCACGCCGAGGCGGCTCCCGATCTCGATCGTCACGCCCCCGAGCCGGAAGAAGAGCAGCCGGACCCCTCGCTCCACGAAGGATCTGTCGAGCGCGAGTCGAATTCCCAGGCCATCGCCGTAGAAACTGCGAGTACCGTCTGGATCGGGACTCATGATCACGACGTGATCGAGGGCATGAACGCGCTCGCTCCGATCGATGGCCGGGGGCGTCCGATTTTCACGAATCAACGGATCGGTCGACTCGCCGCTGATCAACTCGATCGGGAGGCCTCGGCTCGACTGCGCCTCGATTCCGTGAGAACGCCACCGCCTGATACCGAGTGCCGCATCGGCCACGCCCTCTTCGTCCTCGCTCGACGCGACCCTGATGTTCCGGGCTGCCAGGGCAGCGGCGGGCTGGTCGTCGTCGCAGACCAGTCGAATCCGCGTCTGCCCGAATGTCCCCTCGCCGGATTCTCCTCTCCGATCCGCTGTCGTCGGAGCGCAATCGGAGCAGAGTTCGAACACTCCGTTGGCGAGGGCGAAGAAAGCGCTGCGAGTCCCTCGTGCCGAGTTGGATTCGATACGGACGGGGTCATGCCCTAGAAGCAGCGCGTAGTCGTGAACCGCAACCGTAAGGTCGCGGACTCGAACGACTACACTGTGGAGTGCGGAGATCATGGGGAGAACCATCGCACGTCTTTTTCGCCATGCCCGGGTCCGTGCGTGGAACGCCGGTCGCGGCCCTTCCGATCCTCGACCTCCTGCGCCATCCTGCGCCGCGTTTGGCCGTCCACGAGCCCGATCCCCGGCGCGGGAATGTCCTCTACACCCAGAGTCCCGTCCCGCGCCACGAATTCCACCTGGCTCGCCGATTCGTGGAGTCGGCACCCGCAGCCCACCCGCCCAGAGAGGTTCCCCGATGAGTCGGTCCGATTCCCGCAGCGTGCTTTCCGGCCCCGTCCTCGCAGTCGCTCTCGGGCTTATCGGCGGCCTCTCGCTAGTCGCGATGGCGTTGTGGGATGCACGCTTCGAGGGCGAAAGGGGCTCTCTTCTCGCCATCCAGATCAACGGCGTCGAGGAGCGAATGGCGCGGGATGTTCTCCTCCCAAGCCAGGGCTGGGTATTGCAGATCGTGCTGCCACCGGATCTGACCGCCGCGACCCGTGAGAGTCTCATCGTGACGCTTCGTGCCGAGCGGACCGGAGAGATGATCGAAATCGCGGATCAGCTCGTGACGCACGGAGGCGTAGCAACCCTCGTCGTCCCCGAATCCCTCGGTCTCTACGCGGGTCTTCTCTCGATTCGCGCGACACTCACCGACGAACAGGCTCACGAACTCGTCGCCTATCGGCGGGTGCGCATCCGACGCTGGCTGGGTGGCCCACCGATCGGTTCACGCCAGATCATCCACTTCGACTTCACGATCGACCGGGATGGCGATGGCAGACCTGATTTCGAGCGTGATCTCGAAGGCTACGGCTTAGCGCTGCCCGAACGCCCCGATCTCGCGAAGACCGTCGCCGCACGAATCGCCGAGCGCGCGCTCGCTCGAGTCGCGCGCGCCTACGATGCGCGGGACGATCCGAACCGATCCGGCCTGGCGCGGGACCAGGTCTACGTCCGGTTCCTCCTGGCAGCCGACCCGGGACCCTTCGTCACCCGGATCTGCATCGGCGGGAAGAACCGGGATCACCCGAAATCCATCGGGAACGTGCGCTTCGACCTCCGCAACGAGCACAAATCTTCGAAGGAATGTGAGAGCGACGAGGGGGCCGGGCTCTTCCCCGCCGAACTCCGCATCTACGAGCAATCGCCGCTCTACGACGAGATCCTGGGGCCCTTCTTGACCGCTCGGGGCGGCGTTGCGCTCGGCGCTTCCGGCGACGACGGAGAAATCCTCGCAAGCTTGGAGACTTCGACCTCGAGCGATCGTGGGCGAGCGGTCGAACGCGCGATCGAAGTCCTGGGGGATGTCCTCGGTACAGTCATGGCCCACGAGTCCGCCCACGCGCTTGGCCTCGTTCCGGCCGGCCGGCCGGGGGTTGGCCTCTTCGGTGGCGCTGAGGAGGATGGGGCCTCTTACGCTCACAACCTCGACGCCCTGGGCGAGCCTCCCGGACAGCGCTGGCTGATGAATGACGGCGGTCGCTTCGCCCTCGAGGATCTGGCCGGTCTGGGCGAGGTCGGAGAGCTTCGTTTCAGGCCACTCAACTACGCCTATTTAAAGGATCGCGTCGTGCTCATCGACGATCGTCGACCCTAGAGGTCCCAGAAGAAATCCTCGTTCGTCATTTCTCCATCGCCGCTCTCGGCCCGTGCTTCCTCTCGCTCGACCGGCGTGAGGAGATCTGCTCCCTTCGCGATTCGCTCGACGAGTTCCTCGAGATCACGCGTCTCCGTTTCCCAGTATTGGTCGGTTCCGAAATGGGGAAACGCATCGGGAAAGGCCGGATCCTGCCACCGCTTGGCGATCCACCCGGCATAGAACACGAACCGGAATCCGCGCAGGGGCTCGATCAGCGAGAAGGTCGCATCGTCGAAGGCACGAAATTGGCGATAGCTCTCGACCAACAAGCGCCGTTGGCGATCCGCCTCGGTATCGCGCCCGGGTACCAACATCCAGACGTCCTGAACCGGTGGCCCGATGACCATGTCGTCGAAATCGAGGAAGAACCAGCCCTCGTCCCCGCGCAGCAGGTTTCCGGCGTGGCAATCTCCATGGATCGGCTGCACTTCGACTCCGCGGCTTCGCTCGCGATAGGTCTCGACGAGCGACTCGACGGCCCTGACATATCGGGCGCTGCAGCTCGGAGGGAGCCAATCCCCGCCTTCGAGTAGATCGAGCGCCTCGAGCGGGACGCTCTCGGAATCCAGGGTACGGCGATTCGGCGCGCCTAGGTCCGCGGCGATCGCGTGGATGCGGGCCATCAGGCGGCCGAGGACCTCGATCTGATCATCGCTGAGTTCATCGGGGGAGCGTCCGCCCGTGCGTGGCCAGATCGCATAGTGGATGTCTTCGACTTCGTGGAGCGTGTCGCCATCGGGAAACCGCAGTGGCGCGCAGACCGGAATCTCCGCTTCGACCAGAGCTGCTAGCAGCCTGTGTTCGTCTAGGATCGCCTCTCGCTCCCAGCGACCCGGTCGATAGAATTTCGCAACGACGTGGCGCCCGTCCTCCAGGCGTACGTCGTAGACCCGATTCTCGAGCGCGTTCAGCGCGAAACAATGGCCGGAAGGCACATGACCTGCGCTCTCTACCGCCTGCAACACGCGTTCGGGAGACAGCCGGAAGAAGAACTCGCTCTGGTCCTGACCCATGGTCGGAGCATACCCCGCTCTCGCGTTTGCCCCGTCTGGACAATTTCGTTAATTTTTTCGACCACTTAGAGGACCTCATCTCGACTCGCCCCGGGCCGCGGTTTCACCGATGAAGCCAATGTCGCCCGGCGTGGGCGAGAATCGACCAATCGCGCCCGACCGAGCCGCCTGCGAACGGAGCCCCCTTGCCTTCCGACTCGTCTTCCAACCAGTCCGCCGAGAACTCCGCCCTGCGCGATCGCGCCTGGATGTTCCGGACGTATTCGGGCCACTCCTCGGCAAAAGCGAGCAACGCGCTCTATCGCAGCAACCTCGCCAAGGGCCAGACGGGTCTCTCGGTGGCCTTCGACCTCCCGACGCAGACCGGATACGACTCGGACCACCCGCTCGCGCGCGGCGAGGTGGGCAAGGTGGGCGTCCCGATCTGTCATATCGACGATATGGAGGTGCTCTTCGAGGAGATCCCCCTCGACCGGATGAACACCTCGATGACGATCAACGCGACCGCCGCGTGGCTTCTCTCACTCTATATCGCCACCGCTGAGCGACAGGGCGTCGGGGCGGATGCCCTTCGTGGGACCACCCAGAACGACATCATCAAGGAATATCTCTCGCGGGGAACCTTCGTCTTCCCACCGCAGGCATCGATGCGCCTCACCAGCGAGATCGTCTCCTACACCGTCGACCACGTGCCCAACTGGAATCCGGTCAACGTCTGCTCCTATCACCTGCAGGAGGCCGGGGCGACACCCGTTCAGGAAATCGCCTTCGCGATGGCCAACGCCATCTCCGTGCTCGACTTCGTGCGCGAGCGCGACGAGGTGGACGAGGAAACCCTGTCACGGATCTTCGGACGGATCTCCTTCTTCTTGAACGCCGGAATCCGCTTCGTCGAAGAGATGTGCAAATGCCGCGCGATGAACCAGCTCTGGGAAGAGATCGGTCGGGATCGCTATGGAATCGAAGACGCCAAGATGTTGCGCCTGCGCTACGGCGTCCAGGTCAACAGCCTCGGCCTCACCGAAGCCCAGCCCGAGAACAACATCATTCGCATCGCTCTCGAAGCCCTCGGTGTCACACTCTCGAAGCGGGCTCGAACGCGATCCCTCCAGCTTCCCGCCTGGAACGAAGCCCTCGGCTTGCCGCGACCCTGGGATCAGCAGCTCTCGCTCCGCACCCAGCAGATCCTCGCCTACGAGACCGATCTCCTCGAATACGAGGATCTCTTCGATGGCTCACACGTCATCGAACGCAAAACGGCGGAGCTACTCGTCGCCGCACGCGAGGAGATGAATCGGGTGATCGAGATGGGCGGCGCGGTGATGGCGATCGAAAACGCCTACATGAAACAGAGACTGGTCGAGAGCCATACCGATCGCTTGCGCGCGATCGAATCCGGAGACCTCACGGTCGTCGGGGTGAACGCGTATCAGGAGAGTGTCGAGTCCCCCCTCGTCGAGGAAGGATCGAGCTCGATTCTCAAGGTCGACGAATCCGCCGAGCGAGAGCAGATCAGGGCACTCGCTGCGTATCGTGAGCGTCGCAACGCAGACGAAGCGGCGCGGGCCCTCCGCCATCTCGAAGACGTGGTCAAAAAGGGTGGCAACATCATGCCGCCTTCGATCGAAGCAGCGAAGGCGGGCGTCACGACCGGTGAGTGGTCTCAGGTCTTGCGAGACGTATTCGGCGAGTACCGTGCTCCGACCGGCGTCTCGGCCGCTCCTCTCACCGCCGCCAGTGACGATGTCCAGGCGGTACGCGATCGCGTCGATGCTCTCTCGAGCAACCTCGGCCGACGGCTCAAGATCCTCGTGGGCAAGCCCGGTCTCGACGGCCACAGCAACGGCGCCGAGCAAATCGCCGTCAAGGCGCGAGACGTCGGCATGGAAGTCGTCTACGACGGAATTAGGCTCACACCCGAGGAGATCGTTCGGTCCGCCCAGGACGAAGGGGTCCACGTCATCGGCCTGTCGATTCTGTCCGGCTCCCACGGCGTCCTGGTAACCGATGTGGTCGATCGATTGCGCGAGACGGGACTCGGGGAAATTCCGGTCGTGGTGGGTGGCATCATCCCCGACGATGACGCGCGCAAGCTGAAAGAGGCCGGCGTGCGCCGCGTCTACACGCCCAAAGACTTCGATCTCACCCGCATCATGGCCGAGATCGTCGATGTCGTGTCGGAGTCGAATGCCGCCTGAGCATCCCGCGCCTCTCGCGTCCGCCCGCATCTCCGGAGATTCGTCCGAGAGCGCCTCCCCCGCGACCGCCGAACCTCGAGCGCTCGCGGCGCGGGTGGTGGAGGGAGATCGCGCCGCGATCGCCGAAGCGTTGAATCGCGTCGATGACAATCGACCTCGGAATCGAGACGATGCGCTCACCCTCCTCGATGCCCTCGAGCCACGGCGAAACGGCATTCGAATCGGCGTGACCGGCGCCCCCGGCGCCGGCAAGTCGACCCTGCTCGAAGCTCTCGTCTCGGGCCTTCACGAGCGTGGCCGGTCGGTCGGCGTGCTCGCCGTCGACCCCTCGAGCAAGCGATCCGGAGGCGCTCTGTTAGGCGACCGCATGCGCATCGGCAGCGCCGCAAGGGAAACCGGAGTCTTTCTGCGCTCCCTCGCAGCACGCGATCAGCTCGGCGGCCTTTCCGAGGTCACGGGGCCGAGTCTCGATATCCTCTCGAGTGCTCTCGATGCTGTCTTCGTAGAGACCGTCGGTGTCGGGCAATCCGAAGCTCAGGTGATCGACCTCGTCGACAGCCTGGTCTTCGTCGTCCAGCCGGCGGCGGGCGATCTGATTCAGTTCATGAAAGCCGGGATCCTCGAATGGCCCGATGTCTTCTTCGTCAATAAATCCGATCTCGGCGATCTCGCCCGCCGCACCGCGGCCGAGCTACGGGCCGGCCTCGACCTCGGCACACGACGCGATCCGAACCACATGCCCAAGGTGTTGTGCGGCTCCGCGCGCGATGGCATCGAAATCGACTCGCTGATCGATGCGATCGACGAACACCAGCAATACCTGACGGAGACCGGCCTTCGTGACGTGCGGCGCCGGGAGGGACGAGCAGCCCGGGTTCGGTCCGCCCTCGCGACGCGCTTTGGGTCTTTCGGCCTCGGCCTGCTGGGATCGGGCACCATCGAGTCCTACGCAGCGGACCATCCCTCCCTATCCGTCGACCGTCTGATCGACGACCTTGGGAAGCGCATCGAACCAGGATTCGCTTCGGATGTTCCGTAGGCGACGTCTTCGAGGCGCCTCGGCGGATCGTCCGCGCCGGGGAGTATTCGCGCGCATCCTTCGGACGATCTTCTTCGCCCTCCTCTTCGCATTTCTATTCGGATTCGTGATCGGAACGTTCCTGCGTCGGGAGATCGATCGCCCAGCCCGGTACATGGGCAAGCTCTCGAGTGAAGCACCGACGACTCCGATCGTTCTGAGCACGCCTCGCGTCTCGCCGACGACGCTAGTTGGAGCGCCCGACCCAGGTGACGTCCGGAATTCCCTTTCGAGCATTCTCATGACGCGCCAGGACGAAGAGCAGATCGGAGAGTCGGTTCAGGTAGCGGAGCGAGCTCTCTTCCACCGACTCGCCTTCGGACGCTGCGAGCCGAACGACGGCCCGTTCCGCTCGACGGCAGACGGTGCGAGCCACATGAAACGCTGCCGCCGACGGACTGCCACCCGGGAGAATGAAGGTCACGAGCGGTTCGAGGGGCTCCTCGAGACGATCGATGAGGACTTCGAGTCCCTCGACCTCCAGCGAGCCGACCCCGCCAATACCCGCCTTCTTCCGATGGCCGGGATCGGGGGTCGCGAGAGATGCACCGAGATCGAAGAGCGCACTCTGGATGTTGCGAAGGGATTCTTCGAGAGCGGGATCGGAATCCGCGGCGATTGCCGCTCCGACCGTCGCGTTCAACTCATCGACATCGCCGTAAGCAGCCACGCGCCCGACGTCCTTGCCGACCCGCTCGCCCCCGAAGAGGTCCGTCTGTCCGGCATCACCCCGTTTGGTATAGATCTTCACGCCGCGATCATAGCCCCCGATTCGCGCGCGGCGGCCGATCCGGGTCAGCCGCGGCTGGCGAGTTCGGCATCCACGAGGCGCGCGAGATCGTCGTCCACCGCTTCGCGCGCCACCTTCGCCTCACCCGAGGCGGCTTGCGGAGTCGCCTCTTCCGCCTCTTCCGCCTCTTCCGCGATGACGGCGGGACTCGACGCATCCGCCCGGGGCCTGCCCTCCCCCGCGACGACGATTCTTCGAAGCGCCAGGGCGGCGATGCCCCCAAAGACGACGAATCCCGCGACCGGGAAGATATAGGCCCAGATCGCGATCCCTTCGGCCTTCGGAGCACCGAGGATTTCCTCTCCGAAGCGCTCGATCAGGATTTCGATGACCTCGGTGCGAGTTGCGCCCGCGGCCTCCTGGGTCACGATCCACTGAAGAAGCTCGGCCGCCTGCGGGCTCGGACAGGACGAGATCGTCCTTCCGGGACAGTAGGGGCTCATCAGTTCCCCTCCGAGGTCGTAGCCCCAGCCCTCTGCGTTGGCCACGCCCACGACGATCGAAAGCGCCAGCACGAGCCCCGCCAGAGTCCCCATTCGATCCGCTCGACGATCGCAACGCAGCGAACCGCTTCGTCTCAATCGGTCGTCCATGCTCGAATCCCCTGTCAGTCGATCCGGTCCCCGACAGCTTGCCGCGGGACACTCCCCGGGCCATCCGCACAGGCGCGTCCCCGATGCAAAAGGCCGCGGGCGATCAGATATCCCACTGCAGCGGCATCGATTCTTCGGTGTCCGGCCCCTTGGCACTCCGCATCAGCTGACGTGGCGCCTCGGCCATCACGCGTGAGCCCGGCGGTACGCTCTCCGTCAGGAACACGTTGCCGCCGATGACGCTGCCTTCACCGATCACGGTCTCGCCGCCGAGGATCGTCGCACCCGCATAGACCGTCACGTCGTTTTCGATCGTCGGATGGCGCTTCTTTCCGCGCAGTGCGGATGCATCACGAAGTGACTGCGCGCCGATCGTCACTCCCTGATAGAGCCGGACCCGCTCGCCGATGGTCGCGGTTTCCCCGACAACGATTCCCGTCCCGTGATCGATGAAGAAATAGCGGCCGAGCCGGGCGCCTGGATGAATGTCGATGCCCGTACGATCGTGGGCATATTCGCTCATGATCCGCGGGAGCAGAGGGACGCGATAGCCGTGGAGTTCGTGGGCGATCCGATGAATCGCGAGCGCGCGAATCGCGGGATAGGCAACCACGATCTCGTCATAGCCCGCCGCTGCGGGATCCCCATCGTAGGCCGCCTCGACGTCGTAAGAGAGCAGCTGGCGCAGATCGACGAGTCGCTCGATGAAGCGAATCGTCAACTCACCCGCGCTCTCTCCACCCTCGGGCAGATCGACCTGTTCGAGCAGCTTGAAGAGTCCGTCGGCGACGACCGGGACCTCCGACCGGAGTTCCGCGGGATCGACCCGAAATCGGAGCAGACGCTTGGTTCGGTCGACCCAGGAAACGACCTCGATCGGGTCCAGAATGCCTCCACAGACAGTCTCGGAGAGCACGGTCTCGTCACATGCCGCGAGGCCCTCCACGGTCGCCTCGAGAACATCCTCGGGACAGCTGAAGGCTTCGCCGGTCCCGGTTCCGGAATCCGCTTCGGCCTTTCGCATCGACCTCGCTATCGAACTGCTCGCCATATCTAGACTCCTCCACCCTTGCATGTCACCTCGCGGAGATCGGCATGCAGGCTGGGGGCGCTTCCGGGATTGGGCGACTCGGATGGCCGGCTCTGGCCGGACTCGCCGTTCTCATAGGATGCCCCACATCGACCGGCGTCACACCTCTGGACGGGACGGGCAGCGAATGCGCAGGGAACCGGCAGCGGATCGAATGAGCCTCTATGCTCGCTCGGGGCTCGCGATTCGCACCATAGGTCCCATTTTTCGCGCGGGTCGGTCCGCCTCTGGCGGGCTGGCCGTTTCGGGTCGGGGGTCCGATTGGGCACCATATACAGCCACTCAAGGCTTTCGAGTTTCGAGAACTGTCCCAAGCAGTTCGAGTTTCGATACATCCTGAAGGTCCCGAGCGAGACCGAGGGCATCGAAGCCTTCGTCGGCAAGCGCGTCCACGAAATCCTCGAACGGCTCTACCTCTTCGTCGGCCGAGGTCAGATTCCGGGGATCGAGAAGGTCATCGACCGTTACCAGAAGCTCTGGGAAGAGACCTTCGACGCCGAACGCGTGCGCATCGTGCGCGAGGGTACCCCCTTGTCCTACTACAGGGAGCTCGGGGAGAGCTGTCTGCGCGGCTATTACCTGCGCCACTACCCCTTCGATGAGAGCGAGACCCTCGGCATCGAGCGGCGGGTCGTCTTCCCCCTCGACGAGGCCGGGAACTACCGAATGCAGGGCATCATCGATCGCATCGCCCGGGCGCGGGACGGCGCGATCGAAGTGCACGACTACAAGACCGGGGCGCGCGTTCCGTCCCAGCGCGTCCTGGATCAGGACCGACAGCTCGCTCTCTATCAAATCGGTCTCGCTCGGGAATACGGTGAGGACACGCCGTTCCGGCTCGTCTGGCATTACGTCGCCAAGAATCGCACCTGTTCTTCGACGAGGGGGCCGGACGAACTCGCGGCGCTGCGCGAGACCACGATCCAGCGTATCGACGAGATCGAAGCGGCGACGACCTTCGAGCCCAAAAAGATCGCCCTCTGCAACTGGTGTGAATACAAGGAGCGATGCCCCCTTCACGCGACGCCGGAGACCCTCGCGCGTCTCGAGGCCGAGGAGAAGGCGGTGGAGGAGGCCGCCGCCCTCGCGAAGGCCCTCGATGAGCGGCAGTTGGACCTGCTCTAGGCGGCTCCCCAACCCCCCGGCCCCCGGTGCGGCTTTGCTAGCCTCACGCCATGGGCCTCCAAATCGAACGCATTCCGACCTTTGGCGACAACTACACCTATCTCGTGATCTGCGACGAGACGCGACAGGCCGCAATCGTCGATGCGCCGGAAGAAGATCCCGTCGTCGCGCGCGTCGAAGCGACTGGCGCCAACGTCAAACTCATCCTCTCGACCCATCACCATTTTGATCATTCGATGGCGAACCCGCAGCTCGCCGAGCGCTACGGCGCCCCGGTCTACGGTCACACGTCGGATGCCGAACGACTTCCCGGTCAGACGACGGGGATCGACGAGGGGGACGAGATCCAGATCGGCAACCAGCGTGGGCGGGTGCTCTTCATCCCCTCCCATACGACGGGCCACGTCGCCTACGTCTTCGACGACGCGAAGGCTGTCTTCACGGGGGACATGCTCTTCGCGGCGGGATGCGGGCGACTCTTCGAAGGCAACGCGCAGATGATGTACGACGCCCTCTGCGTGAAGCTCGCCGCGCTGCCAGACGACTACCTCGTCTATTGCGGTCACGAGTACACCGAGGGGAACCTGAAGTTTGCACTGACCGTCGAACCGGAGAACGTGGAGATCAGGGAACGATTCGATCAGGTCCGCGAGATCCGCGCAAATGCGGCCGCAGATTGGCACGACGCGACGCCCGCGGAAATGACGATCCCATCGACCATCGCGAGCGAGAAGGCGACGAACCCCTTCATGCGTTCGAAAACGGCCCAGGAACTCGGCCGGATTCGCGAGCTGAAAGACAACTTTTGAGCCTGCCGGGTGGCGCGACGACGATCACGACCCACCATCGCGTCGGCTTTCACGAGACGGATGGGATGGGAATCGTCCATCACTCCAACTACCTGCGCTTTTGCGAGGAGGCGCGGGTCATCTGGCTCGAGACCCACGACAAGAGCTACCCCGACTGGATCGCGATGGGTCTTCATTTCGCAGTGACTCACGCAACCCTCGACTACAAGATGTCAGCGCGCTTCGACGACGTCATCGATGTCACGACCTGGCTCGAATGGGTACGCGGTGCATCGCTTGCGATGGCCTACCGAATCGAATGCAAGGGTGTTCTCCTCTTCACAGGACGAACGGAACACGCGTCAATCAACGGAGAGGGGCGTGTCCGGCGAATCCCGAAGGTGGACCGAGAACGCCTCGGGAAGCTCGCGCTCCCCGACCTCATGCGTTAGTCGGTGGAGCCACCGGGCCATTTCGGCTCGATTCCCCCGCCGCGTTCGCATCAGCCCGAGCGACGCGCGCCGAGCAGCCTTCGCAGATCCCCGACGCGAAGTCTCAATTCCCGCTCGAACCAGTCGGTCGTCCGCTGGATCGCGTCGAGGGCATCGCCGCGTCCCGACCAATGCCCCCGGACGACGTCGGGGTGAACGTGATTCAGCAGGCGCGAGAGGCAGGCGGCAACGATGAACAGATCATCGAGGAGCCCGATGGGCCCCAGCACCAGTGCCGGCAGCAAGTCGATCGGCGACAGCATGTACGCGATTCCAGCGACGGCGATGCCCTTCTCGAGGAGCGGCACGCCGCGATCGCGGAGGAGCCGTATCAGCAGGATCGTGAGATCGGGCAGCAGCAGGACGAGATCCCGCGCACCGGTTCGAGCATTGGCATCCGGTTCGACAATGCGCTCGCGCAGGCGGTCGTAGAGGCGCTGTTCCCGAGGGTTCAGCTCGATCGTCACCGCCGCTTCGCTCATCGGAGACTCCCGGGTCTTCGCCCCTCACGCATCTCTCGCAAGGCCGCGTCTATGCCACCGCCAGACGCGCCGCCAAGCCGCTTCGGCCCCTGGGGCGGTGGCGAGGCCTCGGCTCGCAGCAGTCCGACGTGCGCCTCGCCATCGACCCCTTCGTCCAGGCGCAGACCGAGCAAGGCCGCGATGGTCGGGGCGACGTCTACGAGTTCGATGGTCGACAGGCGCACCTGGTTCCGGATTCCGCGGCCCCATGCGACGAAGCCGACCGAGGCGTCCGCGGGCTGCCCTAGGCGAAGCACGCCCGCGGCCCCGCGCGATGCAGCGGGCCGGATCACGGCTCCCGTCAACTCTCCTCCGATCACGAAGCCGGGCGCGGCGACGAGGCCGAACCAGGCCTGTGGATCCGCCCCGGCATCGGCGAGTGCCTTTGCGGAAACGACTTCGAACGCGCCCGTCGTCTCGGACTCGACTTCGAGGACCCTGCGCGCTTCGAGCGCGTTTCGCGAGTCTCGAGCGTATACATAGGCCGAGCGGCCGTGGGTTCGCGCGAGGGCCAGCCAGCTTCGCACGCCCGTCGCCGCGCGAGGATCTCGGCCGATGAGTCCAGCACGAACGAGCGCGACGTTCGGCGCAACCGAGGAGTGCACCGGGTGATAGGCAACATCGCCCACGACGAAGATTGCAGTTTCGTCGAGCTGGCCCCCGGCTTCGAGGCATCCGACGAGGGTGCCCAGTCCCTCGTCCACGCGGCCAAGGGCGTTATCGACCGCCTGGGAGCCGATGCCCATGGCGCGATGAACCCCACCCGTCTGTTCGAGCCGCAACAACCACAGACCCGGATCGCGCTCCGAATCCACGATGCGGCAGATGACCTCGATCAGCGCCGCATCCTTCTCCTCCGGCGTGGGCCAGGTCGCGGGGTCACGCTTCTTCACCGCGGAGGACTCCGATGTCGCCATGAGGTCCTCGACGGCGATCGCCTCGAGTTCACGAAAGATCATCGGACTCGAACGTGGCCGAACACTGTCGAGCCAGCTCCCCGTCGAAATCACCTCCGGCACGATCAATTCGATTCGGGCGCCTGCGGTCGTCGGCCAGGCCAGTGACAGGACGCCGTGTCCGAGCGCCGCATCCCAGAGCGATGTGCCCTGAATCAGTCGGCTATCGAGGTAGGGCACCGCCCTCCCGCCGTCGGCATCGAGCGTCGAATCGGCGACGACGCCGTGGCTCACGGGTAGCCGCCCGGTCGCCAGAGTCGCGTGGCTCGTTCGGGTCGCGCCTGGAGAAGGCGGATAGGCATCGATTCCCGTCACACCCTCGCGCGCAAGCCTCGCCAGATTCGGCATGCGAACACGCTCACCCTCGGCGAAGGCATGCCCCCAGGCATCGAGATAGTCGGAGGATTCCAGCCCGGCAACGGTGATCAGAAAGACCCGTCGCGGGGGACCCAGACTGCGCATCGCCGCCTCGCGGGGATCCAGTTCCGCCAACTCTCGCCCGCCTTCGAGCGACGGCGCCGCACAAGCCCCGAACGACAGCGCCAAACCGACCAGGATGATCGTTCTCAACCCACTCCCCCCTTTTTCGTGTGCGCTTCGACGGCCGGTCGCTGCCGAACCCCGCGTGAGCGTACGATGCGGGAGCCGATCCGACCTGTCGAGCGACCTCTCTGGATTCTTTTTCATGTTTGTTTACAGATACTTATAGATATCGAGGGGGGCCGGAGAAGCCTTGATCGCGTAAGCTCGACACCGCTATGGAGCCGAGCGCCACCTACGAAAAAGTCGACATCCAGTTGCCCGAACCGATCCATGGGCTCAATCATCTCGGCGGCGTACTCGGAATTCCAGAATGGTGGCCGACCGGTGAACGGATCGCCATCGTCTTCGCACACGCGAGCGGGAGCAGCCACGAAGATCCGCTGATCAGCGCCCTCGCCACGGCACTCACCGAGCGCGGTTACCTGACCCTCCGCTTCAATTTCCCCTTCGCGGAGGCCGGCAAACGAAGCACCGCCGATTCACCGGTGCTGCTCGAGCGCGGATATCGTGCGGCGCTCAATATTCTCGGTCGCGATCCCACCTCGCTCCCCGCACGTCTGATCGTCGGTGGCGTCGGCCTGGGCGGGCGCGTAGCGGCGGGGCTCGTCGCCGATCGCTTGCAGGCGGACGGCCTTTTCTTGCTGGGCTTCCCGCTGCATCCCCAGGGCAAGCCGGAAAAAAGCGATCCCGACGTCCTCTTTCGAGCGACGTCACCAACGCTCTTCGTTCAGGGCACCCGTGATCGCCGATGCGAGCCGGCGGCATTGCGCGCGGCCCTACGACGGGTCGGCGCCCCCATCGAGCTCTACGACGTCGCGGACGCCGACTCCAATTTCACGGTGCCGCGCAAATGTGCGCGAACGAATGAACAGGTTCACGCAGAGGTCTGTGGCGTCCTCGCCAACTGGATAGAGCGCCGCCTGCTCTGAATCGCGACGAATTACCCTGATTCGTCGCGTCGACCCGAACTCGAGATCCGCCCCTCGGCACGCGGATTCGACCACATCTGACGCCCCAGCCAGGAGTCCCCAGATGGCAGCAGCCAGCGATCTCTATTTTGCGCAGCAGAGCGTCGGCGAGATGGCAAATCTCGCCTACCTGATCGGAAGTCGTGAGCAGCGTAAAGCCTTCGTCGTCGATCCGGCCTGGGACGTCCAGGGGCTGATCGATCTCGCCGCCGGGGACGGGATCGAGGTCGTCGGTGCCCTCGTCACCCACTACCACCAGGATCATGTGGGCGGCGAGATCTTCGGCCACCACATCGAGGGGCTCGCCAAGCTGCTCGAGATCCAGCCGATGCCGATCCACGTAAACAAGCACGAGTGCGAGGGACTCATCAAGATCACCAGCGTCTCGAAGAGCGATATCGTCGAGCACGAGGGGGGCGATCTGCTGGAGCTCGGCGGGGTCGGCGTGCGCCTGATCCACACGCCGGGTCATACCCCCGGCAGCCAGTGCTTTCATGTGGAGGAATGCGACCAGTCGGGGCAGCTGGTCTCGGGAGACACGTTGTTTCTGAATGGCTGCGGCCGGGTGGACCTGCCCGGTGCGGACCCGCGAGCGATGTACGAGAGCCTCGAAACGCTGAAGCGGCTACCGGACGACACGACGCTCTTCCCCGGTCACCTCTACTCCCCAGAGGGACAAGACTCGATGGGGGACCAGAAGCGAACCAATCCCTATCTACGGGCGGCCAGCGTCGAAATGTTCCTGAACTTCATGGGGCAGTGACGCCGCACACCCCGAAACCGCAACGATTCGGGGCGCCTCTCGCTGACCCCCAGGCCACCAACCCTCGTTGAAATCCCCACCTTCCGGCGGTAGAGTCGCGCCTTTCGAAATCCCGGCCCTTCCGCGTCGGGATTCATGCATATAACTGCATCCCATTTATCGGAGGCTAGCCCCCCATGAAGGTCATGGTGTGCCTGAAGCAGGTCCCCCATCAGGACGCACGTCTCGACGTGAACGCCGATGGAACCTGGATCCAGGAAGACAACATCAAGTTCGAAATCAATTCATATGACACCTACGCCGTCGAAGAGGCCCTTCGCCTCAAGGACGCAGGCGACGCAGAAGTCGTGGTGGTGTCCATCGGTCCCGACCGCGTGACCCAGGCTCTGCGCACCGCGCTCGGCATGGGTGCCGATCGCGCAATCCACGTCAACGACGACGCGGCGCGCGGTACGGACGCACTCGGCACCGCCAAGATCCTTGCCGCAGTCGCGAAGGAAGAAGGCCCCGACGTCATCATCACGGGCCTGATGGCCGAAGATGACAACGGTTCGGCGATCCCGCCGATGGTGGCCGAACTCCTCGGGTACCCGTCGGCAACGGGTGTGCTCGCGACGGACTTCGGCGATGCCACGGTCAAGGTCGAGCGCGAACTCGAGGGCGGCGCTCTCGAGGTCGTCGAATTGCCGAAGCCGGCGCTCATCGCGATTCAGTCGGGCGCGAACCAGGTCCGCTACGCCTCGCTCAAGGGCATCATGCAAGCCAAGAAGAAGCCGGTCGACGTGAAGACGCTAGCCGACCTCGGCCTGGCGGATACGGCGAGTGCGGCGCAGAACAAGAGCACGGTCAACAAGATCTATGTGCCTGCGAAGGGCGATACCGCCGAGATCCTCGAGGGATCGACGAACGAAATCGTCGGGCAGCTCGTCACCAAGATCAAAGAACTGGGATTGCTCTAAGGGCAAGCTGAAAGGAGAGAACGATGGGTACGATCCTCGTCGTTGCAGAAATTCAGAAGGGCGCGATTCGCGAAGCGAGCTATGAGCTCGTCACCGCGGCACGCTCGATTGCCGACGCCGGCGGACACGAGGTGAATGGCCTCGTGATCGGGTCGGGGATCGGAGAGTTCGCGAGCGAATTCGCGAGCAAGGGTGCGGGCAAGACGCTGGTCGTCGATGATGCCGCCGCCGAGAACTACAATGTGGACGTCTTTAGCAAGGCGATCAAGGCGGCAGCCGAGTCGACAGGCGCGGAACTGATCCTGATCTCGAACACCCCGACTGGCTGGGATGTCGCACCGCGGATCGCCGCTGGCCTGGACTGCGCTTTCGTGTCCGACGCGATCAAGGTCGAAAACGGCGACGGTGGCTTCAACTTCCGTCGACGGATCTTCAACGGCAAGCTCGATGCCGAGATCTCGACCTCGGGACGCACGGTGGCTTCGATGCAGCCCGGCGCGCAGACTGCGTTCGAGGGTTCGAGCGACGGCAGCACGGAAGCGCTTTCCACGGATCTCGCCGCAACCGCCAAGTTCATCGAGATCAAGATCGCCGAGTCGACGGGAGTCGACCTCACGAAGGCGGACGTGATCGTCTCCGGTGGCCGCGGTGTCGGCGATCCGGAGAAGTTTCCGGAAGTCATTCAGCCGCTCGCCGATGCACTCGGCGGGGCGATGGGCGCATCCCGTCCGGTCGTTGACGCGGGCTGGCTCGACCATCCCTACCAGGTGGGTTCCTCGGGTCAGATCGTGGCTCCGAAGCTGTATATCGCGGCCGGAATCTCGGGCGCGATCCAGCATCTGGTCGGCATGAAGGCCTCGAATTTCATCGTCGCGATCAACAAGGACCCCGATGCGCCGATCTTCGAAGTCGCGGATATCGGCGTGGTCGCCGACCTCTTCGACATCGTCCCGGCGCTCACCGCTGCGGTGAAGGACGCCAAGGGTTAAGACCCTTCGTCACGATCGCGAGAGAAACAGCAGGCCC
>JAPYTP010000006.1:63589-74625 GCA_029941885.1 Myxococcota bacterium
GGACCGACGATCGTCCCCCACTGACGATCCGGCAGAACCGCCTCCAGCGACGCGGGGTCATTCGGTTCGGATTCCGAACGACACCCGGTGCGAGTCCGACTCGAGTAGCCTAACACGGTCGATCCGAGGCTCGACGAGCACCCACAACGGACTCGCTCGCCTGGCCCTGGTGGCCTCGACTGTCGAGCCACGTCCGGAGAACGCGATGCGAATTCCCCTGCTCCTGCCTGCCCTCCTCGTCCTTCTTTCGCTTCCGGCAATAGCCTCTCCGCCCCGAGAGCTCGGGCGATCCCTCGATCCCAGCGAAATGGGTGCGGGCGGCCTCCTTTTCGAGACCGCGGACGGATTCCGGGAGGCTCCAATGATTTCGACCGACGTCGAAATTCAGGTGATCGGCCTGATCGGGCGAACCCGCGTGACCCAAAAATTCTCGAATCCCACAAACGCTTGGGTCGAGGGCGTCTACGTCTTTCCGCTCCCCGAAAACTCTGCGGTCGATTCCCTTCGAATGCGCGTCGGAGATCGCATGATCGAGGGACACGTCCAAGAACGCGCCCGTGCCAAAGCGACCTATCGCAAGGCCAAGAGCCAAGGGCGCAAGGCCAGCCTCGTGGAACAGGAGCGGCCCAACCTCTTCACGACCTCGATCGCGAATCTCGGCCCCGACGAAGAGGTCGAAGTCATCCTCACCTACCAGGAGGACATCCACTACGACCAGGGGCGCTTCAGTCTGCGCTTCCCCATGGTCGTCGCGCCCCGCTTCATCCCGGGGAAGACCCGCGTCGAGGGCTTTTCGGGATCCGGTTGGGGTGAGAACACGGCCGAAGCTCCGGATGCCGCTCGAATCACCCCTCCGGTCTCTGATCCATCGGGCCCTCGCAGCCATCTCGTCACGATCCGTGCCGAGATCGACACGGGCTTTGCGCTCGAGGAGGTCGAGAGCTCGAGTCACCCCATTCTCGTTCGAGCGACCGAAAAGAACGTGTACCGAGTTCTCCTCGAAGGCGGCTCGGTCCCGGCGAACGCCGATTTCCTGCTCGACTGGAGGCCAATCGTAGGAGCGGCCCCGGGTGCTGCCCTTTTCCGCGAAGAATGGCGGGGTGAGCATTACGCCCTCTTGATGGTGCTTCCGCCGATGCCGAAAATCGCGTCGCAAACGCGGGTCTCCCGGGAGATGATTGTCGTGATCGACACGTCGGGGTCGATGGGAGGCGAGTCGATCGTCCAGGCACGACGAGCCGTCGATTTTGCCCTCGGAACCCTGCGACCCGACGACGCGTTCAACGTCATCCGGTTCGATTCGAATTTTCACAAGCTCTTCGACAGCGCCCGGCCGGCCACCTCCCTCGCCATCGCGGGCGCAAGAAGCTGGGTTGGCCGTCTCGAGGCGGACGGCGGAACGAATATGCTGCCCGCACTCGAAGCCGCCCTCACTCCCGGTCGCGAATCGCGCGCAGTCCGACAGGTCATCTTCGTGACCGACGGCGCGGTCGGAAATGAATCCGCGCTCTTCGACACGATCCTGCGAAACCTCGGCCAATCGCGGCTCTACACCGTTGGAATCGGCGCGGCCCCGAATTCTCATTTCATGTCCAAGGCGGCGGAGTTCGGTCGGGGCACCTTCACCTACGTCGCGCACCCAGGCGAGGTCGCGAAAAAAATGGGGGCGCTCTTCAGAAAACTCGAGAGCCCGATCCTTCACGATCTGGTGGTCGATTGGGATGTCGCCGGTGTGGAAACATGGCCGCGACGAGTCCCCGACGTCTACCTCGATGAACCGGTCGTGATCGCCGCCCGACTCCCAAAGGAGGCGGGAAAGGTCATCCTCCGCGGACGGCGGGGGGGCGAAGAGGTGACGCTCGAACTCCCGCTCGAGGGGGGATCGAATCATTCGGGCGTCGCCAGGTTGTGGGCCCGACGCAAGATCGCCGCGCTGATGGATTCCTTGCACGAGGGCGAAAGTGTCGATCGGGTCTCGGTCGAGGTCGCCTCGCTCGGCGTACGACACCACCGGGTGACCCGCTGGAGCAGCCTCGTCGCTGTCGACGTGACGCCGACGGCCCCGGTCGGGGTCGTCCCGGATACGCGGGCGGTGGCGAGCCTGCTTCCTCGAGGCTGGGACTTCTTCAGGTTCTTCGGCGCAGCACGTCGCGAGGCGACCGCCGAGGGCAGGCGGCGTAACGCTCTGCCTGGTAGTGCGGGCGGCGCCCAACCGCTGGCCGCGCCGGGGAAGCCAGCGATCCGTCCCGTCTCGATTTCCCAGCCAATGGCTCGAGTCCAGATCGGTCGTCTGCCCCAGGGTGCAACCCCTTCCGCCTTGCTCGTTTCGATCGGGGGCCTGATCCTGGGCAGCGCCGGGATCGCTTGGCGATGCATGCGGCAGAGTCCGCCGAGGCGCGGCCCCGCCGATCTGGGTCACACTTGAGTTCGCAGCGACCGTCGGATGCCGCAAGGATGGGTCTCGCCACCCTGGCGTTCGTCGGGTTCGCCCTCGTCGTTCAAGGCCTGTGGATCCCGACCAAGGCGCGAGCAGCGCAGTTCATGATTGCGAGGGCCTGGCACGAGATACTTGCAGGGCGAGCCGAGGTCCGGCCATGGCCATGGGCCGACACCTGGCCCGTGGCTCGGCTGCATCTACCCGGGGCGAGCCGGTCGCTCTACGTGCTGGCCGGGGCGAGCGGTCAGTCCCTGGCCTTCGGACCGGCCCACGTGACGGCGAGTGCCCGGCCGGGGGAGGCGGATAACGTTGTAATTGCGGGTCATCGCGACACGCATTTCGCGCCCCTCGAATTCCTCGCGGCCGGCGACCAGATCATCGTCGAAACGGTGCAGAATTCGATCCGCTACCAGGTCGAAACGACGGAGATCGTGCACGAATCCCGAGTCGATCTCCTCGAACGAAGCGGTCGAGCCGAGCTGACCCTGATCACATGTCATCCGTTCGACGTGATCGTGCCCGGCGGCTCGATGCGGTTCGTCGTCCACGCGAACGCGATCGATCGATCCCCGATGGCGCGGGCTAGACCGAGTACCTCGGCGGATTCGCCCCGGTGACCCGGACGGTCTCGCCGACCAGACTCTTGCCAGCAAGCGTCGGAAGGGTCTCCTCGCTCGCGACCGCCACTACGCGTCGTCCGTCCGCAAGACTCGCGATGATCGGCGCCGCGACGGGATCGCCGGCCCGGTCATAAACGACCGAGCTGCCATCGACCCTGGCCTCCCCCTCGGCCTCGTGCACGACCTCGAGAGCGGACGCGTTGATCTCGGCCTGTTCGGTAGAGGTGTCGGCGAGCTTGAAACCATCCGCCGGGGGTTCATTCGAGTAGATTCCGAGCGAGTGCTTCGAGAGCACTCCCCCATTTCCTGAGGCATAGCCCAGTCGCCCACTCTCACGCAGACGGAGAGCGACCGCGGCGATGCCGTGACTCACGTAGTTGTTTCCGGGACCCCCGAAGAAGGACATCCCCCCCGTCTGGGTCAACCCACGTGGATCGTCGAGGGCGAGGCCGATTTCGGCCGCTCCGATTTCGACCGCAACTGGAAAACAAGAGTACAAATCGATGAAGTCGATCTGCTCGAGACCGACACGGGCCGCATCGAAAGTGGCCTTTCCGGCGGCCCGAATCGCTGGCGAGCCAGCGAGATCACGGCGTGCCGCCGGCGCGAGTTCGGCATTGGTCGCGCCCGACCAGGGAAACACGCATCGATCCGTGAGACCTGCCTCCTTGGCGATTGCCAGGGTCGTCACGAGCAGTGCGCTGCCCTGATCGACGTTCGCGAAGCTGTTCATGCATTTCGTGTACGGCTCCGCCGTGATGCGGTTGGTCGGGCTCGCCTCGGCGATCTCATCGGCACTCCGCACCTGTTGAAACCACGCAAAGGGATTCTTCGCGGCGACTTCGCTCGATCGACTCATGAAGGCGGCGATGCGTTGGCGTGATCCTTCGGCGGTGGTCCCGAGTTTCGCCGCGAGCGCACTCTCGAAAACGGGGTAGGTGTCGGAAGGACGGAGCAGGTTCGCTTCGACCTCGGCTTGACCCAGCATCCCCCGGATCGAGGCGCCGACTACCGTGTCTCGAGGCCCCGCATCCCCCGAACGATCCTGAGTCGCAGCACGCAGGAAGTCGCTGTCTGGATTTGCCAGCCTCATCGACCGGGTTGCCTCGGCCCCCACGATCAGCGTCACCTCGAGTTCTCCCGTCGAAATCTCCTGACAAGCCCGATTCATCAGCCATTGCGGCGTGTTCCCGCCCGGCGTCGAGGTTTCGCATACGACGTCGACCAATCCCAGTCGGTCGGCGACTTCGGTCGCGGGGGTGAGACTGACCGGCGAGAAGGAGACCCCCACCATCGTCAATCGTTGGATCTTCTCGACCAGCCCAGGCGCGTCATCGAAGGCGGCCCGGGCGGCGCGGGACGCCAATTCGACGACGTCGGTGACGGCCTCGCGTTCGATCGACTGACCGATACCGACGAGGACGGGAATGCGTGAGGGGTCGGGGCTCATTCGATCTTCTCCAGGGTCTCTGGGTGTCCGCTCCGGAGCGGGGTTCCGTGCCCGACAGGAACGTGGAGCTTAGGGTCTTTTGTGCGGGTGTGTGCGGCGGATCTCCGCTGGGAGTCGGCCCATTGGGCGAGATCGCGAGGCGGCCATGGAGGGAGACCTCCTTCCATATGTTCGATCCCCTCGCGAACGAGATCTGCATCGTTACCGAAGAGACCGTCTTTCGAGGCTGATTCGCGCGTCCCTCCCGGCGTCTGATATCCTCGTCGAAGTGGCTGCAGTGAGACCCTCTGGCGATGGACTATTTCGTTAGGTCGCTGACCGCCCATGGATGCGCCGAGCAGGAGGGAGAGCCCGAGTGACTGAGGCCGAGTTCCAAATCGTCAAGTCGATCGGATTCGTGCTGGCGTTGGCTTCGGCAGTCGCCATCCAACGTTGGCGTCCGCACCGTATCCTCGCCGGAAGCTGGCGAACCAATAGCGGGCTGTGGGCACTCAACGCGCTGGTACTGGGAGTCGTGTGTGCGGGCTGCGCCTGCACGATCTCTCGCTGGGCAAGTGGCACCGGCTGGGGGCTCCTGAATCAAACCGCCGTCTCCGACTGGCTCGCCATCCCAGTCAGTGTGCTCGGGATGGACCTCATCTCCTACTACTGGCACCGGGCGAATCACCGGATTCAGCTGCTCTGGCGCTTCCATCAGGTCCACCACTCCGATCCAGACTACACCGTCACCACCGCGCTCCGATTTCATCCGGGCGAGCTGCTGCTCGCTCTGCCACTCCGCCTGCTGGGAGTCGCCCTCCTGGGAGCGCCGATTGCCGGTGTCATCGTATTCGAGGTGGTCTTCGCGTTTGCCAACTTCTGTGAGCACGGAAACATCGATCTCGCACGAAAAATCGAACGGGGGGTCGGTCGCGTCCTCGTCACGCCCGCACTTCACCGGCGCCATCACAGCCGCGAGGCGCGGCTCCTCGACTCGAACTATGGAACGATCTTCTCGTTCTGGGACCGGCTCCTGGGGACCTACGGTGAGAATCGCTCCGATACGCGAATCGACACGGGCTTGCCTGGAATCGAAGGCACTCTCGGGACTCTGCGAATCCTCTCTCTACCGACGCAAGGGGTATTCCGGGGGGAGTAGCGCTTCGCGTGCCGGCACCCATTCGGCACCCGATCGATCCATACAATAGGATGGCGGCATCCTTGACCGGTCCACAGGAGGTGCACGATGGACTCACTCGAAACGATCGCGAGATTCCTCGGCTGGTGCAGCGTCATCAATGCGGGAATTCTGTGTGTCGCCGCACTCGCCATCGCCCTTGGCCGCGACTCGATTTCGAAGATTCACGGGAAGATCTTCGGACTCGACGACGCCGAGCTGGCGCGAGCCTATTTCCAGTACCTCGCCCAGTACAAGATTGCCATCTTCGTCTTCAACATCGTTCCGTATTTCGCTGTGCGAATACTCGCCTAACTAATCGTGCGATCACCCCGGTGGCGTTTACGTTGCTGTTCGGGGAGACCAGCGTGAACGCGAATTCGTTTTCCATTTTCACGGAATTCAGCGTCACACTCGCCAGCTTCTCGGGGATCGCCCTGGCGATCGCCCATCGTAGGCGAGAGCTGGCTTGGATCGAGTGTTTCCAGACGATCGCGTTGCGATCGTCGTCGTTGAGACCCCCCTTCGCCTCGACCTTCCCGCTCGTCGTGGAGTCTTTCGGCATCACTGGTGTCGAGACCGGGTCGGTAGCCGCTTACCCGACCCGATCTGCCTGGCACTCATCTGACATCTCTCGATGGCCGCATCGATCTTCACCCGCCTGCTCATGAGCGGCGCAAAGACCTAGGCAAAGTGATTCCGCCGAGGACCGGCCGCCCACTCGGCCAACCGATCCGTTTTCTGCGTTTCCGAGTGTCCTGGGCGCTCGCGTCCCCGCTGCGCGCACACAGACGGGCCCCGACAGCTCTCAATTTTCGGTCGAAATCGACCGATCCGACCCCCAGGAACCGGTTTTCTAGCGGGGGATCGGCCCTCCGCTATCCTCGGCGCCCGTTCAGCCCGGGAAGATCGAGCCGTCAAAGGCTCTACTCTTCTCCGATCACGGGATGAATCGCAGAACTCGAAACCGAAGGACCGAAATTCCCCGCCCGGCCAGATCAGTGCGGGCGCAACCGATCCAAACCAGGGCGAACTCGATGGGCAATACCGACACCTCTCAATTCAAGAACGGCCTCAAGATCGAACTCGACGGCTCGCCGTTCACGATCACCTACTTCCAACACGTGAAGCCCGGCAAGGGCGGAGCTTTCGTTCGCACGAAGGTCAAGAACCTGCTGAACGGTCGCACGATCGAGCGAACCTTTCGCTCCGGCGAGAAGGTGGAAGAGGCCGACATCGAAGAAAAGTCGATGCAGTATCTCTACCACGACGGCGAGAACCTGGTCTTCATGGATCAGACGACCTTCGACCAGATCCCGATCCCGCCAAAAGTCATCGGTGACCAGATCGAATTCATGCTCGAGAACATGAGCGTCGACATCCTCTTCTGGAGGGGCAATCCCGTCAACGTCCAGCTGCCGAACTACATCGAAGCCAAGGTCACCCAGTCCGATCCGGGCGTGAAGGGCGACACGAGCTCCGGCGCGACCAAACCGGCGACCCTCGAATGCGGAGCGACGATCAACGTCCCGCTCTTCATCAAGGAAGGCGACGTTCTTCGCGTCGACACACGAACGCGGGAATACTCCGAGCGCGTGAACAGCTAGTCCGTCCACGGGCGAGGAACACGAGGGGAAATGTCGGCCGCGAAACCGAAACGAGCCATCGTCCTCTCCGGCGGTGGTGCGCGTGGCGCCTACGAGGCGGGCGTCCTCCGATTCATCTTCGATACCCTCCCGGGCCGCGCCGGTATCACGCCGGATTTCGAGATCGTCTGCGGGACCTCCGTGGGCGCGATCCACGCTTGCTTCATCGCGGCGACCGCGGACGAGCCCGATCGCCGCGGTGAACGTCTCGTCCAGATATGGGACCGCATGAGGGTCCACGAGATCTTCAAATTCACGACGCGTGACTTCTTCAGACTGCCACGACGAATGATGGGGGTGAAGCGCGTGGCTCAGCAGCTGCGTGAGGGCCAGCGACCCGATCGTCTCTACGGGCTCCTCGACACCGAACCGCTCGAACGACTCGTCCTCCAATCGATTCCGTGGCGCGGGATCCGCCGTAATGTCCGAAGTGGCCGCATCGACACGGTTTGTGTGGCGGCGACCCAGGTTGCGACGGGCCGCGCAGTCGTTTTCTGCGACAGCAATCGAGCGGAGCTGCCACCCTGGGCGAACGTGAGCAATATCCGTATGCAGCGGATCCGGCTCTCTCCGCTCCACGCCCTGGCTTCGGCCGCGATCCCCCTGCTCTTCCCTTCAGTCCGGGTCGGCGCGCGCTACTACGCCGATGGGGGACTGCGGCTCAATACACCACTCGCTCCGGCGGTTCGGCTCGGTGCCGACAAGATCCTCGTGATCGGCCTGACCCACCCCACCGACGCCTCGGTCAACGAGACGACCGCGCAGGAACGCACCGCCGAGTTCGGCAACCCGATGTACCTGTTCGGTAAGGTCCTCAACGCTTTGATGCTCTCGCCGATCGAAACCGATGTGGCACGGCTGCATTTCGTAAACAACATCCTCGCGGCCGGCGTCCAGGCTTTCGGGGACGATTTCGTCGATCGCCTGAACTCGAAGATCGATCCCGAGGGTCACCGCCATCTCAAACCGATCGAAGATCTGGTCATCCGGCCCTCAGAGGACCTCGGTCAACTCGCGGCTGAGGTCGTTCGTGACGATCCGGAGCTCGACTTCGGAGTCTTCGTGGGCATGCTGCGGCGACTGACGGGAGCCGGGACGACGGCGAAGGAAGCGGACCTCCTCTCCTACCTGCTCTTCGATGCGACCTACGCGCGCCGACTGGCTGAGATCGGCTACCGCGACGCGGAGGAGCGCGAGGAAGAGCTCGCAGACTTCTTTCGGACGAAGTAGCGGCTCGGTCGGGGCCCGGAAACGACGCTTCGCACGTCCCTGGGACTACGCCCAGAACGGGACCCAGGACAGGGCCCAGGACAACGGGTACGTTGGGCTCCATGCGGGGAGACCAGCTCGCACGACAGTGGCTCTTGATTCAGCGACTCGCCCGGAGCCGCGCGGGTGCCGGTCTGGACGAGCTCGCGGAAGAGCTGGGCTGCGTTCGACGCACCGTCTATCGAGATCTGGACGCGCTCATGTACGCCGGATTTCCCGTGACGAGCGAGAAACGGGACGGCAAGGCCTACTACCGATTTCTCGACACGTTCCAGATGGGCCAGATCCCCTTCACCCCCGACGAGCTGCTCGCGCTCGCGTTCAGCGAGGATCTACTCAAGACCCTCGAGGGCACGGTGTTCCACGATTCCATCCAGGCCGCTCTCGTGAAGATCCGTGCCGGCCTCGGACCCGAGCTCTCGGGCTACCTCGAACGACTCGGCGACGGCTTCCGAGTGCTGCCCGGCCCCCACAAACGTTATGCGGCCTTCCGCGACATCATTCGGACGCTCAACGAGGGTGTTCTCGAAAATCATACTCTCGAGATGCGCTACCGAACCGGTCGCACCGGCGAGGAGTCGACGCGCCGAATCGACCCCTACAAGGTCTGGTACCACAGCGGCGCGCTCTACGTCATCGGGCACGATCACCGCTCCGGCGAAATCCGCACTTTCTCCGTCGACCGCATTCAGGCGATCGAGAACACAGCGAAACCATTCGAGATCGCGAAGGACTTCGACTTCGATGCGTATACGGCCTCCAGTTTCGGCGTAGTGGCCGAGCCCGCGGTCCCGGTTCGCATTCACTTCAGTTCGGATTGGGCCTCCTTCGTGCGCGAGCGCGAATGGCATGCGAGCCAGATCATTCGTGCGCTCCCCGACGGTGGACTGGAATTATCGATGGAGGTCGGCGGCAGCCAGGAGATCGCGAATTGGGTGCTCTCCTTCGGCGGGGGTGCAGAAGTCCTGGAGCCGGAATCTCTTCGCGAAGAGGTCCGCGCCTCCCTGAAGTCGGCCCTCGCCAACTACGACGACTGACCGCCCCCGCAGCGAGGGCCGCGGCAGCAAGGATCCATCCTTCTCGGCCCTTTGGCAGGCAGGCTCATGGCAACCCGTGGGCAGATCTTCCCCTCGTAACAGATTCCGATCGACCCCGACCCCGCATGACTCGATGAGCAGATGGGGGCCCTGCGCAGACGGGGATCCGTCGAGTCGCAGCTTTCGCCGCGACCCACGAACTTCGCCGCCAGGGCGAAAAGAGGGAGACCGATGGGCAAAGTCATCGGAGGCTTGATTGTCATCGTTGGAATCTGGATGGGCGTCGAACTCATGACGCTGGGGCCCAGCCGAGCGTTCGGAGGAATATTCTCCGACCTGGGCCTTGGTTCCAGTTCCGAGGCCGAAGCCGAAGAAGTGGATAGTCTCGGCACGGCGAGACGGGCCGGTGACTCGGTCGCCCGTGCTCGCGACGCGACCGAATCCCGCCGCGCGAAAATGCTAGGCGAATAGCGCCCGACGGGCCCGCGACGTCGATCGTGGCTGTTCGGCGCGACTACGCCTTCCTAGGCGTCGAAGATCATTCCGACGCGGCGCCAATGATCCTCGGTACGATCGGTGATCAGACCGAGATTCCGCAGGTTCGGAATGACTGTGTGCATGTACATGGGGCTATTTAGTTCCGCGAAATTCGGTAGCGTCGTCGTCATCGCGACAACGGTTTCCGGGTCGTAACCGTATTTGTGCGAGAATGTCCGCAGCATTTCGAGTTGTTGATTGGCATTGAGCGTCTCGAGGATCCCGAAGGCCCAATCCTCCATGGACTCCATCTCGGCGTTGGAGGCGTCCTGCACGATTCGCCGCATGCTGAGAACGCCGAAGGCGGCATGGCGGGACTCGTCCTGCGCCACACGGTGGAGCATGGTCGCGAGCAGCGGGTTCATGCTTTCCTTGCGGAGCGTATCCATGATCCCCACAGCCATTCCCTCGAAGAGGGTCTGCATCCCGAGCACCTTCTTCTGCATTCCCTCCGCCTGCAGCAGGATGTCGAGCAAGGTCTTGAGCGCGCCTCCGATCGGGTAGATCGTTCCGGCCTTCTCGGTCAGGAATTTTGCGAAGACCTCCCCATGGCGGGCCTCATCGATCACCTGGCTCGCGGCGTAGAATTTCTCGTCGATCTCGGTGCACACATTCGTAAGCTGGCCGCAGAGCTGTAAAGCCGCCTGCTCGCCATGCAGGAGCTGGGAGAGCAGATAGGCGACCTCGTCGAAGGCGGCCTCTTTCTGTATCGCCTCGTCGTTTCCCATCATCTTGCAAACGCTCGCGAGCATCGACGCCTCGGGATTCAGCATCCAATCCGTCTTCTCGACCGCGATCGACCAGTCGAGATCGGTCTGCGCATCCCATTGGCCCCGCTTGCCCTTCTCGTAGAGCCGTCGGAGATCGTCGATCTCGGAGTCGTA
>JAPYTP010000007.1:0-27689 GCA_029941885.1 Myxococcota bacterium
CGCTTTACTCGGAAGCTTCGCTTCCTCCCTAGCCAGCGGCGCGCCTCGACACCTGAGCTTCCCACGAGAGTCTTGGATCAGGCTCCTAGCCGCGGAAGACCGAGATCTCGACCGCATCGGGAACCGACGAATACTCGACCGTCGCCACTCGATTCTCCGAGTCGTAGCGACCGCAGTTTCGGACATAGTCCAGGTACTCCGTCGCTCCGAAGAGCGGTCCGACGTTGTCCGCCACGACGATGCTGCCCGGGTGCAACAACCCATTCGCCTCGATGACCTCGAGATCGGTCTTGTAGAGATCCTTCCAATGATCCAGGAAGACGAGGTCGAAGGATCCCTCTAGATTCGGAATCGTGTTGGTCGAGGATCCGTGATGGATCTCGACACGGTCCGAGAGACCGGCAAAGTCGACGTTGGCACGGGAGCCCTCCACGGCAGCGCCGCTCAGTTCCACCGAGACGACCCGACCCTCCTCACCGAGCGTGTCCGCCAGGAGGATCGAGGAGTAGCCACAGAACGCGCCCAATTCCAGAATGCGCGCATTCCCCGGCAGCCGGGCGAGGAGTTCGCGAACCAGGGGCCCCTTGTCGGGCCCGATATTCATCAGGAACCGAATCTCCGTCGCGAATCGATCCATGATCTCGAGGACATCTTGGGGATCGCCCCTGCGCGCATGCTCCGCAACGAAGTCACGCACCCGGAGTGGCAGCGGCGGCGCCCCCGTGAGCCGATCGAATAGCGTCTCTCGAAACATCCGGAAGCTGAACCCGATCGTCGACGGCATGAGAAATCGCCAGATCTGCATATCGCTCCTTCGGACCACGCGCCGGATCGGCGCAGCAACCTCGAAAACCAGATGGAGAGAACCGAACTCCCGAGCGACTACGTTTCGGAAGTTCGGTAGTCACCGAACTTCTCGTCGCGCTTCTGGAGAGCACTCGTCAGCTTGCCCGACCCCTGTCCGGTCTGGCTGATGAATTCCTCGAAACTCTTCTGGTACATCGCGAGGGAGCAGAGTTCCGTTCCCTGCCGGATCCCTTGACGAAGTCCCATCACCTCCATCTGTCGATGGACGGCACGTTTATTCAACCGGACGATATCCGTGGGAAGCGAGGCCATTCGGATCGCCATCTCGAGCGTCGCCTGCTCGAGCTCCTCCGCGGGATACGCACGTGTCGCCCAGCCGAGTTCGGCCGCCTCGATACCGGTGATCGAGTCGCCGGTCAGCATCATCTCCATCCCACGGCGCATGCCGACGAGCCAGGCGTGGAATTGCATGTCCGGCACACCGAATCGCACTGCCGGATATCCCATCTGGGCATCTTCGGCCATGTAGACGACATCGCAGCCCGTCGCGAGCTCACTGCCGCCCGCGAGGCAGTAGCCATGGACCTGGGCGATCACCGGCTTCGAGAGTTCCCAGATGCTCATCCAACCTTCGGTGACGTGGCGGGGATATTGACCTTCGCCGGGTGGCGTGAAGAAGGGGTACTCGAGGCCCTCGTTGCCCCCGCCGAGGTCATACCCCGCAGAAAAACATTTTCCGGCGCCACGCACGATCTGCACGTGGACATGATCATCCAGGTCTCCCTCGCGAAGTGCGTGGAGCACCTCGGCGCGAAGAGCATGATTGAGCGCGTTGCGCTTGTCGGGCCGGTTCAGGGTGATCCGCCGAACGTTCGGCGCGGCCTCGTCGATCAGGATCACGCTGTAGTCGGCGGCGGAGCTCGGCCAACTCGCCTGGAGTCCACCGTCTGCAGCGGCGTCGGAATCGTTGTCGTAACTCATGGTCTCTCGGGGCTCCCTCTCGCGGGTTGAACGATGGATCGCGGCTTCGTTTTACGGCCTGGTCGAAACCTCGCCTTACCCTTGTGGACCGTGGATCCTAACCAATGGAGGGGGCGGGACAACGGAGGCATTCGAACCCGAGAGAGGCCGCAAGACACCGGCCCCAAGCCCCTGATATCCTCTGGTTCGGCTCGCAACGGCAACGGGCGAAACCTCTGCGTCTGCGGAGGAGGAGGATCCGCGTGATGACGAGGGGATCGGTGGGACGTTCGAGGGTCGGCAGCGACGCGGGGCCTTCGGCGCCCGTGAACTCGACGCGCCGGGCCTTCGGCCGACAAGTGTGCTGGTCGGGAATCGGCCTCATGGGAATCGCGACCGGACTGGCCAGCGCCCCCGCGACCGCCGCCGCCGCCGACCTTCGCCCGCCGACCTCGATCCCAACGGCGCTGCTCGAAGGCAGTCCCTTCGTCTACATCTCGCCCCTTCATGCGAACGGCTCGGAGAGCGCCTGCCACGGGGAACTCTGGTACGCCTGGCTCGACGAGAGCGTGGTCGTGACCGTGGCAACCGATCGCTGGAAGGCCAGCGCCCTCGCCCGCGGGCTCGATCGCGCGCGGATCTGGGTGGGAGACCACGGTCGCTGGAAGACCTGGTATGGAGGCCACAACGAAGCGTTCAAGGCGGCGCCGCATTTCGATGCCCGCGCCGAGAGAGTCGAGGGACCGGAGATCCTCGAACGGCTCCTCGCCCGCTACGAATCGAAATACCCAGCGGAGATCGGGGACTGGCGAGAAAGGATGCGCGAGGGCGGCGCGGAGGGTACCCGCATCGTGATGCGCTATTCGCCGACCGACGCCTGATCCATCCCAGCTCGATCTGCGGGCGACCGTCGGATCCGCGATCCAATCCGGCCCGGCGAGTCTCAGCCGCCGCGGTCTCGACGTTTTCGGATTGCATCGACGATGCGACTATCGGGTCGCGTCCGCCCGCGCCACCGAACCGTCCAGCCCGATCTCGTATTCGGCGATCCGAGTGCTCCCGAGGAAGGCCAGCAGAGCGGTCGGTCGAGCCCGCAAGAGCGTAACCCGAAGGCGGGGGCGAGGGGTTTCCGAGACGAGGTCCACGCGTACGAACCCCAATGCCTCGACAATCATGTCCGCGTTTTCGATGCGATATTCGGTCGCCCCTTGAATCTTCGCGCGGGCGCCCGAACCTGCGATCACCGTGAGAGCGGGAGCCGGTGCAAGCGCTGGAATCGCGGCGAGGGCGTGCACGTGACCCGCGAGGTAGGCGTGTACGATTCTCCCGGATTCCCCCGCCGCACGGGCGACCATCTGCGAGAGCTGGGGGTGGCCGGCAATCGGGGGCCGGTGGCCGATGATCACCCGCCAGGGCCCGCGCGCCCTTTGCAGCGCCATGGCAAGCTCCCGAACCTCCAAATCGCCCCAGGGACTCGCCGAGTCCAGAAGAATCAGGCTGAGACCCCCCGGCAGCTCTCGCACGACCGGCGACTCATCTACGGGCATGTCCCAGTTGCGCACGAAGCGCGGGACCACACGCCGCTGCAACTCGAGACTCCCGGTCGACATGAGATCGTGATTGCCGACGACCGCAAGGAGACGGGGCGGAGACAGGCCCCAGCTAGAACAATCCCCCCCGAGAACGGCCACGAGCTCCGGTGACGGATCGATGAACGCACAATACGGCCGCGCGACATTCTGAACGATCCTTCTGATCAGCTCGTTTTCGACCAACCCGTTCGGATAGAAGTTGTCGCCCAACAACACGAGAGCGTCGACCGGCAAGCGGTCGTGTTCTCGCTGCATCGCGGCGCCCACCGCCAGCTGTCCCTCGAAGAGATGGGGCAGCACAGTCCAGGGTTGGCCGGTGTCACCGACCGCGAGTAGCGACGCGACCGGGGGCGATCCGGCGGGTTCGATATCGGATTCGTCGGATGTGCAGGACACCTGGGTGCCGAGCGCGAATAACAGTGCGGCGACGGCAAGCCACACGAGACTTCTCGGCCCAACTCTGCATCGCGTGCCCCAGCGCATCGATGAACTCCAGGATACGAGGTCTCGGTGCACAGGGGGGAACTTCCGCCCCGGGACGGAATACGAGGTGGATCGGCGCCGGCATCTCGGAATCATCCCGCCCACGCGTCTCCACCGTCCGCCCGGATGGTCGCTTCGCCGAAATCGACGCGTCGCGTCCATGGGCCCGTTCGCGCGCCCAGTCGTCGATAGAAGGGCAATACGAATCGACGCCACGAGATGCCGGAGAGCGGTGTCTTGGCAAAGACGACTTCGAATGCGTCGATGCCCGCCTCTCGGGCAAGCTCCATGGCGCGATCCAGGTCCGATTCCCGATCGTTCCAACGAAACAGCACGTAGCGCCAGCAGATCACCGGATTCTCGACCTTTCGCTCGCGTCGCAAGGCGACCAGGCTCTTCATGTTCTCGAAGGCTGCGTCGAAATCGCCCTGCCCCTGGTAGCGACGGACCATGTCCGTATCGATGCCGTCGATAGAGAAGATGATCTCGTCCACGAGTAGAGCGGCTTCGCGCTTCGCATCGGAGTCGATCAACATGCCGTTGGTCGAGAGGCTGATGAATACCTCGGGCGCTTCTTTTCGGAGGGTCGTGAGCTCATCCCGAATCACACTCGAAGCGAAGGGCTCACCGAGTTTGTAGTAGTGCAGCGTCGTGACGCCGATTTCGCGCAACAGACCCGCAATCTTTTCGAGCTCGGCCTCGCGGAGCCGCGTTCGGCGGCGCGTGCTGCGAAGTTGGCTCCGATCGCAACTCGTGCAGAAGAGATTGCACACGCTGGTATTTTCGACCATCAGGCCCTTGGGCAATTCGAAATCGTCGATCCGCACAGTCGCGCATCCGCGCGTCTCACCGCGTCCAGCACGCGCTGCACCGTGCGTCTTGCTCTCGCGTTCACCTGTGATCCTCGGGGATCCACCGAAAGGCGCGCGTTACCATCGTGTCCCCACCCCTTCTAGTAGCGGATCGATCGCGTGGTCATGCCCCGGGGCGACGAATGACCGCCCACATCGATGAGTCTACAGTTGGCTACTCAGCGCGAGCAGAGCGGCAGTCCCGTCGATCACGATCGGCGGAATCGACTCCTTCATCGTCGAGCCGTCGAGGGCCATCGAAAGGAACCGGGCTGCCGTGGCACCGGTCCACCCGAGCCCGAGGGCCAGGTAGACGTTCGGATCTCCGAGCACGAGGGCGGTGAGCCCCACACCGAGCATCATTCCACCGAAGATGGCTCGGGCCTCGGAGAGGCCCTTAGAGGACTTGAGCTCGATATCGCAGCCATCGGTAATCAGGGTCGGCTTGAAAAGACCCGCGAGCCCGATCGCCATCGTCAGCAATGCGCCCAGCCGTGGCAACCACTCCATCAGCATATCCATGTACGTTCTCCTTGTTGTCCGGAACCCATCCTCGAACGCCTCCCGGAACTCTTCGACGAGCCCCGGTTCGAGCCACCGGATCCGAGCGGCCTCGAATCAGCTCCGATGCCCTTCCCGATGCGGGTTGTTCCGGCGATGCGCGATGCGTCCTTCGTCGTGAGTGAATTCGGTCGTCATCCTTGGATCGTGACGAACGATCGGATCCGCGCAGAACTCGCGGATCGACTCGATGGGAAGCTTAGGCTCTGAAGGACCGAATTCAACGCGACTCGTTGGGCGGCGCGTCGCCCGGAGGGCCGAGACGCTACGCTCTCGCGATACGCACGGAGGAGAGACCGGAATGAAGAAGACAGCGCTGATCACGGGAGCCTCCGCCGGACTCGGTGTCGAATTCGCTGTTCAGCTCGCGGCGCAGGGGCACGATCTCGTACTCGTTGCCCGGCGCAAGGAAAAGCTCGACGAGGTCGCGAAGTCCCTCGCCGAAGCCCACGGTGTCGACGTTCGCACGATGAGTGCCGATCTCTCCGATCCCTCGGCCCCAGAAGACCTGTTCGCGCAGGTCCAGTCCGAAGGCCTCGCGATCGACTACCTCATCAACAATGCCGGCAGTGCCGGGCCGAGTCTCTTCGAGGAGAAGGACTGGGCGCCCCAGGCCAAGTTCCTCGAACTCATGATGACTTCGGTCACGCACATGTGTCACCACTTCATCCCTCCGATGCGCGAGCGCGGCTTCGGACGAGTCGTGAACGTGTCCTCCTTCGCAGGAAGACTCGCCCGTCCGGCCGGTGCCCACTACGGCCCATCCAAAGCCTACCTCGTTGCGCTCAGTGAAGAACTCGCACTCCTGCTCCGGGGAACGGGGGTGCACGCCTCGGCACTCTGTCCAGGCTTCACTCATACCGACTTTCACGAGGCCGCCGGAATGATGGAGATGAAGAATTCGCTTCCCGGTTTCCTGTGGTATGACGCAGAGACGGTAGTTCGAGACGGGCTCCGAGCGGTCGAAAGAGGCAAACCGATCATGGTCTCGGGTCGACTCTATCGGTGGCTGGATCCGATCGCGCAGTCCGTATTCTTTCGCCCGTTGATCAAGGCAATGGCTCCGGGACGCTAGGCGAAGCGGAGATGAAATGAGTCCCGAACGCTTTCGCATCGATATTCCCGAGGACGACCTGACCGATCTCAGAGATCGTCTCGAACGGTTCCGCGCTGCCCCCGACTTCGCCAACGACGACTGGCGATACGGAATGAACGGAAAATACCTCCGCGAGCTCATCGACTACTGGATCGACGGCTTCGACTGGCGGCGGGAAGAAGCCGCCATGAATGCCTTCGAACATTTCAGGGTCGAAGTCGACGGCGTCCCGATCCACTACCTGAGAAAGCCTGGCGTCGGACCGAATCCGACTCCCCTCGTGCTCACACACGGCTGGCCCTGGACGTTCTGGGACTATCGCTATGTCATCGAGCCGCTGGCCGACCCCGGCGCCCACGGCGGAGATCCCGCGGACGCATTCGACGTGATCGTTCCCTCCCTGCCGGGCTTCGGCTTCTCGAGCCCGCTCAAGAAGGCGGGACTCAACTGGATCCAGACGGCCGATCTCTGGTCGAAACTGATGACCGAGGTACTCGGCTACGACCGATACGCTGCCGCCGGAGGGGACTGGGGGGCCTTTGTCACCGCGCAACTCGGTCACAAATATGCTGAGCAGCTCTTTGGCATCCACGAAGCTTTCCCGGCGATCCCTGGATTCGACTACTACGCCGTGACGCAAGAGGACTACGCACCCGAAGAGGCGGATCTCTATGCCCGACGGGCCGTCTGTGAGCCACTGACAACGAGCCACATGGCGGTCCACAGCAGTGATCCGCAGACCCTCGCTTTTGCCCTCGAGGACTCACCCGCCGGCCTGGCCGCCTGGATCATCGAACGCCGTCGCAATTGGTCCGATTGCGGCGGCAACGTCGAAACAGCCTTCACCCGAGACCACCTGCTCACGACCGTCAGCCTCTTCTGGTTGACTCGAACGATCGGAACCTCCCTCCGGTTCTACTGGGAAACCGCACGGGAGCCCTGGACACCGAGCCACGATCGAATCCCGACGATCGATGTACCGACCGCTTTCGCCGTCCTTCCCCAGGACGTGTTTCCCCTGCCGCGAAGAATCGTCGAGCAACACGTGAATCTGCAGCAATGGTCGCGGCTCGCCCGGGGAGGTCATTTCGGGGCCGCCGAGGTGCCGGATCTGATCGTCGAGGACCTGCGAATGTTCTTCCGGGAGCGAAGAGCGAAGCCCGCATAGTTGCTACAGTTTTCGCCGAAACAACGTCCGGCTGAGCCGCTGACGACCCGCGCCGTCGAGACGGCTGCGCGAGACCGCCCCACCCAAAGACGAGATCCAATTCGATGAGCCTTCCGTCCAACCACCCCTTCTCCCTCGAGTACACCTCCAATCCTCGGTCGACCTTCGCCGAGGTCCACGAGGACAACCGCTTCCTGCACATCGAGGACCTGGGGGCCGTCGCCGTGCACGGGTATGACGCCGTGCGCGCCTTCTGCGATCACCCGCAAATGACACGCAACTTTGCCGAAGCCAATCTCGGTGACCCTGAGGCCATGGCCGCACGCGCGGCGCGGTGGCCCACACTGGAAAGTTCGATGACCGCCGGCGCGGGGACCCGACCCGGGGAGGGATCCGAGCGGGCCCATCTGATTCGCGATCTGCTCGCCCCCGACTTCCGCCCCGGCATGATCAAGAAGATGGCCTCGACCGTCAGCGAAGTCGTCTCCCGCGTCTGCTCGCCGCTCCAATCCGAGAGCGAGCTCGACGTCGTAAAACTGGTCCAGGAAGTCCCGCTGATCGTCATCTCCAAGCTGCTCGGCATCGATGAGGCCACCCGGGATTCTCAACTCTTCCTGACCTGCGCGCCGGACTATTTCCGGGGCATCAACCCGATCGCCGCTGATTCGGACCGCGACAAGGCCGAAGCGGGCGCGAAGACGATGCTCGAAGTCCTGGGGCGCGCCGTCGAAAATCGACGCTCGAATCCGCAGACGGACCTGATCACCCAGGTCATCGAGATTGCGGACGCCCGCGGCGATGTCGATCCGGAGGACGTGGTTCGCTCCCTGGTGATCCTGGTCGCGGCGGGGACGGACACGACGCGGCTCACGACCTCACTCGCCGTCAAGACATTGCTCAGCCATCCCGTGGCCTTCGAACAGATGCGCGAGGACCGTGGCCTCGTCGGCAATGCCGTGATGGAAATGCTCCGCTACGAGAGCCCAACCAAATACCTCGTACGCATCGCAACGGAGGATGTCGAGTTCGAAGGGCAGACGGTTCCCCGGGGCTCCCTCACGCTGCTCTCGATCATGGGCGCGGGCTGGGACCCCCGCGTCTTCGAAAACCCTGAGATCTTCGATCCCAATCGCGACCTCAAAGGCAGTCTGTCCTTCGGGTTCGGCGCGGGCTATTGCCTCGGCGTCCATCTGGCGAAGCTCCAGGTAAGCACCCTGCTCGACTATTTTCTGGATCACCTTCCCTCGACCGCCACCTTCGACGAGAGCCAGATCACGTGGGAGCCGGGCAATCTCTTCTTGCGCGAGATCACGGGCATGCCGATTCACGTGCGTTAGGCGGACACACGCCGACTGCGAACCATTCGTCAATCGAGAGGAGAATCACAGATGGGTCAACTCGAAGGACGTGTCGCGATCGTCACCGGCGCCGGACTCGGAATCGGCCGTGCCATCGCCCAGCGCTATATCGAAGAAGGTGCCAAGGTCGTCGTCGCCGAACTCAAGCCCGAGCCGGGAAAACTTGCCGCGCAAGAACTCGGTGAGAACGCCCATTTCGTCCAGACGGATGCCGGGGACAAAGCCAGCGTCGAGAACATGATCCAGGCGACCGTGGAGCAGTTCGGTACGGTCGATATTCTCGTGAACAACGCCTGGGGAGGCGGTCGGATCGGCCGGATCGAGAACAAGACCCCTGAACTCATGAATCACGGGCTGGGAATCGGATTCCTGGGCCCCTTCTGGGCCATGCTGGCCGCGCACCCGATCATGAAGGCCAGGCAGTGGGGCCGGATCATCAACATCTGCTCGCTCAACGGCGTGAACGCCCACATAGGAACCGCCGAGTACAACACGAGCAAGGAGGCGTTGCGCGCGGCGACTCGAACGGCCGCCCGCGAATGGGCCGGCGACGGCATCACCGCCAACGTGATCTGCCCCGCCGCAAAATCCCACTCCTTCGAGATGACGATGTCCCAGCACCCCGAGCTGATTCCGACGACGGACGCGATGAACCCGATGGGGCGTATCGGCGACTGCTACGAGGATATCGCCCCGGTCGCGCTCTTCCTGGCAAGTGAAGACTGTCGATACCTGACGGGCAATACCCTCTTCGTCGACGGCGGCTCGCATATCAACGGCGCGGGCTGGGCTCCCGACCTCGACGATTAGCTCTGCCCCCCACCGTGCCGAGGATCGATGCGACGCACGAAGGCCACCGTGCGTCCGAGATCACGTCGGCATCAGCCGATTCGCGTCGTTTCGGCGGGCTCGTCAATCACGCCGTTTTCGATCTCGCCGATCCCATCGATCGCGATCTTCACGACATCGCCTGCCTTGAGCAGCTGCGGTGGCTTCATCGCAATACCCACACCGCCCGAGGTGCCGGTCAGGACCACATCGCCGACTTCGAGCGTGAACGCGGTCGTCAGATGCTCGACCAGCGTGAAACAATCAAAGATCAAATGCTTGGTGTTCGTCGACTGTCGTAGCTCGCCGTTCACCCAGGTCTTGAGCTCGAGGGAATGGGGATCGACGATCTCGTCACTGGTGACGATCCAGGGTCCCATCGGGCAGTGCGTGTCGTTCGACTTTCCCATCGTGAAGGTCGGCACCCGGAGCTGCCAATCGCGAACCGAAACGTCATTCGCCACGGTATACCCGGCGATGACCTCGTGGGCGCGGTTCCTTGGAACGTGTCTGCATTCCTTCCCGATCACGAAGGCGAGTTCACCCTCGTAGTCGAGCGCGGTCGAGTAGTTCGGCGCGTGAAAGACGTCGAAGGGCCCGTGCGCCGACGTCGACTGCTTGTTGAAGATCATCGGATGCTTGGGCGTTTCCATCCCCGCCTCGGCGACGTGGTCCGCGTAGTTCAAACCGACCGCGAGAATCTTCGGCGGGCGCGCGATCGGCGACTCCAATCGCACTGACTCGAGCGCAACACGGGGTGCAACCTTCCCGACTTCTTCGGCGCGAGCGAGAGCGTCCTCTCCGGCGGCGAGAAGCGAGATCATGTCCTGCGGGAGTTCGCTCGCGCCGAGATCGGCGATCTCGTCGCCATGGACGACGCCAACCCGAGTCGATCCTGCTTGGGTAAAGGTAGCCAGCTTCATGATTTGGTCCTTTCTCAGTCGATGGGATCAATTCGGAAACTCGATGCGGAATCGGTCTGGAAAAAGCGCTCGATCTCACGTTTCGTGAAAGACTCCTGGCTCGGATTTCCCGAGCGAGGAATCACCCAGGAAGAGATGAACCAGCGCGTCGGCATGCGCTTGGATCGCCTCGGGCAACATCGGGTCGTAGCCCGACACCCGGCGACACTCCGGCGCCTGATGGAAGATCGCGGCGACCGCGCCCACGAAGATATAGTTGAGATGGATGGCGGCAATGTGGCCGGGAAAACCAGCCTCTCTCCCGACCCGATCGAAGAGCGCGGTCAAGCCCGCGAAGAGCGGTTTCACGTGACGGTCGACGAGCCAGCGCATTCGCGGGCCCTGGCGCTTTCCCTCCTCGTTCATCATGAGCACGAATTCCGGATGGGCGGCCACGAAATCGACATAGAGCCGAATCATACGAGCGACTTCGTTCCGCGACGGATTCGCGCCTCCCGCGGCAGAAAATTCCCCGAGCGCCCCGGACAGATCTTCGAACGCCCGATCCACGGCCTCTCGCCAGAGCGCCTGCTTGGTCCCGAAGTAATAGGGGATGAGCCCCTGGTTCACGCCCGCCACCTTCGCGATCGAACGCGTCGAGGCACCGTCGAATCCATGCGACGAAAAGGAGACGAGAGCCGTCTGGAGAATATGTTCTCGGGTCGACGAATCCTTGTTCGTCGGTTCCGAAGCAGTCGAAGCGCGCCTGGCCATGACTCCCGGCTCCCGGCTCGTCGACCCTCGGGATCCGGGATCGACTCATGATTTATTCGATCGAACAAATATATTTATACATCTGATCAAGGGGCTCCGTCAAGCTCCGGGTCCGATCGGCCGCTGCTGCTGCGAGGACTTCGCTCAACCGTTCCGATGTCCGAAAGAGTCCTTGAGGGCCTCCATGTCCGCAGCGGTGATCGTCTCTTCGACCTTGTAGTACCGGATGCGCCAGCCCTCGGACGTCCTCACATGGTCCGCCTCGACGAAGCCACTCGCGACATTAGTCATGCCGGCGGTCTCGATCGCCTGGAGATGGCTCGTCGAATGGGCGGTGTCACCCTCGACGTGAATCACGTGGGTGCTGAGAGAGTGCCGCACGGTCCCTTCGCTCATGGTCACATCCCCTCCGAGCAGGGTCCGAAACCAATCGAGAATACGAGCGCGACCGCTGGTCTTGTCGACGATCCGGTCCTCTCCACACAGCTGGATCAGCTCCCAGGTAGCGTCCTCCGCCATGACTTCGCGCCCGAGCCGATCGAGGTCGCCGACGTCGAGGGCCTGGTAGTAGAGCGACAACACATTCGTGATTTCGCAGTGTGCGAGTGCCTTCTCTGCAGCGTCCATCGTCGTCCATCTCCTGCCTGCGGGACTCGGCTCATGTGCGACGCCGCGGCGGCGCTCAGTAGAATTGCGCGGCCCAGCGCCGATAGTCGACGATCGGCCCGTCCTCTTCGCAAAGACCCGGCGTAGGACGAAACTTCTTGTTCTCCCAGATCGCGAAATCCTGCTCGGCGAAAACCGCATGCTCTTCCATGTAGGCGCGGATGGCTTCCCGCTCGCCCTCTTCTTCCCGGTCACCGATGTGCGCGATCACGCCCATCCGGACGTGGGTCGTCTCTCCGTCGAGGGGCGTCAGTCCCGTAGCGACCACGGTGTCGTAGGTCCCGGCCTGTTTCAGCCAGCTGAATCCCATGCCCCAGTTCTCACCTTCCATCGTGAGTTCGTCTGTCTGGCCGCCGAGGGTGCTGACGGACTTCGCACCACCGACCTGCCAGAGAAACGAGTTCGGGCGGAACTCGCAGCTGCGATCCTCGGGGATCGGAAATCCATGGACGATCTCGAAATGGGCCCAATCGATCCCGTTCTCCGCCATCTCCTGGGGATGGGTCTTGATCGTCCATTCCCATCGGAGCCAGGAACCGAGCCAGTCGTCGCGCCCCCAGCCCGCGACCTCCGGAATCTCGAAACTCGGAGCATTTCCGTCGGCGTGATACCAGACGAAGACCATGCCGTTGCGCTCGACGACGGGATAGCTCTCGACGCGCGCGTTCGGCGGAATCCTCTTCGCGTAGGGGATTTCCGCGCAGCTGCCCTGCGTGCTCCATCTCCACCCGTGAAAGGGACACCGGATCGTGTCGCCGATGACCTTCCCGCCGACGGCGAGATTCGCCCCCAGGTGAGGACAAAAGGCGTCGAGGACCGCTACCTGTCCGCTCTCGCCCCGAAAGGCAACGAGATCCCGGTCGAAATATCGAAGACGCTCGACCTGGCCACGGACCAGTTCGTCAGAATAGGCCACGACATACCAGCTATTCGGGATGCCAAAGGGGAATCTCGCCATGGGGGGCTCCAACAATCGATTCATCGAGGAGCTTACCCGAAATCGCGCCGCCACAGCAGCGGCTCGAAGCGCGAGAATTCCGTGTAGGCGAGTGAAACCCGGCTGCTAGCATTTGCGACCCACGTCGATGCGCAATCCGCCTCGGCCACTCGGAGAAATCGATTCATGTCCCGTCTAGATGATCGCGTCGCCATCGTCACCGGCGCTTCCCGCGGCGTTGGAGCGACCATCGCCAGGACCCTGGTCGCCGCCGGCGCGAAGGTCGTCCTCGCCGACATCCTCGTCGAGGAAGGCGAAAAGGTCTCAGCCGAGATTGGCGAAGCGGCAACCTTTGCCGCCCTCGACGTGACGAGCGAGGAAGACTGGTCCCGAGTGGTGTCGGAAACCCTGGCCGAGCACGGCCAAATCGACGTGCTCGTGAACAACGCTGCGATCCTCCACCTCGGCACCCTCGAGAACACGCCGCCCGAGATATTCCGACGGGTCCTCGAGGTGAATGCAGTCGGCCCCTACCTCGGAACGCGCGCCGTGCTCGCCTCCATGAAGGCCCAGAACAGCGGATCGATCGTACACGTTGCCTCAATCGACGGACTCGTCGGAATGAATGGCGTCTCCGCCTACGCGACGAGCAAGTTCGGCCTCCGCGGTCTCGCGAAGTCGTCGTCCCTAGAACTCGGGCGCTCAGGCATTCGCGTGAACGCCGTCTGCCCCGCCGGCGGGAATACCGACATGTATGGACCGTGGTTCGAAAAGCTCGCAGCGATCACGGACCAGACCCAGGCCTACAACGAAAATCGTGGTATCCCCGGCACCGTCGCGTACGAAGCGATCGCGAATGCCGTGCTCTACCTCGCTTCGGATGCGAGCGCAGGGGTGACGGGTATCGATCTCCCCGTGGACGGCGGAGCCACCGCAGGCAAGTTCATCCTCGGCTTCAACTCGATGTAGAGATTCCCCATTCGATCCTCATCCGCGGACACGTCTCAATCGACAACGCGTGCACCCTCGAGATCGAAGAACGCCCGCATACTCAGGACGCGCCCCTCCGCATCGATTTCTGCAACGTCGATCACGTCGAGTTCGAGGAGTCGGCCGCCCTGGCGCACCCGCGCCAAGAGGGGCACGGCGGCCTCCAATCCCGCCACACACGCGGGTCCCGCGACCGCGAGCGATTCGGCCAGCTCGTTGTCCCGATAGAAGGCGCGAATCGCGTCGATGCCTTCGATGATGGGCCCACCGACCGGAATCTGGATACTCGCCTTTGGCGCATAGATCGAGACGATCCCCGCAACGTCGGTCGCGGTGACCGCCTTCGTGTAGCGATCAAAGAGTGCGTCGAAATCCTCCTTGCTCATCCATCGTCCTCCGCGAGCTTTCGGATCTCCGAGACCGCCGGATGATGGGCCAGCAGACCGCCATCGACGGACAAGATCTGACCGGTGATGAAGGACGCCGAATCGGAGGCAAGAAAGACGACCGCCGCAGCCACATCCTCGGGCGCGCCCAGCCGCGGGGTCAAGGTGTTGCTGAGGTAGACCGCCACCTGCTCGGAAGGAACATTTGCTTCGAGCGCCGGCGTCGCGATCACCCCAGGCGCGATCGCATTGCAACGAATCCCCTGCTTCCCGTACTGGGTCGCGACGGACAGCGTCAACGATTGCAAGCCTGCCTTCGAGGCGGCATAGGCGGCCCGTGCCGTATCGCCCGTCAGTCCGGAGGCAGAGGTGGTATTGATGATCACGCCTCCGCCCCCGTCGATCATGTGAGGGATCGCATGCTTGCAACCGAGCATCGGTCCGCGCAGATTCACCAACATGGATCGATCCCAGACCTCGGTTTCGAGTTCGGTGATCCCGAGATCACGGCCCTGGAGTGCTGGATCGGAATCCGCGGCGTTGTTGTGAAGGATGTCGAGGCCGCCGAATGTCGAAATCGCCGCTTCGATCATCGCTTCGATCGAATCCTCCTCGCGGACGTCAGCGGCAAAGCCCCGCGCGCGGAATCCCTTCTCGCTCATCTCCTGGGCGGTTGCCGAGGCGCCCTCCCCGTTCAGATCCGCCACGATCACCGACGCGCCCGCTGAAGCCAGCGCAAAGGCCGTCGCGCGCCCGATTCCCGAGGCAGCGCCGGTGACGATCGCAACGCGATCTTCGAGGCTGGGCGGGTTCGTCGACAAGGCGAGATTCCTCTCCGCGTTCTTCTCTGGCGCGATTCCAAAGTGATCGCGGCGTAGTATCGTCCGTCGAGCGCAGCCACGTCAATCGCGGGAAAGAGACCGACGGAAGACTCACGCTGCCATCAACCCAAGATGACGCAAGACGACGCGAGAGGATCCTCATGCTCGACCAACGCCCCCTTCTCTTCGCAACCGAGGCCGATGCAACGCTCCGCCTCGCGAAATCCCTGGACGCCGAATTCGTCGCGCTGCCCTTGGCGAGCGCGCCCGAGGAGTTCGAGGATTGGCGCTCGCGAGCGGCGGACTCCGGACCTCGAGCCCAGGTTGTCGTGGCGCCCTGGCTCGTCACCCCGGAGCCACCCGGGCGTTCGGAATTGGTGAACGTCGACCCGGCGGAGTGGCGGCGCCGATTCGAGCTTCCCTACCTGCTCTGGAATTTTTCCCTCGGCGCAGCCAGTCGATGCGTCGCCGACGGCGGCGCGATCGTCGGTGTCGTGCAGGCCCCGGCGGCGCTCGATGCCCCGGGCTTCACCCCCGAGCTCGCGATCTCGGACGGCGTCCTCTCTTTGATTCGATCCCTCGCAGCCGCCGAGGGATCGCGCGGCGTGCGATCGAATCTGGTCACCACTCCGATCGGACTCGTCGAGAGCGACCTGGTCGCGCCCGCCCCGCCGCTGGCCGGCTTTCCCGGGACGATCGAGGAGCATGTCGCCGGCGCCGTTCGAACATTGCTCTGCTCGGACGCGATTGGACTCACGGGCCGGGTTCTCTCGGCGGACGGAGGACGCTCCCTATGACAGATCCCCAGACGACGAACGGTGAAGCGAACAAGACGATCCTCGTCACCGGCGCAACCGGCGGAATCGGCCGGGGCATCGCCCTGGCTTGCGGCGAAGCGGGCTGGAGTGTCTGGATCGCGGCGCGCCGAGAAAAGGAAGGCCTCGAAGTCGCCGACGAGATCGATGCCGCCGGCGGCATTGGCCATTTCGTCCTCTGTGACGTTGGCGACCCGACCTCGGCCGATGCGGCGATCGACGCGGTGATCTCGGGCGATGGGCGGCTCGATGGTATCGTCCACAATGCGACCAGCGGACTCTCACCCGTCCCCGTCCCGCTTCACGAAGTCTCGCTCGCGGATTTCCAGAATCACGTAGATGTCGCGCTTCGCGCGCTCCACTCCCTCGCCCGCAAGGGATACGAACCCCTCAAGGCGAGTCAGGGCTCCCTCCTGTTGATGACGTCGGAGGCGGGCTTCGAGGGCAAGGCCAAGCTCGCGCCGTACGCCGGCGTAAAGGGGGCGCAGAGAGGTTTCGCCCGAGCACTCGCCCGGGAGTGGGGCCGCGAGGGAATCCGCGTCAATTCGATCGCGCCACTCGCGTCGACACCGGCGATGGAGCGCGCCTTCGAACTAGACGAAGCCATGGCGAGCCGAATCCTTGGGCGCAACCCACTGGGACGGCTCGGCGACTCGACCGAGGATATCGGGCGCGCCGCGCGCTTCCTTCTCTCGGACGATGCTCGCTACGTAACGGGCCACACTCTGATGGTCGACGGAGGGAGCTGCCCGGCGATCTGAGAGGATCTCCGTTCGCATGCCATCCGGCGCGCCTAGCGTTTCACCTCGACTGGAAGGCTCTCGGGACCGTATTCCTGAAGGTGGTCGACACATTCCCACTCGAACCCGCGCTGGAGGGCGATCGTCGCGGAGTCGAGAACCTCGAGCATCTCCTCGAGAACGACCCTCCCGATCATCCGCGTCAAGTGGTTCCCCAGACAGATATGCGGCCCCAGCCCGAAAGACAGGTGCTCGGCGGGATCCACTCGATCGAGCCGGAATGAATCGGGATCGGGATAGACCTCGCCGTCGCGATTCGCCGCGGCGATATGGAGCATGATGTGCTCACCCTTGTGGACCGGGCAACCCCCGATCTGCCCATCCTCCCTCGCCGTCCGCATCAGGAAGGCGACGGGCGCCTCGAGGCGCAGGGATTCATCGACGCTCTTCTCGATCGATTTGGCATCCCCCCGCAACGCGCTCTCGAAATGCTCATCCGAAAGGAGGCGGTAGAGAAGATTGCCGAGCATGTAACTGGCGGAGAGGGAGCCGGACAGGATGTTCACGACGAGGGTGCGCACGTGATGGTTCCCGATCGACCATCCGTCATCGCCTCGCGAATTGACCATCAGACTCAGCAGGTCGTCTGGCGCGGCAGCCCCCGCCTGCTCTCGGTCTCGGATCAATCCATCCAGACAAGCGGTGAGTTCCGGAAAGGAGAGTTCGATTCCCTCACCGCGATCGGTCTTCCCCGTGGTCGGCCAGCTGCTGTGCAGGAGTTCGTTGCACCATTCCATGACGGGGTCGTGCAGTTCGTCAGGGATCCCGAGCACATGGGCGGAGACCGACCCCGGAAGCGGGATCGCGAAATCGCCCATCAGGTCTCCGACGCCACGATCGACGATCCCAGCAAGTCGACGACGCACTTCGGCGCGGGTCCACGCTTCGGCGCGGGTCGCCCCACTCCGCGTAAAGTTCTTGATCAGAATGCGTCGAATCTTCGGGTGAAGCGGGGCATCGATCTCGCCGAGAAAGCTCTCCTCTTCCGGTACGACCACCCCGGGAGCACGCATGTCCCCCACGCTCGAATAGCGCTTCGAGTCCCTGAATCCCAGCCGCGTGTCATCGTATTTCGTCGTCAGGACGAGGTTCTCGGTCGGTCGACAGACGGGCTTCTCGCGGCGGATTCGCGCCATGTGATCGAGATCCTTCGCCTTCGCGGGGTCGGTCGGATCGAAGGCAAAGGCCTCGTCCACGGCCGTCTTTGCCCCCCCTTCTTCTGATTTCGGAGGCTTGCTCATCTCGAATCCCTCTCTGGTTCTGGCTCGTTTCTCGCACCTGCGGCAAGCGCCCTAGGCGATCTTCACCGCTTGCTTGGGATCGAACTCGACAGGCGCCCGCCCGACCCCGCGTGTCGGCACGAGTTGGTTTCTGACGATCCCTCCCTCTTCGATGCCGTACTCGGGAATCCGCTCCGTCAGGACCTCGAGGGCCACGCGCGTCTCGAGTCGAGCCACGGCACTCCCCAGACAGGAGTGAATTCCGTGCCCAAAGGTCCAATGACCTTTGGCATCGCGCTCGAGATCGAGTTCTTCGGGTCGCTCGAACACGGTCTCATCGTGATTCGCCGAGCCATACAACAGCAGAACCTGGTCGCCAGCAGGGATCGTCTCGTCAGCGATTTCTACGTCGCGCGTCGTTGCACGCGCGAGACCCTGGACGGGAGACACGTATCGGAGAATCTCATCGAGTGCGTGCGACCAGCGACCGGGTTCGTCGACGAGTTTCTTTCGTTGGTCGGGAAAGCGGGCAAGCGCGATGATGCCATTCGCGATCATGTTCATCGTCGTATTCTGGGAGGCGTCGTGCAGGAGCGAACAGAAGCCACCGACCTCCTCATCCGACAGTTCCTGTCCCTCGGTCTGATTGTGCAAGATCAGAGAGATCAGATCATCGGACCCCGATACCCGACGCTCGCCGACGAGCCCCGTCCAGTAGTCCTGCATCTCTCCATACGCCTTGAGAGCCGCATCGCTCGTAAAGTCGTTGCCCGCCAGCGTGTCCATGTTCCACTTCAAGAAGAGTTCGCGATCCACCGTCGGAAGATCCATCAGCTCGCACATCGTGAGAGTCGGGATCAGCTGCGCATATTCCGTCGCCGCATCGAAGCCTCCTCGATCGAGCATCGCGTCGATGATCTCAACCGCACTCTGGCGAACCCCTTCTTCCATGGAAGCGACCCGAGCCGGCGAAAGGACGCGCGCCAGGATTGCGCGAAGTTCGTCGTGGCGCGGAGGATCCATGTTGAAGATGTTTGGCGGAATGAGCGTGATGTCGGTATCGATCAGCGTCCCGCGCGCAGATGAGAACGTCTGCCAATCCGCAAGGGCAGCGTTCACATCCCGAGCCCGGGTCAGCAGCCAATAGTGCGGCCATACCCTCGCCTCCACCGTGGGCCGCTGATAGGCGGGCGCATGATCCCGAAGCAGCTTGTAGGAGGGATAGGGATCATCGAAGAATTTTGGGTCGAAGGGATCGAACTCGAAATCCGCCGGCAGGGAACTCGAGTCGGTCACGACCGCAAGATCCGCCCGTTGCGCGTGCCCACGTGCTCATCGTTTTCGAGCATGACTTCGCCATTGCAGATCGTCGACCGATAGCCGCGCGCCTTCTGCACGAAGCGACCCGCCCCGCCCGGGAAATCGTGGACGAATTCCGGCATGCGTTCGCTCACCCGCTCGAGGTCGATCACGTTCACGTCGGCCTTCTTTCCGACAGCCAGCGTTCCGCGATCTTCGAACCCGATGATCCGTGCCGGCGCCGACGTCATCCGGCGAACGGCTTCTTCGATCGGAAAGAGCGCCTCGTCTCGCACCCAATGGGACAGCACGAACGAACACCAACCGGAATCCATCACCTGTCCCACATGTGCCCCGGCATCCCCGAGGCCGGGAAGGACATCGCCCTCGGAGATCAGATCGGCGACCGCCCGCATGTTCGGATTGAAGAGGCGGAGCAGGAAGAGCGCCTCACCTCGGCTCTCTCGGCTCATTCGCAGAAAGGTCTCCGCGGGATGAACGCCATCGCGATCGGCAAAGGTCCTGACCGAACTCTCCTCGTCGAAGACGTAGTTCGGTGTTTCCCCATCGCCGAGCCAGTAGAGCGGCACCTTCGAGAAATGCCCCGTGTCCGCCTTCGCATCCTCGACCAGAGTCGCGAAGGTCGTCGTGTCGTCGAGTGCGGCCAATCGACCGGCGAAGTCGAGCGCGGCGAATTCCTTCCAGGCGCCATGGTTCCAGGGCAACGTATTCACGAGCCCCGCGACGAAGCCAGAACCCCGCGGAATCGCCACACCGTTCACATCGAGACCCTCGGCGCGCATCGCGCGGATCCGATCCGTGAAGAGTCGCCCCGAAGCATCCGAACGACCCGCGGTGATGCTGAAGAGGACGCGGTCCCCCGTCGCCTGCGCCTGCTGCCTAATCAGATCCAATTCGCCCTCGAAGTCGCCAGACATATTGAGCACGTTCTGCATGAGCCCGCCGCCAACCGCCTTGATACTCTTCGCGATCTGGATCAATTCGGAATGCTCTGCGTGGGTCCCCGGAACGTCACGGCCATCGGGCAGAACGTGCCCGATGATTCTGGACGTCGAGAAACCAACCGCGCCGTCGCTGATCGATTGACCGACGACCTCGGCCATCCGCGTGAGTTCGGACTCCGTCGGTTGTTCCTCGACGGCACGCTCACCCATCACGTAATAACGAATGGCGCAGTGGCCAACGAGACCGGCGACGTTGATCGCGGGATTGCTGTCCTCGAGTGAGTCGAGGTAGCCGCCATAACTCTCCCAATTCCAGGGCAGGCCATTCAGGATCGCATCACGCGGGATGTCCTCGACCGTCTCCATCATGCCTGCGAGGGTCCCGGCATCGTTGGGCCGGACCGGCGCAAACGTCACGCCACAATTTCCGAGCAGCGCGGTCGTCACCCCGTGCCAGCTGATCGGAGTGAGGTAGGGATCCCAGCCGATCTGGGCGTCGAGGTGGGTGTGGATATCGACGAAACCCGGGGTGACGGCATGCCCGGCCGCGTCGATCTCGCGACGGCCCGGGGAGTCGACCTGACCCAGGACGCTGATCGTGTCTCCATCGATTGCGAGGTCTCCTCGGAAGGGAGCCCCCCCCGTCCCATCGATCAGATTGCCATTTCGGATGACGAGATCATGTGCCATGGCTGCCGTTCTCCTCGCGTCGAGTCGTCGGATCGGTCGCGGACGCCTGCTTCGCAGTCGCGCCCGATCATTGGCCTCCAGAATACAGGCCCCCGCACCGGACCGACACCGGACAGATCAGGAAGCAGACTCGGGCTCCTCCGCGCGAAGCGGGAGCACCAGAAGAGCGGCGACGACCAACACGCCGAGAAATACCTGGAAGGCCATCACGTAGCTCCCCGTGGAGTCGCGGATATAGCCAACGATCAGAAAGGAAGGCGTCACGAGGATTCCGATGACCGGCATCATCCAGCCCATCGCTCTCCCGAAATTCTGCACCCCGAAGATCACAGGGACGATCGCGTTCCAGACCGGGAGGATGCCTCCACTGGCCACGCCCATCGCGGCAGCCCCAACCAACATCAGCGGATAGCTCGGCTCATAGGAAAAGAGTGTCAGCGAGCATGCCGTCGCGCCGATCGCTGCAAGGAGACCCATCTTCAAAGGAATGCGGTCAGCCAGGTACCCGAAGCCGAGCTTCCCGAAGATTCCGCACAGGGCAAGCAGGGGAATCAGATTCTCGGCGGCGTTCTCTTTGAAGCCGAGGTCGGCACAGAATTGCCCGATGTTGGCCAGGGTGGCCGTGTACGAAGCCAGAAAGAATCCCAGGCTGAGCGTGAAGAGCCAAAACGCGGGGCGCTCGAGGATTTCCCGGTTCGTCGCGAGGGTCGATTCCGATCCCGCGCTCCCCATCGCCTCGGGCGAAGTCTCGGCTTCCGCACCGCGTTCGCTGGGGTCGTTCCAGAAGCGAAAGAAGAGGAGCGGCAGAATGAAAAGCGCGGAGAGCAAGGCGATCCCCTGGAGTCCCACACGCCACCCAACTGTCGATAATGCCAGGCCGAGCCCCTTCGGAAGCAACATACCGCCGATCGAAGTGCCGATCGCCGCGATACCCAAGGCGCGACCTCGCGTGGCGGTGAACCAGCGTGAGACGACCGCCGAGCCCGCGAGCGGTCCCAACAGGATCTGTGCGATCGAAAAGAAGATCGCGCCGAGCACGACGAATTGAAGAATGGTCTGAGACAAGGATAGTCCCAGCAGTCCCAGGACCAGGCAGAAGGTGCCGATGATCATCAAGCCCCTGGCCGACCAGCGGTCCACGAGTGGACCGGCGAGCGGTGCCACGACCAGACCCAATAGACTCGCGGCGCTGGGCAAGGAGTTGACGGTGGTCGCATCGGTCGAGAACTCGGCGATCACGGCCGGGAAGAGAAGCGGAAGACTGTAGATGAAGAAGCCGGTCACGAAGAGCTGAGCTGTAAAATGCGTCCCTACGATCCACCATCCCTGAAACATTTCCGCGTATGCCTCCTTTCGACTCAGACCCTCCCTCGAACCGGGGTCCCGTTCGGCCGAATCAGTGAACCCTCAGCGGAGGGGTCGAAAATGATCTCGGAGATCCTCGATCACCGCCTGCGGGTTCTCCGCCGGAGCGAAATGTCCGCCGTCCTCCCGGATCCGCAGCTGCCGAAGATCGAAATAGTCCTTCGCCCAATCCGGTTCGCCGGGGGGCATGTCGTGTCGGAAGAGTGAGAGCGCCGTCGGCGTGGGAACCTGAGGCATCCCTTCCCGAGTCGCGGTCCAGGACTCGCGCGCCGCCTCGGCGTAGTAGCGCGCAGAGGTGACGAAGCTGTCCGTCAACCAGTAGAGGCTCATCGTCGTCAAGAGGTGGTCGCGGCTGAAACGAGATTCGAGGTCACCTCGACAATCACCCCATCGGAACCGCTTCTCGAGCATCCACGCGAGCAGCCCGACCGGCGAGTCGTGCATGGCGTAGCCGATCGTCTGGGCGTGAAGCATGTGTGTCGCGATGTGGGAAGCGAATCGTTTCTGGAAGTCGATCAGACCGGGATCGCTGCCCTCCCCACCTCCGACGGAGACGATGGACCAGGGACGATCACCCGTGAAGCTCGGGACGGGTGACGCGTTCGTGAGGTGGATCCCGACCAGATGCTCAGCATATTTGTGACCGAGCTGAGTCGTGATCATCGCGCCCCAGTCTCCTCCCTGTGCCGCATAGCGCTCGTACCCGAGCGTGTCGCGCATCAGCGTGTCCCAGAGATCCGCTGTGCCGAGCGGTCCCACACCCGAGCGCGCAAGCGGCGTCGAGAAGATGAAGCCCGGAAGCGAGGGAACCACGACGTCGAAGCTATCCGCGGGGTCCCCGCCATGCGCGGCTGGATCGGCGAGCGCGGGGATCACCTCCTCGAAATCGCAGAAGGTCCAGGGCCAGCCATGACTCAGGATGAGGGGAATCGGATCGGGTCCACGACCCCGCTCGTGTACGAAATGGATCGGGAGTCCGTCGACTTCGGTCCGAAAATGGGACAGCTCGTTCAGCCTGGCCTCGTGCTCACGCCAATCGAAGCCGTCGCGCCAATAGCCCACCATTTCTTCGAGGTAGGGACGAGGCACGCCGTAGGTCCAATCGTCGTTGGCGAAGTCATGAGGCCAATTGACGTGGTCGAGTCGACGATGAAGATCGTCCAGCTTCGATTGGGCGATGTCGATCCGGAAGGGCTCGGTACGCACGGTGCGATCCTCCAGCCGCGCGGTGCGCAGCCCTCGGACTCTATCACGCTAGATCGCGGCCGGAGACCGGAGAAAGCGCACCTTCGCTCCCGGAATCGGGACCCTCAGGGTTCGTCGTTGCTCGAGGCGTCGTGTTCGAGATCTGCGACCGGCTGAAGGTGGGGGTGATCCGGCGGCTCATCGAGCTGCTTGTTCGTCGAGAGCGAGCCCGTCGAATTAGGAAGAGACGCAGACATGTCGAGTCCCCCGACGACGATCGCGCCGTCGTGCATGATGATGCGCGGCGCCTTGATGTCCCCGCCCACGATGCCGCCCTTCTCGACCTCGACGAGATCCGAAGCGACGACATCGCCCGTGATCCTGCCGTAGACGACGACGACGTCCGCGTCGACGCTGGCCTTCACGTGACCCTCGTTCCCGACCGTCAGTTGGTGATTCGTCAGCCGGACCGATCCTTCGATCGTGCCCTGAATCTCGACATTCTCCTCGGCAACGATGTCGCCGGTGATCGTCGTCGTGCGTCCAATATGAGCCATGGGGGCTACCTCGAGCTCCGGCGTGGCCGGATGGTCAGGGAAAAGGGCTTCGACGGCGCGAAGATGATCTGGCTGGGACGGGCCCGAGGGTCCGAATCGACGTTCCACCACATCTCTGAAGGGTGAATCCGAGGGGGTGCCTTCAGGCGGCGAGGGCACGCTCGAGACGACCCCGATTCTCCGATTCGCTGTCTCGTCCGAATTGGCGTCAGTCGGGGATTGGCCGGAACCGTCTTCCCGCGACCGCCTCTTTCCCCGCTTCTTGCCTTTCTTGCCTTTCTTGCCGCGCTTCCAGAACGCCACCGCACTCTCCCTTGATCGTCGCTACACCAGTCTGTGAGTGCACCATCGGAAGATCTCGTGACGCATCCGGTGGCGATCCGCACACGTTCGCCGACCTCCTGCCTCGATCTTGCCTCTATTCTGCGTCCATCTCCTCGAAGACCCGGGCAACCGTTCGAAAGCCCGAGACCGCGATCGGAAAGCCAGCGTAGAGCGCACAGTGTCGGATCAATTCGCAGATCTCCGAACGCGACACCCCGAATTGCTCCTGTCCGAGCCGGACATGAATCGCCAGCTCCTCGTGCAAGCCCCGCGTACAGAGAATCGCCATCGTCGCTAGGCTGCGGGTCGAAGCGGGAAGCTCCTCTCTTCCCCAGAATTCGCCGCCGACGCGGGTGATCATGTCCCGCATCTCCTTCTCGACCTCGGGCGGGAAGGTCAGTTGATTCACCGGATTTCTCACTTCGTCACTCATCTCGTACTTCCTCCTGACGGAGCATGATGCACTACAGTCGCAGCCTCGTCGCTACCCGACTGGAGGTCGCCCATGGCCCGACACATCCCTGCCCGAAAGGCCGCTCGAACCCGCCTCTTCGGTGCGATCCTCGCGATCGGATCCGTCGGCACGACACTTTCCCACGCGAATGTCGAATCTGCCCCCGTCGCACCGGCTGACATCTCGGTCACAGCCATCGAGTATTCACCGACATTCGGAGACGATTTCCCGACCGAAGTGTTCTGGGGCGATACCCACGTCCACAGCTCGTTCAGCATGGATGCAAACACCATGGGCAACACGCGTCTCTCCCCTGCGGATGCCTATCGTTTCGCGCGAGGAGAATCCGTCAGAGCGCACAACGGAATGACCGTCCAGCTCGACGTACCGCTCGACTTCCTCGTCGTCTCGGACCACGCCGAATACATGGGTCTGCTCCCCAGCCTGCGCGCCGGTTCTGCAATGCTGCTCGAGGACGAAACCGCAAAGCGCCTGATGGCGGGAATCCAGGGAGACGAGGCCCAACAATTTTCGGTGATCGCCGAATTGATCGAGAGCCTGATGAGTTCAGAGCCCCTGATCGACAACGCGGAGTTCACGCGAACGATCTGGAATCAGATCACGGCGCTCGCGGACGAGCACAATGAACCCGGGCGCTTCAGCGCGATGATCGGCTACGAATGGAGTGCGATGCCCAGTGGCGACAATCTCCATCGAGTCGTCGTCTATCGAGACGACGCCGCAAAGGCCGGCCAGCTAATCCCAAAGTCTTCCTTCGAGGGCGAGCGCCCCGAGGACCTCTGGGACTTCATGGAGGCCTACGAGCGAGAGGTCGGTGGCGCGATCCTGGCGATTCCCCACAACCCCAACATGAGCAACGGCCAGATGTTCTCCCTCGAGAACGGCGAGGGACGTCCCTTCGACCGCGACTATGCCATCCGCCGTGCGCGGCACGAACCGATCGCCGAGATCACCCAGGTGAAGGGAGACAGCGAGTCCCACCCGCTGCTGTCCCCGGACGACGAGTTCGCCGACTTCGAGAACTGGGACTACGGAAACATCGGAGTCCCGAGCGTTCGCAAGGAAGACGACCAACTTCAATACGAATATCTGCGCCAGGCGCTCAAGAACGGCCTCGCGGAAAACGCCCGCCTCGGGGCGAATCCCTTCAAGCTCGGCCTGATCGGGAGCACCGACTCCCACACGTCCCTTGCGACCGCCGCGGAGTACGATTTCTGGGGGAAGTTGACGAGCATGGAGCCGAGTCCGACCCGAATCGCGCCACCCACCTATCAGACGCCGGAGACCACGATCCATTCCTGGAGCTTCGTTGCCTCGGGATATGCAGCGGTCTGGGCCCAGGAAAACACCCGCGAAGCGATCTTCGACGCAATGCAGCGGCGTGAAGTCTATGCAACCACCGGTTCCCGAATCACCCTTCGCTTTTTCGGTGGCTGGGACTTCGAAGAAGCCGACGCCTTCCGCCCCGACTCGACGCGAATCGGATACCGAAAGGGCGTTCCGATGGGGGCTGATCTCTCCACCCTCGCCAATTCGGGCACCCCCCGGTTCCTGATCCGTGCCCTGAAGGACCCCAACGGAGCCAATCTCGATCGCATCCAGATCGTCAAGGGCTGGCGCGAACCGGACGGTCGCCTGGAGGAAGAGATCTACGACGTCCGGCTCTCGGACGGTCGGAAACGGCGATTCTTCGGCGGCCCGAAGCCAATCCGTTCCACCGTCGACGTCGAAACGGCGACGTTCACGAATACGGTCGGGGATGCGGAACTGGTGGCGTTCTGGCAGGATCCAGACTTCGATGCGGCGCTGCACGCCTTCTACTATGTGCGGGTCCTCGAAATTCCCACGCCGCGCTGGACGACCTACGATGCGGTCCGACTCGGCGCCGACCTGGCGGACGAAACGCCGCGCGAGATCCAGGACCGCGCCTACTCCTCGCCTATCTGGTACACCCCGTGACTACGCGTTTTCCACACGCGGAGTCCTACGAAGGAAATCACAGCATGCCTCAGCGCCTCGAAGGTAAAGTCTCGATCATCACCGGCTCGACCAGCGGGCTCGGCGCCGCCACCGCCGCTCGATTCGCCAGCGAAGGGGCCCGTGTCATCGTGAGCGGACGAAGCGAGAAGCGAGGTGAGGAAGTCGTCGCGTCGATCCGTGATTCCGGCGGAGATGCGACTTTCGTCCGATGCAATCTCGACGATGAATCTTCGATCAAAGCGCTGATCACAGCCTCGATCGAGCGATACGGGCGCATCGACAACTTGATCGCCAACGCTGCTGCGACCGCCACCGCAAGTGGCGAGAAGACCGCCGGTATCCTCGACATGGACAACGAAATCCTCGAAGGTTCGATCGCCACCAATATCCGCGGGATGCTGTGGCTCTTCAAGCACAGCCTGCCCACCCTCATCGATGCCGCCCGTCCCGAGAAAGCCGAGACGAGCTCGATCGTCGCGATCGGCACTTCAGGAACGCGGAACGGCGCTCCGGGCATGCCCATCTACTTCGCCACCAAGGCCCCCGTCGAGGTAATGGTCCGCTCGCTCGCCACGGAGTTCGGAGGTCGTGGCGTACGCGTGAACTGCATTTCATCCGGACTCGTCCAGACGGAGTCCGAGATGAAGACGATGACCGAAGAGTTTCGGCAATACGTTCTGGATCTGAACGCCCTGCCCTTTTTCGGTCAGCCCGAAGACATCGCGAACGCGTGCCTTTACCTCTCGAGCGATGAGGCTCGATATGTCACGGGCGCAACGTTGACCGTGAACGGCGGAGTGTCTTTTTAGACCGCGCCATCGCCGACCTCGCCGA